>NZ_JBEXYU010000015.1:0-218335 GCF_040631115.1 Nonomuraea sp. NPDC005692 | reverse complement strand
CTCCCTTGGAGGTACTTAACGAGTCCCTCTCGCTCCAAGCGGCCGCATAGGCTCTACGCCATAAGACGGCTGTCCGGAATCACCGAGGCCCCTCACTGCGCAACCGTCCTTCGATCTCGACGACCTCGTGCTGATGTTGGTGCGGATGTGCCAGTCCACGCCTACGGCCGCACTCAGGCTTCGGCCGCGGAACCCGGGCGGCTGCAACGTCGGCACCCAACGCACCCCACAGGCAGCGATGCGGCATCTACCACCTCCTCCGCCTTGTCCCCACGCTGCGTCTCTCCAAGCGCTTACGACGTCCCCATCACCTGGTCACGTACTTCCGTTGCCGGCCTCGCTGCAGTTGCCGAGGCAGCTCATCCGTAATGTGGTCGCCCTACCTGGAGGGGCTGCCTGCATCCTGCAGTATCTGATTGACGAGGGCGTCATCGCTGATGTGGCCGACCATGTGGCTCAAGCCATAATCTCGGCCGCGCTCTTGCGAGTCGGCCACGCTCCACCGGCCTTGCTACGTGCCTGTGCTGCGGCATTGGACCGAGAGCTCTCCTGGTCGAACAGCATGGGTGCGCCGCAGGATCGCCTTGACGAATATCCCTGCGATGTCTTGGCTCGGTCACCGAAGCTGATCGAACCGAGGGAAGCATCTGCGTCAGCCTCTGATGAGCAGGAACTTGTGACGCCAGAATGGCAACAATCCCGACCGGAGCGTCTGAATGCCGTTATGGAACCCGGGCGCGTAGTCACAAGCTCTGCTCCAGGCGAAGCTGTTCCTGCGACGACGTCAGCGCAAGTAGGCGCCGGCGACCTTGACACAACGAACAATCGGCGCGCCCTGAATCCTCGGTTGATCATTTCATGCGTAGAAGTCACGGCCGAAACCCCAGACTCAGCGCTAGCGGCGATGGATCGACCGCAATCGGAGCAAGCCATATCGCAGAGGGCCATCGAGGTGTTGGCGGAGTTCATGCCTCCGCATGCCAACGGCCAGGCAGGAAGCGGAAAAACCCGTGCCTTCCTGGACACGCTTTTGACTAGTTCGTTAAATGCTGGGCGCGGCAACCGTTTCCGGAGAGTGCTTTTCCTGCTCGATGAGAAGGCCTCCACGTGTGTGACTGATCTCGCCGATTCACTGTGGACTAACATCCTGCGTTGCTGGTGCAGGCAGACTCGTCCAACGGGCCATTGTGGTTCCACTGGGCATTTGCCAGATATCGTCCCGGTTAGTCCCCCATGGCTGACTCTGCGCACCTTCGGCAGACCCACAGATGAAATGCCGTATGCCTTGCCCAGAGAATCGGCAAGACTAGTCGCCCCTACGGCAACTGCCGTCCGAGCCATGATGCACAGCCAAGGTGGCGACATAATTGAGCCTTCAGGTGTCGGCGTCCTCACGGCCTTGCACTTTGTCGATCCCAGCGGCAGTTGGGACGTCCATGAGAACCACTGGGGAACTTGCAGTTCTACCTTCTCCATGACCCTGCTCTCCTGGCCTGAAGGTACGCCAGCCTCCATATCCTGGGACGACCCCAGTGGCTTCCGAACACAGCCTGCGGTAAGGACGTGGGCAAAAACGAGAGAACACACAACGGCGCATGTCCTACCACGTCACCTTCTCATCCCCTTTAAGCTCAGCACTCTCTTCCGATATGCCACTAGTGGAAGCAGTGAGTGCCTACGCGAGAAGGCGCTACACCCAGTTGAGTCCGCGGCCGGCCTGCGTGCACTCATTCCACACATGTGTTGGTCAAAATGGCAGCTAAATCTCGCCAGCCCTCTGCAGATTAAAGCAACCGCTACCTCAAATGCCCCTACTTGGCATGTAACAGCGCCGGTTCTCCACCTCCCAAGCTTAAGCAACGAGAGTGTTGAGCATGAACTGGATTCTCAGCGCGGAACTACCCCTTCATGGCTCCTGAACTCGCATTTCTGCCGTGATGCCTGGGTAATAGAGGACACGGAAGAGCTCCCTAGCCGCGTTCAGCAGCCTCGCATGTCGTCTCTTCCAAAGTATGTGGCGAGCATGAACCTATCGAGGCGACTGCGAACTCTGGCTGAGCTATACGATCACGCCATAGATCAATTGGAACTTGAATGGCTGCCTCCAGCGACTGTCGATACCAGCAACTCCGATACGCCCCTGAACCAGTCCCCGCATCGAGACTCATACAACAATCGAGCTGGTGGCAGGTGAGGCGCGCCCGCTCCTACGGCAGCTCCCGCCAGGTTCGACCTGCGGCATCACCGACAACTTTACGAGCCAGTGACTTTGGTCCCAGGTTTCCGACGTGCAGCAAATAGCTTACGGGGGAAGCTGCTAGGTTCTCGGCTCGTGTCTTCCTGGCGCCGCGCACGACGCCGAAGAGCCCGAGTGCTGCTGCTCCGCCGGCCAGAAGAGGGTGACCGGCGAAGGCGGCACTCCCTGCAGCAACGGTAGCGAGTGCCGGCACCTCGAACTTCGTGTTCAGCGCCCAAGGACTGATTCGACGCCAACGCCTCGCATGGCTTTTCGTAGGTCATGCAGAGGGCGTATGAATCGCCGTTCGACCTCCTGACGCACGTAGTGGTCGAGAATACCGGGGTCCTTGACTTCCCCAAGGCTATCGGCCAGCTCGGTGACCGTAGCGGTCACTAGCTGCCCGAAAGCGTCGAACTCAGCTCCATGCTTCTGACGCAGGTGGACGATTTTCTTGATGGGAATGTTGTCGAGGTCGGCTGGAAGGGCGACTTCGAGGGCTAGGAGAGCAAGCGTTTCATGCATCTTCTGAACCTGTCGAGGCACCTGCTCACCGGGTGACGTCAGCAAGGCGTCAGCGATTCGGTCGGCGGTCCAGTCCTGGTCCGCTGCATGAGTCTCAATCTGGTCTGTGATCGGCTGCAATTGGTTCTGCCGTGCGATCTCCATCGTGAGTGCGCATTTATATACCCAGGCCATCTGTGGGTGTACCACGACCCACCGTTCAGGCCCCCCCTATGATGCGTTCCCCCATATAGGCTAGGCCTGTATCGAATAGCACTTCTTGGAGAGCAGGGTCAATCTCATGGCTGATGATACCTGCGGATACCGGCGCCCCGTCCAGGTCTTCTCTGGAAGGAGTCGCCCTATCATGTGGCGTAGCCGTCACATGCGTGAGTCGTGCACGCTCAGGGAAGCTGCCAGGCGATCGGGGACGCAGGTGCTGGAGCAGAGCGGGTTGCTTTCCTATGGTCTGAGTGAAGGCCGACGACACTGCAGTCGCTGCTGCTGTTGGATCCACGCCAACGATGAAGTTGAGCTCATCCACCAGTGCTCTTGCAACGTGCGAATCACCAGTCCGATACCCCGACGGCACGATTCGTGCCATCGCGGGCCAATATAGGGCTACGGCCTTGAGCCAACGATCATCACGGATGTTGATGTAAGGGAAGTAGAGGGCTATCCGCTGCATACCTCATAGTCTCTCAACGAGAGAGACAGATTAAGGGTTTTCTCAAGTCGCCTCCGCCAAACTTGCAGCCTCGGACTTCCATGATCTGAAGGATCCCACCTGAGTTGCGGCCCGCAATCCGGTTTAGTGGGCATCCGGAATCAGGAGGCTTTGCGCGTCACACTGTTCCACTGGACCTCCAGCTCCTCCAGTGACGCTTCGCAACCGATCACCTGAATCGCCCCGGCTTCGGTGGAGACCAAACAGACCGGGCGCGGT
The DNA here is from genome assembly GCF_040631115.1 of Nonomuraea sp. NPDC005692. Taxonomy (NCBI): domain Bacteria; kingdom Bacillati; phylum Actinomycetota; class Actinomycetes; order Streptosporangiales; family Streptosporangiaceae; genus Nonomuraea; species Nonomuraea sp. NPDC005692. Next base: position 214,649 of record NZ_JBEXYU010000015.1, on the reverse strand, counting down.
TCACTACTCGCGCCAGGTCACGGCCACCCTGCTCGAAAGCGGTGCGCTGACCCCACCGGGAGAGGCCTCCGTCTGCAGCATGGTGCGGCGCCTGGACTCGTGGGTCGGCGAACCCGTACCGGACCCCGCCCTCGCCCTGCGGACGGAGACGCCGACCGGCTTGGCTCGCGCCAGCGAGAACGCAGCGCTTTGGACCCGCTCACTAATCGGCTATTCGGTCGTTGGGCTGCTGTGACGGGTGAGACGGGCGTAGTACTTTGCTCGCATGTCTCACTCAAGTCATGCAAGTTGACCGCTGGCTTACGTCGGAAAGCCGTCAGAGTGGCCGTCGCGTGGATCGTCGCCGGGTCGCCGATCTGCTTGGGTTCGTCGGTTGCGTACGCATCGGACGGGGCGCCGCGGGCCAACGCGGTCGTCGTCTGGGACAGGAACGCCCAGACCACCATGTGGGACGTCGCCCAGCAGCAGCCGCCGGAGCAGTCCCGGAGCGCTGCCATGGTGCACGGGGCCATCTACGACGCGGTGAGTCACACCGAACGGAAGCCACATATCACCTATGAGCAGATATATCGGATTGGATACGGCTCGAGCGGCTCCTAAAGCGGGTGCCGCAGGTCTTTTGCTTCGCAGACCTTGATAGGAACCGACAGTGCCCGCATGCGGCCGTAAGACCGTGATCAGGCGAGAAATAGGGGATGAGCTTGGGCGTGACCGTGCTCCCCCTGGTCAGACCGCGGTTTTGGCCACTTGGGTCTCCGGAAGCCCGCTACGAGCTCAGGTCGACTGCGGCCAGAACTGAAGCATGTACAGGTCCACCTGGTAGATATCGCGGGGGAAGAGGGGTTCTCGGTCGTTGTCGAGGAACTTGCGCCGAATGCGAACTCGCCAGGTGGTGGCGCGACGACCGAGGTCGAGGACCCAGTTGCGGTGAATGTAGCCGCCGGTCATGCTGAGGGCGCTTATCCTGCCGGTGCTCAGATAGATCTCGCCGGTCCAGACATGCGGCCAGGAGCCGTCGTCGGGCGGTTCCTCGTCCCAGCCCTCGCAGCAGATGCAGAGCGCGGCGCCCGGGCTGGTCTTCGGCCGTACGATGTTGGGACTGGTGGCCACCCATTCACCGGAGCCGAGGGGCGGGCAGTCCCAGGGGCTGGGCTCGTCCCGTAACCCTTCTTCCTCGACGCCAATGTCCTGAATCCCATAGAAGTCACTAATGGCCGTCTCTCCGGTCAGGACGGCGGTCCTTTCGGCGATCGTACTCACCTCTCATCCATGAACCGCCCGGGGCGCCAGGCGCCCCGGGCGGTTTGCCGCTCACGGAGTCAGTTGATCTTCACATAGAACGCGTCGGCGTATGCTGTGTCGGGCTCACGCCAGACAGAGAGTATTCGGTTGTTGCTGAACCAAGCGCCGAGGACGACTCCGTGCTTCGTATTCTCCTCGGTCGGGATTAGGTGAACCGAGTAGTTGTGCCGCGGCAAGGCGAAAGCCGCGCCTTCCCAGGTTGCGGCGAAGGGGAACTCATCGCAACTCTTTCCCTTTTTCTCTTGCTCGGGAAGCCAGCCGAACTCCTTTTTGCAGGCTTCCTGTGCCGCACCCCGGTTCGCCTCGTTGTCACTGACGTGATCTCAGCGAATTGCCGGTAGGTGGTTGTGCTCGAAATGGGTGAGGACAAGAGCGGCGCGGGCGATGTCGCCGATCGCGCTGGGGCTGGCGGTGATGTGCTGAAGGATCCGCCAGCGGCCTTTGAGCAGGGCGAATCCGCGTTCGCCGAGGCATCGCAGGGCGCGCAGGAGCCGGTTGTAGGTGCGGTTGTCCGGGCTGAGAGTCTGGTTTCCCTCAGGCTGCTTGATGGGCGTGTGAATGCCGATCCCGGCGCCGTCGTAGTCGCTGTCGGCGAGGGTGGGCAGGCCGGCCGTGGCTGCGGCGTACAAGGCGCCGAGCACGTGCGTGCGGGCAGCGGTCAGGTCGTGCACCGAGCCCGGCTCGACCTCGGCGATCCACAACGGGAGCCCGTTGGGCGCCGAGAGGGCTGCAGGTTGCCGGCGTGCTGGTGGGCTTTGCCGGAGTACCAGGCGTCGATGGGCTCGCCCTTGACGCTGATGATCTGCTCGGCGCAGCGGTCGGTGAGGATCAGGGAGCCGTCGAGGATCACGTAGGCCAGCCCGTCGGCCTGAGCGCGGTCCAGGGCCTCATGCAGATCAGGTGCTTGAGCTGCGAGGACGTCGACCCCTTCGGCGATGTAGCGGTAGGCGGTGGCGCGGGAGACGCGGTGGTCGCGGCCGAGCTTGGGGATGTCGCTCTCACCCCGGAACCAGCGCAGGACCAGTACCGCCTGCCAGAACGGCGTCAGGGCGCGACTGCCCTTCGGGGTGCCGAGCCGGCGACGTTCGTCCCTCAGCAGCCGGGCAACATGGTGAACCAGCGCGCGGGAGACGTCGAGCATGGCACGATGAGCAATCACGTGGAGCCTTTCGGCTGGCGGGGATTCTTGTGGTGAGAACTCATCTACCGGAGGCTCCACGTCTATCTCCGGCCTTCGACGACTTCTCCCAGAAGGTCCGAAACGCCACCCCGGGCGTCCCGAAGATCCCCTAATCGCCCGAATTATTTCTCTGAGATCACCTCACTGGAGTACGGCGTGCGGTGGAGTGGCCTTCTGGCGCTGCCACCAGGGATGCTCTTCGGCCCAGAGATGTCGGGGAACATCTGCCCGCCCGGCACCGGGTTCGTGTTCTGCATCTGCGCGGGATCGAGCGCTCGTTTGATGTGGTCATAGATGTTGGGGAAGGAGACCCCATTAGGGTTCTGGTCGGTCCTGGTCATGGTGAATGCGGGTACGACGTCCATGACGACGCAGCCTCCACCGTTCGAGTTGAGCCAACCCAGCGACGGGGATTTGTCGCATCGCACGGTGTCCGAAACCGGGTCGGCGATGCCGACGGTCACCACGGTGAAGCGAACCTTCATGGAGCCGGTCAGCGTGCATTCCCCGATTTCGTGGTAGCCCGTGCGGCGGTTGGCGTAGAAGGTCTCGACTATCTGCCATTGGTTGGTGTTAGCGGCCCACGCGTCCGGACTGTAGGCACCAGTGCCGGTCGCGGCGCCGCGTGCGCAGTTGGTGGTATTGCCGGGATAGGCGGGGTCTTTGAGCAGCGTTGGGAAGGACACCGTGCTGCTCGTCAGCACGCCGTACTTCGAGTCGATGAACACATGCTTGGTCATCGAGAAGGTGCGTGCATCCTGTTCGGCGCGGAGCCGGAAAAGGAGCCGTCCCTTGATCTCCGAGACAACCGTGCCGCCGACGTACAGGCGGTAGTACCATTTCACGGTCCTGCAGTACGCGAACCTGTTCTTGAAGTAGCCGGCCTTCGTCGCCGTCCGCGCGTCGGACAGGCATTCGGAGTAGCTGACGTCGCTGGCACGAGCGGGACCTTCGGGCAGGACTCTCTTGATCTCAGCAGCGGTCGGGTTGGAAGAGGCGGCGAGCGTACGGGCTGCCGTCGGTGCGTTCTGGGCAATGGTGATCTCCTGCCAGTCCGACCAGGCACCAGTGGTTCCGGCGAGGGTGCCCCGGGCACGCCAGCGGACCTTCCAGCCCGGCTTCAGTTTCCCGTGCGGGATCTGGACAGTGGCCGATGTCCCTGGCCTGGAGACGGGGCTTCCCCCATAAACGTGGACACCGATTTCCCCGTGTTCCGCGTAATTCAGTGAGCTAGAGAGGCAGATCAGTGCTCTGAGCTGGGCTCACATGGTTGTAGCCGCCTGGAGGGCGTTTCTCTAGGCGGTGGTGTTCGGGCTGGTCAGCGGGGTGTGGGCTGCAGGTCGATGACTTGCTTGGGGCGGGGGATGCCGAGCGTTGCCAGCAGGTCGAGTTGCGGCTTCGTGAGGGCGGTGACCTGCCGGAACAGGCCGGCGGATCCGGTGAAGGTGCCGAGGTGGATCCGGTCGAGCTCGCGGCGTATGGCCCGCCAGGTGGCGCCGGTGGTGGTCTCGGTGATCCGGATGAGGAGTAGGGCGAGCCAGCAGAGGATGACGTGAGCGCGGATGCGTTCTTCGAGCCGGTGATAGACCGGCCGCAGGTCGATGATCTGCTTCATGTCGCGCCAGCCTCGCTCCAATTCCAGTAATTGCTGGTAACCGACGGCGATGTCCTCGGCGCTCAGATGCGGGTCTGCGCAGCGCAGCAGGTACTTGCCGTCGAGATTCTCCTCCGTTTTGATCTTCGCGGTGTCGATGCGAAGCTTGCCGGCCGGGGTGGTGCGCAGGTAGCGCGCCAGGCCGGGCTTGGCGGAGATCTTCCCGCGCAGTTCGCCCCGTTTGAACTCGCTGAGCTGGTCGGTGTCGTCGATCAGGACGGACAACTGGGCGAGGAGTTGTTCGCGGGTGTGCTTGTCACGCTCGGCGGCTTCGGGGTTGTGGCAGATGACGAACCGTTCGGTCTCGCTGATCCGCACTTCTTTGATCCGCAGGTTGCCGGAGATCTCGGTGTAGCGGCCCTGCCGTGACAGAGCGGCTTTAACCTCGGGGCTGCCGGAGCGGAGCTTTTCGCCGATGATGTAGGAGTGGTCGCCTTGCCGCAGGTAACGGCGGTTTTCGGCGGAGGAGAAGCCGCGGTCGGTCACCCATACGATCTTGGATAGGGTCCAGTCTCGCATGTCGTCCTTGACCTGGCGGATCAAGGTCTGGTCGGAGGCGTTACCGGCCCAGCACCAGCAGCGGACCGGGATCCCGTCCCTGGTCACGGCCATGCCGATGACGATCTGCGGCAGATCGTCACGAGCGTCCTTGGACTTGCCGTAGGCCCGGAACCCCGCCTCGGCGTTCTCCTGGCCGTCTTCGCCGTCTGCGTCACCATCATCGTCAGGCAGGCGGTCACCGCGTTCGTCCCGGGCGACGGGAGCATCGGGCTCCTCCAGCTCGAAGTAGGTGCTGGTGGTGTCGAAGAACAGCAGGTCCACCTCCAGATTCAGCAGGTTGGCCACCTCGTCGAACACCTGCTTTTCCAGGTCGTCCTTGACCTCGTGCAGCCAGTCCATCGCCCGGTAGCAGGCGTCGTCACTGGTGGCGGGCAAGCCGTCGATGTGCACGTCCTGGCTGATCCACTCGGCCGCGGCGAGTTTGGAGGATGGGGCCAGTGCCCGGTTGGCGACCAGGGCGAACAGCACGCGCTCGGTGGCGGTCATGTCCCGCCGGCGGCCGCGCTTGGGCTGCCCCACCCGGGCGGCGATCTGATCGATCCGCAGTCTGCGCCACAGATGGTCGAGCACGTGGGCGCCGCCGAACGCGGCCGAGGAGGTGAACTCCAGGTCCGAGGCCGTTGTGGAGGCCAGTGCCTGGCCGGGGTCCAGCAGTCGGGATAGAGACGCGACCAGCCGCTTGATCGCTTCGCGGTCGAGATCGTCCTCGCGGCCAAACGTGAACAGCACCTTCGGCACCGCCCGGCCCTTGATGGGGTCCCACTCGTTATGGGCGAGATGCAGATAACGGACGGTCCCGGACTTGTTCTCCCGCTTCGTCGTCTTCACGTACACGACTCCAGACCATAGGACCACGATCCAGGTCAGCGCAGGCAAATCATCAAAATCGCGTCTCTAGGCGTTTCTTCGTTGTCACCCATGCTCCAATTCGTTGACCTGCATGTTCAGCCCTGTCCGCCCTCTAGATTCGTCGAATTACGCGGAACGCGGGCCTAACCGTCGTCACACGAAGCTCTACGGGCACCGCGACGCCGACAGCAAACGTCCCCGGGATCTCCTTCTCGGTCTGAGCTGCGGTCAGGCATCGTCCTTAGGGTTGGGAAGCACATATTCCACAGCCTTCTTCGCTAGATGAAGAGGGAAGGGAAAGGCCAGGGGTGCGTCGATGTCGGGTGCGTGGCGCAACTGGTGGACGCAGGCGGCCCACTCGCCGGGCTCTTCTCCGCGTTGGCAGGCGAGGACCGCGATCTCCAGCAGATTGGGGTTGAAGGCGTTCTTGTCGGTGTCCCGGACTTCCTTGCCCGTCCGGTCAGTCCGCACACCCTCCTTCCGTGCCTTGATGGATGCCTTCTTCGCGGTGCCGGGTCGATCTGTGGAGCTGTAGAAGACCCGTTCGCCGTGCGCCTCGGTGAGGGGCCAGAGGCCGGCCGGGATCCCGTGATTGCCGTCCGTGGCGTACCACTGAGGGGTTTCGTCGCGGCTGCTGTCCCTCACCCGCAGGAGACGCAGCCGATTCCCCCAAAGGGCGACGGGTATGGGGTCACCGTCGTCGACCCAGATGTGATCCCGCATGACCATGCCGTTGTTCAGCCATGGCCAACCCCCACGGAGATTCTGCGCATGAACCATGAAGAGTGTCGGGTGATCGCGCAGCTGCGCCAGTAGCGGCCGGAGAAAGGCCGCCGTTCTCCTCTGCAAGTTCTTCTGCTCTTTGTCCCACTGAGAGAAGGAGCTCTGCGTGCCGTTTTCGGCAGTTTCGTCGTCGGCCGCGATCTCGTCTGCAGAGGCGTGGGAGTCGACGCCTCTGGCCAGCCATAGCAGATACTCGGGATAGGGCGCCCATCGGCGTTCGTCCGCGATCCAACCCGACACTCCGCGTACGCCATCCGCCGGACGCACCCTGATGGCGAGCAGTTGCCGGATGGCCCGGCGAGTGGGGCCATCCTTCCTGCGTTTCGCCATCCATACGGCGACGTACTGCAGATCCCCTGGGAATGTGTCCACGAAAGTGTGCCGCGGAACGCGTGAGGCTCCGAGCTGTCGAAACGCGTCGATCCACGCCATCTTCGCGCGGTGGGGGCGGTTCTTTATCAGAGCCTTGTCTACGGCGGTTTGGAGGAACTGGGTGATCACTCCGGCGTCGGCGTAGCCCAGCCGGACGGCGAACTTCGAGTCAGAACGCTTGATCTTGAAATCTTTATCAATCTCTACCAGCGAGACCAGTGGTCTGGGCCCCTTCTCGTTGTTCATGGTGTTCACGATCTCGCTCCGCCGTTTGGCGATGGCCTCCCCCAACTCTTTGCTGCTGGGTGTCTTGATGGCGCTGACCTCTAGGGCGGCGCCGATGTCCCCGGTAGACCGTACTTGCAGGATTACGTCGAGTTCAGGCGTTCGCCAAGTGAGGGTCTCGTCCGCACTGTCTGGAGTGGGCAGGTCGAGCAAGCTGCTAAGGGACGTGATCAGGGCGTCGCGAGTCGCTTCTTCCTGCCAATGGACGCGGGCGACCAGTGGTGCGCCCCCGAGTGCCTCCCTGAGCAGTCGACGTCGTTCGACGGCATCCCTGACCGCCTGCTCCGCCTTCTTGTGCTCCAGGATCCGCACGCGATCGGCCTGGGCTGCCTTCCTGGGCGCCAGGATCTTCTTCGGCGCGTTGGATGGCTTGGCGGGCCAAGAAGCGCGACGGCAAGCGGGAGTCCGGGTGAACTCAGGGGAGATTGCCTCGTCGATCCACGCCATGAGCGGCACTCTGTCCGCGGACATGAGCCCGGCGCCCACTTCGTGGGTTCCCATGGTTGAGTGGTGCGGAATACCTGCCCTGATTCCGGTGAGTCCGTCCAGGTATTTTCTGGGATTCCTTCCGAGATCCGCTGCATCCACCGCGGAGCGCACCAGGCTGGCTGCTGGGAGCAGGTCGGGCCTGTCGATGGCCCGCCACGTGTGCTCGGCTCTCCTGACGTCGTAGCGAAGGCGGTGGATCGCGATCCGGGTGCTGTCCCCCGATTCTCCGGGCCACTGCGTGTCGGTGATCACGTGAACGGACGCCGAACGGCCTGCTGTGTAGACGGTGCCTTGGGCGTTCACTTCGGTCACCCAGCGTCGGACGCCCGTCCGCACGTGCAGCCGGAACTGCGAGGTGAACGGCACGGTCTGTACCGTGATGGTGATGACGTAGGAGAACAGCGCCCCTGGAGTTTCCGACAGATCGCCACGCGGGGGCCATGAAACGAGCTCCGCTCGCCGGTCGGTAGTCGGGGCCTCGAGAAACGACCAGGGGCGTCCACCTGCTCCCCTGAACTCGCCACGCCGCCGGATGAGGCGGGCCACGTAGTCGGGAAGCAGGTGGTACAAGGATGGCTCGGGCTGGGCGGTCTTGCCGTCACTCAACGTACGCCCGGCCAGATCGATGAACTTGGCCTGCCATGGTAGTGCGGTCCTCATGAGAAGGTCGTAGGCGTGTTCACGGAGGTCCTCCGTGCCGCGCATGCCGAGGAGCCAGACTCCCAGCAGCCCTTGGACGATCCGGTTGTCTACGGGGTGATGCGCGTAGAGCCACGGGACATCATCTTCCATGGAGACCCGCTGGCCCACCGAGATCACATCCGGTGCGGCCAGGGGGAGGAGCGCATTGAGCGACCTTATGGGAAAGGTCCTGACCTGATTTTCAGGAATGTCGGCGAGCCCTGACCGGTGGGCCTCCGCGAACGCCGCCCGTAGCTCTTTCGGGACGTGCAGGACCTGGAAGGGCTTGAGCAGTGAGTTCTCTGAGGGCTGGTAGGCGGTCAGGGTGATCGATTCGTACGTCATTGCCATCTCCTCTCGGCGCCGTGGAGGGGGACGGCCTCGGGAGACCTCAGCAGAAGCTTTTTCAGGCCGTCGTAGAGCGGCCGGTAGAGGGCGTCCGCGAGATAGATGTTCGCCTCGGTTGCGGGAAGCCGATGCGGAGGAGCGGGACGGCGTTGCCACTCCGGCGCGTCCCCGAAGTAAGGGGCCAGGACGTCGCGCATGCTGACCAGCAGACTGGAACGCGGGTTGTCCCTGCGCAGTCCGGCGGCACGCCGCGGAGCGAAGGCCGAGTCCACGAAGTGCACACGAGCACTCACGCCGCCCCGCGTCAGCCGGCCGATCACCTGCCACATCACTACGAGCAGGTCCCATGTGAGGTACTCGCGGTCGGCGTCGCTCAGTCGCTTCCACATCAACTCCCGGTTGGCGAGCCAGTGCAACTCCCTGCGCGCCTGCTTCCGCCACTCCAGACCGGCGGCGTCCAGCGACGTCGCGTTCTGGACGACTTGGTCGAAGGCACCGCCGGGACGGGTACGGCGGACGGTCAGATCGTTGAGCGCGTGGATGAGCACACTGACGTCGCTAGGCGTGGGAAGGGGACGGGCCAGGAAGTAGACCGATCCGAAGAGTGCCTTCTCCTGGTCATTGAGAATGTTGTGCCCGCGTTCGACCGACTGGAGCGGTGCGATAAGGATGGTGTATTTGGTGGCGCCGAATGTGGCGAGGTCGCCGCGACGGAGCGTCGGAGCGTCCCGGCTGCCGTCCTGGTCGTGGCGCGGGACGTCGGGGGCCTCATCGTCATCTGAGATGAGGACGCAGATCCTGTCCCTCCACTCTCTGATGCTTTGGAGAGCTCGGCCCGCTTCTTTAGCGTCTTTGTAGCTGCCGGTTAGTACGAGCAGATGCTGACGGCTGGGAGGCAGCTTCCCCAGTTCCTGCGTGAACCTGGAACGCCCGCCTTTGTCCGTCGGATCTGGATCGGCGAGGCCGCGAAGCATCTTCCACAACACGTCGTTCCGATTGGAAGACGTGCCGGAGAGCTGCAGAGGTCTCATCGGGTCCTTTGGCGCGGCGTCCTCGACGGCGTCATAGACGAAGGAGGTGAACATGGAAATCTCCGGGATGGAGGGTTCCCCCGGTTCCTCTTCGCGTGCCTTGGCATGCAGCACCGCTTTCACCGGCTCGGCGAGGTGATAGCGGGTGGATGCGCCCGCCCAGCTCGTTCCGGACATCAGCACTACGTTGGGGCCATGGCTGCCGTCCACGTCGTGCAGGGTCGGGAGGACGGACAGAAGCTCTCGGCCCACTCCTGTGCACCGGATGAACCTCAGCTCGCCCGTCTTGGCGTAGACATCCCTGGCGTCGGGGACGAACTGGAACGCCAGGATGTTTCCCATAGGGGACTCGGGGATCACAGGAGCGTAGTCGGCCGGGGAGCTGTGATAGAGCGCATTGGCGGAGGGATCGAGATTGAGCGCGATCTCCACTCTGGGCCAGAGCGTCGTCAGTAGATTCAGCCGGTCGTGCATGATCGCCACGAGCAGCGTGAACTCGAACCTACGGCGTTCCCGACGGAGCTCCTCCTTGACGTTTTCTCTCACCTCAGCGTCCAGATCCAGGCCGGAGAGCGCATCAGGGTCACGCAAGCTTGCGAGCTGGGAGAGGAGGGTGTTGAGTTCCTCGGCCACTCTCGGGCTGCCTGGCCTGCTGGTGACCAGACGCCGGGCGAGCTCTTGGAGCTGGAGCGTTTCCCCGGCCGGCGCGTCGTCGGAGAGTTCGGCCTCGTCGTTGTCGCCAACGGGATCATCACGGAAGTCGTCGAGTATCTTCAGGATCGCCTCGCGTCGCTTGTCGCGGGACTCCTGAGCGACACCAGGGTCCTGACTCAGGTGGGCCAGCAGCCTCGCGCTCGCCTCCTGCCTCGTCTCGTGTTTGGGGTTCGCCCGCTCGGCTGCTGACGGAACCCGGTCGGGCAGTCGGGTCGCAGGCCACTGGCCGACGAGCTCAAGCTGGAGCGACCAAACGGTGAAGAGATCCGATCCCAGCCACTCGCGAAGTTCGTCGTCACTCACGATCATGGCGTAGATGCGATTGGCCGCGGTCGATACGGTGTCCAGCGCGGCGGTCCATTGCTGGACCATCTCGCTGGAAAGCTGGATGCGGCCCTCGCGTGCCAACTCGGCGACATTGTGCCGATTGATCTCGTCCAGCCAGGAGTCGTCCCCCCGCTTGTACAACGTCGCGGTCGGGGCGAACAGGTGATCCAATCTGATCTGGACCTGGTCGGCTTCATCGACGATCAGCAGATCTGCGGTCCTGCAGGCCACCTCCAGGTAGCGAATGCGTTCAGGGTTCTGCTGAACAGGAACCGATGAGACCGTGAGTGCCTCAGGAGTGGCGACCCAGATGGTCGCCTCGCGGAGCCCCCGCGCGGCATCATGCCTCGGGCAGTGGCTCCACATCGGACATCCCCGTCGGGGCTTCCGCTTTTCCTCCATGAGATCCGCGGCGAATCCGCTTCCTTGGGAGGCTTGGTCCAACGGGCTCATCGACTGGCATGGAGCCTCCAGGTACGGCAGAGGCCCGTCCGACTCCGCACCCCGCAGTGCGCTGAGCGGGCAGGCGGTGCTCAGGTACGCGAACGCGGCGTCCTGCTGCAGAAGAGGCAGCGGGGAGACCTGCCGGAGCCGCCGATGCAGCCGTCTGGTGTGCTGCTCGCGGGTGGATGCTCCGATGAGAGGGATCGCGTGCAGCCTGTCCCATCCGGCATACGCCTTGTCGCCTTCCTCAATTTTCCGGTCGGCGGCTGCACGCAGCTTGTTGAAACCTTGTGCCACACGGAGCGCCTCGGCGACGTCGCCGACTACGAGGACGACACGCTGTCCCAACTCGGCCACGGCGTGAGTGGCGAGGATGTCACGCAGCGTGCTCTTACCCACTCCCGGAATTCCGATCAGGTTGAGCAGACCGTCGACGATCAGGCGATCCGCTTTGGCGAAGCGTCCGCTCTCCTCGTTCAATGTGGAGAGCTCCATCGCGAGATAGCGCGATTCCCAGTCCCTGAGCGCTTTGGACTGGCCCTCATTCGACTGGTCGAGGTCCGCCATCTTCTTGGCGGTCTGCCGGAGCGCTTCCACCGGTTGGTTGAAGGGCTTCCGGAGGTGCTGGACCTCCAAGGGGAGACGGGAGTCCACCGGAGGCGGCAGGTCTTCGGGGATGGTGATGTACTGAGCACCGCTGGTGCGCCCATGGAAGAGATGCGGACCCGGTTCCGCGATGGTGATTCGACTCGTGGTGAAGGGCGGTGCAGAGCTCAGAAGGGCGTCGTACAGCTCTAGACGATGCGCTGCGAGCGAGGGTTCTCGCTGAACCGCCGGCCAGGCCAGGCTTTCCGCGAAATCGTACAAGCGGTGCCGCGGCGGCAGTTGCCGGTACCGCTGCAGAGCGGAACGCCAGACCTCCCGCCGGTGCATGGACTCCAAGTGGTATCGGGCCGCGCGCAGAATCTGGCGAAGCCTGTCATCCGGGCGGCTCGGGACAATGCCTCGGGCGCGAGAAAAGGGGTACCCGCCGAACAAGGGCCATCCGTCGATGGGAGCGAGTTGCCGGTTGACCAACTCGATGACATGGAGCCCGAGCTCGACGGTGTAATCGAGCTTCTTGCCGAGCTCGTTGTATTCGGCGGCTTCTGCGGCAGGCATGGTCGACAACGCCTCACGGAAGTGGTCGCGGAGGTTACGCATGCGAGCCTTTCAGCATTCGACATCCCTGAGCGGGCTTGGAGCTTGGCGGCTGGAGTCTTCTGAGGCTCGGAGCTGGGGGCCTGCGATGACGAACTCGCGGATCGGCCGGGCGGCGTGGTGGAGGTTCTCCGCAGCGTGACGCACGTTGCCGATCAGTACGCTGCGTCGGCCGCGACACTTCGTGGTCTCGCACTGCCAGCGCTCTCCGGAGCCATCTTTGATAGGCACCAGGACCAGGCCGCAGTGGCCACAGACGGCTATCTCGTCCGTGGAGCTGAAGTACCGCTCGTGAACACGAAGGAAGAGAGTGTCGATCAGCTCGTCTGTTACCTGCAAGCCCCCGATTCGCTTCAGTTTCAGAAGAGCGATCTCCTGTTTGGACAGAACGGGATGGGCGATCAGCCATTCGCGCAACTCCGGGAAACCGTCGAGGTGGCCGGCTTCTTCGTAGAGCGCACGAGCTTCCAGCAGCGCGAGCTGTTCTAGGCTTTTGTCGGGTGCGTCTGGGTGGGCGTACTTCAGGGAGAGCCCGAGGCAGAGCTCCGACGGCCGGACCGGATCGAGTTCGACGAGTAGCCCGGCCAGATCTTCGTCATCGGGGAGGCTGAGGAACGGCCAAGTTTCTATGGGGCTGCTCCAGCACAAGGCCATGAGATCCGCCAGCGTTCGAGGGCAGCTAAGACGTCCGCGGTAGGGCGTCAGCTGATATCCAGCTGGATGCCTCAGCACCCCGATGAGGGCGATACGGTCAAGCACATACTGGGCTAGCGGAGGGTAAGGAACGCTGAAAGCCTTCTCCTTCGGCCAGTCCGCCAGCTGTGCCACCGTCGCGGCCACCATGCCGATGATGCGCCGGGACTCGGCTTCGTTGTAGGCCTCGCCCATGGCATGGTCGAGGGCGGTGGGCGCGGACGAAGGGAATGGAACATCCGTCACGGAGCGCTCCGGTCCGATCTGTTTCTCGGCGACACTGGGCACCATCGGTGGTAGGAGCAGCGGCTGCAGACCTCCTCGCTGGGCGTCGGGAGATGTTCATCGTCCGGATGCCAGCTCCGGGCAAGGCTGTGCACTATGGATTCGGCCCGCTCCTGAACCGGCATCGAGTTGGGGTCGATCACCCGGATGTCGGGTCCAAGAGGCGTAAGTAGCTCCAGCTCGACGGCGGAGCCCGGGCCGGCGGGAATCGCCCCGGCCTTGAACAGAAGTACAGCCAGCGCTAGCTGCGAGTACCGGGTCAGTAGGTCGGCACCATCGGCGACGAAGCCGCTTGACGTGGTTTTCAGCTCGCGGTAGACCCATGAACCGTGGCGCCGGTAGAGGAGATCCGCGTCCGCCACGATGAGAACATCCGCATGCCGGTCGTCGGCGGCTACCGTCTGCTCAGGGTATGCAGGGCTGTCGGGTGCCGTGTCCAGAAAGGGGCACACCTCCAAATGGGCCGCGAGCATCGCCGCTCCGCTCCGCGCGTACTCGTCTTCCAACGTCCACTCGTCCACCGACCAAAAGTCGGGGTTCTCTGGGAGGTCGTCTGGAGCGCATGGCCTTATGGGTTTCCTGCTATGGAGCCGTTTCAGCCACGCGTGGACGGCATGGCCCCGGCGTACGAACGCAGTCTTCTCGGACTCCTCATCGGGTGGGAGACTCAGCGCGCGGAAATGCGCCTTGGCAGGACAGTCGCTGAAGTACCTTCCGGTTGTCGCCGACCAAATCCGCCTCGGGCGGGATGAGTCACGGATGTCTAAGAACCCAGGAGCGCGGTGCAGCCGACGGCACTCCGACCGGACTTTGCAATCAAGGCAGTCACGTCCCGCGACCTCTGTGACCGGACGGCGGAGTGCGCTCAGGACGTCGGCCGCCTCTGAGACGAAGAAGGCCTGGGCGGCTTCGGCCGTATCGTCGTAGAGCATCCGCGGTAACCCGTCCATGCATCCGATCTCCACGAGGCGGACCCGGCTCGGGAGCACGGAGGCAGGGGGCGAAGCAGTAAAGGGAAGAAGCGGGAAGGGTTTGCCACCACGGTATGGGCCGGGGTTCCTGTTCACGACTTCCCGGTCGACACACGATCCGGAGGCCAGTACATGGGCGGCGGTGGCCAGCTCCGCGTCGGTGCGTCGCTTGGTGCCCGCCTTGCCCATGGCCGGGATGCGGAGCTCGCGGACGATGTCGTCCCCGTGGCGATAGACGTAGCCGCGTCCCCACGCGCAGAGCTCTTGGACACGGGAGGTGACCGCAGCGCCGCTGGAGGGATACTGCCGCACCCAGGGCCCGGCTGGCCTGAGGTCGGCCGCGGTCTGGAGGTGATAGTCCTCCTGGAGCGCACGAAGGTAGTTGTGCACTGCATCATGTGTCCACGCCAGCAGCCCCTCGTGCAGTGCGGGGATCAGTTCGCCGGCGATGTCACGCGCCGCGTCGCCGCGGACAGGAAGGCGCGAGAAGGCTTCGTCCAGCGGTACCTGATGGTTTTCGACGAGTTCGAGAACGGCATTGAAGGGTGCGAAGGCAACGCCGGCGAAACGTGAAAATTTTTTTCTCACTTGCCGCTTCACTGAGTAGTCAGTTTTGGCCGCCAGGTAGGTCGGGCAACTCTTCTGAGAAGTTGTGGCCGAGCTGCTATAGACACGGATGACGGCATTGTCGTGTTCGTGGTTAAACGGGCTCATCTGACCTCCGGGGGAGTCAGGTTAGCATAGCTTTCGCGACGCATGAGGGCCGATTAAGTTGCTGGTCAAAAGCCTTGTTAGCTGCATGAGCAGCCACATAGGAGGTGTGATGGACATTGGGGACAAAATCCACGGCCGTTTCGAGATCGAACGCAGACTGGGACGTGGAGGGATGGGCGATGTCTGGCTCGCGCGGGATGAGGACTTCGGGCGGAAAGTCGCGATCAAGTTCACGAGCGAGCAGTCCGCTATCGGTGGGACTGATGCGATCTCAACGGAGGACTATGAGGAGTTTCGCCGACGATTCGAACGGGAGGCTCTGGCGACGGCTGCGCTCGATCATCCGGCGATCCCGGCCGTTCACCACCGAGGCGTCTGGCGCGGCCCCTCGGGAGGGGAGATGCCCTACCTGGTGATGCAGTACATCGAGGGGAAGACTGTTGAGGACCTGCAGGAGGAGCGGGGCGGCTTCCTTGAACCGGAGGAGGCGGCGTGTCTGGCTGTGCAGCTGTGTTCGGCGCTCGCCGTGGCACATGACGCGAACATCGTGCATCGCGATCTCAAACCGGCGAACCTCATGGTCGCTCCCTCAGGAATGATCAAAATCATCGATTTCGGTGTGGCGTTCATCGTCGACTCGGAGACATCGAGGATAACCAAGAGCAAGTACTCCAGCCCGGGAACGAGCGGGTACATGGCGCCGGAGGTTCTGAAGGGAGCCAGCCCGGGAGGTGCGGCGGCCGATCTCTATGCACTGGGAATCGTCGTGTATGAGCTGCTGGGGGGACCTATGTTCCACGTGGACACAGCTACGAGCCTCGACGCCGCGCATCTGTACGAGGACCCGGAGCCCTTGTGTGAACGGAGGCCGGCGGTTCCGCCAGGCCTGAGTGAAGTGGTCGGCCGGTTGTTAGTCAAGGATCCGGCGGAGCGTCTCGCCGGTGCCCGCGAGGTGTCGGCCCTGATGCGGAGGTATGTCCCCGTGACCGGTGCTCCGGGCATTGGGCGTCATGTGGAGTTCGATGTCACGCTGCCATTCAGAACGCCGTTCGCTCCGCTCGCGCGACCGGATGGCAGTCCCCGGCCGGCGACGGTCGACGTGGCGGGGGTCGCCATGTCGGCGGAGTACGCGCAGCTGGGACGTGCGCGCGAGCTCTGGGACTCGGGCGACCGTGACGCGGCACTCCGTCTTTTGAAGCATGTGATGGAGGAGGCGAAACGGGAGCAGGGCGATGTGGGGAAAGGGGCTGAGCGGGCCTGGCGGCTCTACGCGGAGTGGCTCCACGATGCGGGGCGCGTGGGGGAGGCGGTCGGCGAGCTAAGGAACATGCTTCGGATTCTATACACCAAACTGGGTAGACGGGACAGACGGTCAGTGGAAGTGCGCGATCTGCTGAAGAAATACGAGTTGGAGAAAGAATGACGGGCGAGGATGGCTGCCCCGCCCGTCTTCGTGCTATCGCTTAGGCCGCTTCGGATTCGTGGGCCGCTTTCTCTTCGTCATAGCGTCTCCCTGTTCTGAAAGTCTCCACGGGAAGTATGGAGCATTCGACCGGCTAAGCCACTGCGCTAGTATATCGCTTCCGTTTGTCCAGCGATGGCTATTTCTGGGATGATGCCGCCGCCTCCTTGGCGCGTATCTCGCGGACTTGGTCGGTGTCCGTGTGACCTATGTCCTCAAGGACGGCGATGGCGCGGAGCCAGTGCTCGACGGCACTGTTCGGGTCGCCTGACGCCAGCGCGCTGTCGCCCATGCTGTCCAGCGTACGGATCTCGTTGGCGCGGTAGCCGATCTCCCTGTACAGGAGAAGGCATCGCTCGAAGTAGCCGAGCGCGGCCTTGTGATCGCCGAGCAACTGGTAGATGCAAGCAACGCTGTCAAGATCGGCTGCCTGGCTGTTGGGGACATTCAGATCGCCGTGTATATCGGCGGCTCGCGTGCAGTACATCAGGGCTTCCTGGTGTTCTCCCCGCATCGCCAGGCTCCAGCCGATGCCGTTCAGAGCATCCGCGAGCCCGCTTTCGGCGCCAGTTTCTCGAAATCCGTCAGCGGCGAGGTGGTATTGCTCCAGGGCGGCCTCGTGATCTTCCGCGTAGGCGAGACTGACCGCCAGGACATAGCGGCAGTCGGCTTCCGCGCGTACCGATCGTCCCGGCCCCAGCGTGGACAGGGCGTGCCGACCGAACTCGACGCTCTCAGCGTGTGCTCCCAGACGGCGCAGGGTGATGGCCAACTGGCGGAGAAAGTAAGACCGGATCTTCGGATCCTCAGGCTTCGATGGGTCGTTCGTGATTGAGCGCAACATCGCTGCGCAGTCGTTCCATCGCCCGTGATACCACATGTTCTCGATGAGACAGTCCACGATAGTCCTGGCTGTGCTCTCCAAACCGTGTTCCTCGGCGTATCGCACGGCGGAGAGAAAGCGCGGTGCGTCCTGGCCGGCGAGACGGGTACCGGGATCCGTGGCGGCGGCCAGATCGGCGTAGTGCTTGACGAGCCTTTCGCAGGCGCGGTCGTGGACGTCCTGGAGGCGCCGATCCCCACGGCAAAGAGAGAGGGCATAGTCGCGGAGGAGCTCGTGCATTTGGAAGCCGCTGTGCGCATTCTCTTGTATCAGGTGGAAATGCCGTAACCGGCGTAGCAGGGCCAACCCTGCTCGGGTGCCCTCTACACCGGCGAGCGAGGCAGCTCCTGAGCTGTCGATGTCAGGGCCCGGGGCCGAGCCGACCAGGGCGAAGAAATCCTGTAGCTCGGCAGGAAGCGCGTAATACGTCCAGGAAAAAACGGTGCGGAGCGCGGAGTCCGGCTCGTGCAGGTCGAGGAAGTCCAGCCGGCTATCGGCGTCGGTCAAAACGGACACGATTTGGTCCAGTGACAGCTCAGGCAGGTGCCGGACGTGGGATCCGGCGATTGCCAGGGCTAGAGGATTGCCGCTGCACGCGGCCAGAACAGAGGCGATGGCGGCGGGCTCGGCGGCTGCTCGGTCGGCGCCTATGTGCTGGATCAGCAGATCCCTGGATTCGTGGGTTGACAGTGGAGCCAGGCGAAGGTGCGTCACGTCGGTTCTCCGCAGGAGGGTCCCCAACTGGGTGCGGCTGGTGACGATGATGGCGGAGGGGCCGTGGCGCGGGAGCAGATGGAGGACGCACTCGCTGTCCCGTACGTTGTCCATGACGATGACGAACCGCCTCGTCTCGACCGCGTCCAGATAGTGCAGTCGGCGGCCTTCCGAATCCTTTCCTGCGGCCGCATCGGCCTCGCCCATCTGTTCCAGGAGCACCTCGACCGCCTCCGCGGAAGACATGGGAGCGGTCGGACCGAAGCCTCGGAAGTCGACGAACAACTGCCCGTCGGGGAAGTCCTGAGCAGCCTCGTTGGCCATGTCGATGGCGAGAGTGGTCTTTCCCAAGCCGGGGCCACCGGTGACAGCGACGCGGAGACACTCCGCCGTCGGTTCGGGGTCGAGGAGATTGTGGTCGCCTCGGCGCACGTAGGGCTGAGGGAGGGCAGGAAGGCAGTTACGTCGCGGGCCAACGGAGCGCTGCATCGACCCCTCCTCGCGAAGCACGGCCTGAAGCAACTCCTCCCGCCGCCACCATCGTTGGGCGGTCGCTGCTTTGCTGCCGCGCCCGGCGAGCTTGCTGAAGGGCTCGTCGATGAGTGAGTCACCCAGGGCCGCGCGCAGGGCCTGCTCGCTGCGGAAGAGGTCGGTCCCGTCGGGCTCCTTGAGATCCAGCCGGATGACCTCGGCACACCGGAGGAACGCTCGCAAGTCGGAATCAGAGGGCTTGTGTCCGACGATGGCCGTCCAACGAGTTTCGATGACCTCGACGAAGGTTTCGAGCGCCCTCCGCTGGGCGATCGTCGGCGCCGCTGCCCGGAGAGGGAGGTCTACCGGGTGGCCACAGAGGCGCAGGAGCACGGTGCCCAGCTGGTCGAAGGCTCGGCTCCCATCATGGTTCGTGGCGATCACGAGCCGGTCGTGCGAGAGGTCGACGGGGCGCACGCCCGCACTCGTGTGGATACCCTCGACGAAGGCGCGCACCATCTGGTCGATGGCCTTCACCAGATCTTCGGTCTGCGCGTCCAGCCGTCTCATTCCGGCCTTCGCCTGTACGAGGATGAACCCGCCGCCGGACACGGCGACGCCCACATCGTCGACGGGAAGTCCGATCTCACACCCCACCGCTTCAACCCGGACGGCGGCGTCGAGCCCGAGGTCGGTCAGCGGCATCTTTACGATGGCACGCACGGCCCACCAAGCGAAAACCTGAGCCTGGAAGGTGAGACCACGCGCAGCTCTCGCCCCACCGGCTGATGATCTGGCCCCGGCCTGGTGATAGGACTCGTCCATGGCCTCCCCACCGTCTCGCAGATCCGCTGACGGGAGCATCTCACAATCGGTCCCAGCCGGATCGTCGCCTTCATTGGGCAGGGGCGTTTCCCGCTGGGGCGGCGGGGAGTCTCACCGTGAAGGCTATGTCGTTGGGGGACTTGTCACCTCGACGCGCCACGTGCGCTCGGTGACCGTCGCGACGATGGCCAGTCGCATGCCTATGCCGTCGGCTGGGGAACGGCAGGCGTTGCCGCGTGAGCAGCCGAAGCCCAAGGACAACGCTGATAGAACCGGGGGCAGGCCCCCTGACTGCGACCCCCGAGCGTGCCGACGGGCAGGACATCAAGCACTGGTTCGGCGGCCGGATCGCCGCCGAGCTGCGCCTGTGGGAGGCGCTGGAGCGGGGGCTGCTGGCCCCGTTCCAGTATTTCGGGGTACACGACGGCACCGACCTGCGCCAGATCGGCTGGCGCCGGGGCCAGGGATATGACGTCGGCCAGCTCTCGAACGTCTACACGGGCAACGATCGCCGCGCCGCCGTGGTCCTGGAGACGTTTCACCGCAAAGTAGGCGATGTGGGGCGGATGCGGGCCCTCGGCTTCTGCGTGAGCATCGACCACGCCCGCTTCATGGCCGACCGCTTCACGCGGGCCGGGCTCCCGTCCGTCGCCGTCACCACGAACAGCTCGCGTGATGAGCGCGACCAGGCCCTGCGCGACCTGCGCGAGCGCAAGATCAACGCAGTGTTCACCGTCGACCTCTTCAACGAAGGCGTCGATGTCCCGGAGATCGACACCATGCTGTTCCTGCGCTCGGCCGCGGCCTGCGGCTGGCCGACGACAAGCCCTGCCTGACCGTGCTCGACTTCGTCGGCCACCAGCACAAACAGTTCCGCTTCGACCGCCGCTACCGAGCGCTCACCGGCGCCAGCCGTACCGGCATCGCCAGGGAGATCGAGCAGGGCTTCCAGACGCTGCCCGCCGGCTGCGTCATCGACCTGGACCGCGACGTACGCCGGCTCGTCCTCGACAACGTCCGGCAGGCGCTCAGCCTGAACTGGCGGGACCTGGCACGTGAGCTGCGCGACCTCGGCGACGTCGACCTGCTCACCTTCCTGCGGGAAACCGGGCTGGACGTGGAGGACCTTTACCGGCACCGCCAGGGCTGGGCCTCACTCCGGCACGCCGCCGGGTTCGACGCCGCCCCGGGTGATGAGAGTCTCGGCCGGGCCTTCGGCCGGATGCTGCACATCGACGACGTCGAGCGGCTCACCTTTCTGACCGGCGTGCTCGCCGGGCGAGTGCCGCGGTCCCCGCGCTCCCCGCGCGAGCAACGCCTGCTGGCCATGCTGGACGCCATGTTGTGGGGCGGCACCGAGCCCGTTTCCGGGATGGAGGCCCGGCTCGCCCACCTCACCGGAGCCCGCGCGACCGAGTTGGGAGAGCTGGCGAACCTGCTCCGCTCGGGCCTGCGCCACGTGGCCCCGCCGCTGGACGCCGTGGTGCCGCTGCATGTGCACGCCCGCTACAGCAAGAACGAGGTACTGGCCGCGTTCGGCATCGACCGGCCCGCGCACATGGGGGAAGGGGTCAAGTATGTACCGGAGCACCGGGCGGACCTGTTCTTCGTCACCATCGACAAGTCCGAGGACCACTACTCCCCCACCACGCTCTACCACGACCGGGCGATCAGCGAGAACTGTTCCAGTGGGAGTCGCAGAGCACCCTGCGCACCTCGACCGCCACCGCCCGCCGCTACCTGAGTGGCGAGTCCACCGTTCACCTGCTCATCAGGCAGTCCAAGCGTGACGAAGGGCTGGGCGCGCCACCGTACACGTACGCCGGGCCGATGCGGTACGTGAGCCACGAGGGCGAGCGGCCTGTCCGCTTCGTGTGGCGCCTGCATCATCCGCTTCCACCCGAGGTGTTCCACTACGCCAAGGCCACCGCCGGCTGAGCCAGCCGCAGCAGCACTATCTTCGAAGACACCCGCATCTGACGAGCGGGACCGCCTTGCAAGACTCCCACCCGGAGTACCGCTTCCACCAGTGCAAACACCCACCCAGCGATGGACATTGGGAGGTCCTTGCTGAGGAGCCAATGCAGGCCGAGCAATCATCACATATGGCCCGTTGATAGAGAAACCGGACGCCGTTCGACTCGAGCTCTCCTAAGGCGGGTGCCGCAGGTTCGAATTCTGCCGGGGGCGTCAGGTTCGACCAGCAGCAAGGCGCCCTTGAGCAGCCGCGGCGCTAGTGAGGGGCTTCTTGATGTGTCCGGCGCCGTATGACTGTGGCCCATCATTTGTGGCTGATTCTTCCCAATGCCTTCCCACGGGACCTGACGCTCGGCGCCGAGAAGCGATCAGCAGGTCTACTGCAGTTATCTGTGAGCCGCCGTCCCCGTGAGGGGGTGAGCGCGCAGTAATCAACTCTGGGATACCTCATGTGGCTGCCGGCAGCCCATGCCGGCCAGGTCGAGCGTCGCACGCCGGGTGGCTGACTCGCCCGCCTTGGTGGCGTTCATGGCCGGCCTTGGCGAGTGTCGTACCGGCCATGGCGGCCCGTTTCGGCACCGCGGTGGCGTCCGACTCATCTCCAGGTGGGACGACCTGCCTGACGATCGACTCGCCGTGGCGTGCGGCGAGATCACGACCGTTGGCGGAGGGCATCCGCAGAATTCGCACAGGCTAGAGCAGAAGCCGCCTCTTGTTATCACGGATAGCAACTGGGCGTTACGGTGCGTGGATGGTCAGTGTGGGAGGCAAACGGCGACGGCACACGATCGCCCTGCCTGACGCTTACGCCGTCAGGCAGGACCGCACACTCCAAGGAGAGCTCCCATGCTTGGCTCGACACCTCGACTGCCGATGGACGCTCCCAGTGCGGGCCGCCGCAGTCGATGTCAGATGTCGCGGTATCTGGCCCGCGCCGGCCAACGTGGCCAGGGCATGGGCCGGCGGAAGCGGAGGCGGCCAGGATCGCACTCGACAGGCCCGATTCTGGCCGAGTCCGGAGGATGCCGATTCACGAGAACTGTTCAAGGATGGAGTGCGCGGCTTCCAGCAGACGATGCAGGCGCAGGGTGTCGGGGGCCAGGGCGGTGATCAGAAGGGCGGGTCCGGCCAGCGGTGTCAGTACGGCCTGGCCGGTTGCGGGGTTGTCGCTGATCAGCTGAGCGTGAGGTGATTGCTGGTCCAGAGCCGGGTCGACGATGAGGATCTGGCCGATGGCGCGGTGGCCGGCGGCGATGGCTGGGCCGTCCCAGGCGGGCGCACCCGGGCCGTACATCGTGTGCTGGTCCAGGAGGGGGCGGCCGCCGCGGTGGACGGTGAGGCGGGTGGCCAGCCGGCCCGGAGGCTCGCCGGCGCGGCCGAGGACGATCTGTTCGCGCAGCAGGAGCCGGGCGGTCGGTGCGAGGACGACGATGCAGCTCTGGCGGAGGTTGCTGCGGGCGGCGGAGATGAGCGGCTGGGGCAGCCACTGCAGACTGGCATGCTCGGCGACGGTCAGGCGGACGTCGTAGGTGGCGTGGCTGGTGGTGGGGCCGCGCAGGGCGATGGTGGCGGCGGCGGTGGTGAGGTGCAGGTGAGCACCGCGTTCGACGGTGGCCTCGATGCGCAGCCGGTCGCCCCCGAGTGGGGCGCTCATGGCGCCGACGATGCACACCCGTGCCTGGTCGCCGTGCGGGCGGGCGCGGCGTAGGTCGAAGGGGCCGTCGCCGGCGAGTGTGGGCAGGGCAGTGGCGTCGCCGGCGCGGATGGCGCGGATGCGGGCGGTGGCGTGCACGCCGGGCGCGTGGTGGGTCAGTCGGAGCTGGGCGGGTTCGGGTGGGGACGGAGCAGGGATCATGGGCGGCCTGCGGTCCAGTCGGCGAGCCGGGCAGTGATCCACTCGGCAACGGGGGTGATGCCGCCTGCGGTCTTGACCGCGGTCAGGACGGTGGGCAGGTCGCCGCGCTGGGCCTTGGCGTCCCGGGCCATGGCCTCCAGGTCGGCGCCGACATGGGGGGCGAGGTCGGTCTTGTTGATGAGAAGCAGGTCGGAGGCGGTGACGCCGGGGCCGCCCTTGCGGGGGATGTCGTCGCCGCCTGCGACGTCGATGACGAAGATCTGGGCGTCGACGAGGCCCTTGGAGAAGGTGGCGGTGAGGTTGTCGCCACCCGATTCCACCAGGATCAGGTCGAGGGCGCCGAGGTGGTCCTCCAGGTCCTCGACGGCTTCGAGGTTGGCGGAGATGTCGTCGCGGATGGCGGTGTGCGGGCAGGCGCCCGTCTCGACGGCGGTGATGCGCTCGGCGGGCAGGACGGCCTCGCGCAGCAGGAACTCGGCGTCCTCACGGGTGTAGATGTCGTTGGTGACGACGGCGATGGACAGCTGTTCACGCAGCGCGCGGCACAGGGCGGCGACAGTGGCGGTCTTGCCGGAGCCGACCGGCCCGCCCAGGCCGATGCGCAGGGCGCGACGGCCGCCGCCGGGACGCTCGTGGGAGGAACCGCCGGGGCCGTGTGGGAAGGCGTCGTCGTGGTGCAGGTGCATGGTTGCTCCCGAAATGGGGTTGAGGGAGTGGTCAGGAGGCGAACAGGCGGGCCGGGCGGGCGGCGTGCCGTTCGGCGATGATGTCGAGCAGCGGCGCGGAGGCGGCCGGCAGCGCGGCAGGCCCGTCCGTGTGGACGCGCTGTGCGGCCTCGGCCGCGGCGCCCGCGACGTGGTCGATGTCGGCGCCCAGGCGGGCCAGGACGGCTGTGGCGTCGAAGGGGTCCAGCCGGAGCAGGCGGACGGTTGCGGTGGCCGGCCCGCTGACGCTCTCGTACGCGGCCACGTAGGCGGCGTCCAGCGGGGTCAGTCCGGCGCAGCGGGCGGCCAGGCCGAGCACGACGGGCTGGTGGGCGCCGCGCGGCCGGGCCGCGGCCAGGGCGTCGAGCTCGGCACAGGGCCAGGCGGTCCGTACGGCTCGGAGCAGTTGCCGGCCGAGCCGGCGCGAGGTGTGCCGGAGGGCTGGGGCGGCGGTGCGGGCGTCGGCCGCCTCTTCAAGCAGGAGCGGGTCGTAACCGGTGGCGGCAGCGGCGGCGAGCCCGGCCGCGACCAGGCCGCTGGTGTGCAGCCGGCCGCGGCAGAACTCCTCCAGGCTCGCCACGTCCCGCACGCCGCCGGCCTTGACGGCCTCCTCGGCCCCGCCGGAATGGGCGTGCCCTCCGGCGGGGAAACGGCCGTCGGCAAGGATCAGCAGGGCGGCACGGTTCATGGGACGTGGCTCACCTTCCGTTCGAACGGTTCATGGTGGTCAGAACAGGAAGTAGCGCTGTGCCATGGGAAGTGTGTCGGCGAATTGTCGGCCGTCGACCAGCTGATCGTCGATCTCGGCCGTGACGTCCTTGGCCTTCGCGCCGCCGATCACCACCTCGAAGGTGTCGGGGTCGATCTCGATGTCGGGGCAGGCGTCGTTCTCCCGCATGTCGGCCTTGAACACCTTGCGGGTGTCGCGGATGGCCCGGAACGGCTTGCGCGCGTCGACCCTGTCGGCCAGGCCGGACCGGATGGCGTGGTCGGTGACGAAGTTGACGGCGTTGGCGGCCGGCGCCCGTCCCGTCGCACCCCACATGGGCCGGGGCAGGATCGGCTGCGGCGTGGTGATGGAGGCGTTGGCGTCGCCGACTTGGGCGTAGGCGATCTGGCCGCCCTTGATGACCCGGTGCGGCTTGACGCCGAAGAACTTCGGCTCCCACAGCACCAGGTCGGCGAGCTTGCCCACCTCGACCGAGCCGACCTCGTGATCGATGCCGTGCGCGATGGCCGGGTTGATGGTGTATTTGGCGACGTAGCGGCGGGCGCGGTGGTTGTCGGCCTCACCGTCGCCCTCCAGCGGGCCGCGCCGGCCCTTCATGACGTGCGCGGTCTGCCACGTCCGGATGATCATCTCGCCGATGCGGCCCATGGCCTGGGCGTCGGACGACATGATCGAGATGGCGCCGAGGTCGTGCAGGATGTCCTCGGCGGCCATCGTGGAGGGCCGGATCCGCGACTCGGCGAAGGCCAGGTCCTCCTCGACCAGCGGGTTGAGGTGGTGGCAGACCATCACCATGTCGATGTGCTCCTTGACCGTGTTCACGGTGAAGGGGCGGGTGGGGTTGGTGGAGGCGGGCAGCACGTTGGGCAGGCCGGCCATGGTGATCATGTCGGGGGCGTGGCCGCCACCGGCGCCCTCGACGTGGAAGACGTGGATCGGATGGTCGCCGATGGCCTCGATGGTGTCGGCGACGGCGCCGGCCTCGTTCAGCGAGTCGGCGTGCAGGGCCAGCTGGACGCCGGTCGCCCGGCACACCTCCAGGCAATGGCGCAGCACCGCTGGCGTGGCCCCCCAGTCCTCGTGGATCTTGAACCCGAGCACGCCCGCCTCGACCTGGTTGTACAGGGATTCGGTGGACATGGTGCTGCCCTTGCCGAGCAGCCCGATGTTGACCGGGAAGGCGTCCAGCGCCTCGAACAGCCGGGCGACGTGCCAGGCGCCGGGCGTGACGGTGGTGGCGGTGCTGCCTTCGGCGGGGCCGGTGCCACCGCCGATGAGCGTCGTGACCCCGGAGGCGAGCGCCTCGTGGACCTGCTCGGGGCAGATGAAGTGCACGTGGGTGTCGATGCCACCGGCGGTGAGGATCTTGCCGTTGCCGGAGATGATCTCGGTCTCGGCGCCGATCAGGAAGTCCGTCGCGAGGGGGTGCCTGTCGTGCAGGCGGTCCATGGTCTCGTCGTTGTAGGCATTTCCGAGCGCGACGATCCGGCCGTCGCGGATGCCCACGTCCGCCTTGACGACGCCCCAGTGGTCGAGGATCACCACGCCGGTGATGACCGTGTCGGGCGGCTGGGGCGCGCCGAACCTCGCGCTGTCGCGTGGCGCGCAGGACTGGCCCATCGACTCGCGGATCACCTTGCCGCCGCCGAAGATGACCTCGTTGCCGCTGCGTCCGGGGCCGCCGGCCCAGTCCTCGGTGATCTCGATCCGCAGGTTGGTGTCGGCCAGCCTGATGCGGTCGCCGAGCGTCGGGCCGTAGCGGTCGGCGTACTTGACGCGCGTCAGCGGCTGGTCGATGGGCAGGATCTCCGGCTCCTGCGCGCAGGTCTGTGACGAGGTCTCCGCCACGGGCTCGACGGGGGCGTCCGCCGCCTGCTCGGCCGATGCTTCCGTCAGGGGGTCATCCATCGAGCTCTCCCCCGATCTGCCCGCGCAGGCCGGCGACGATGCGCTTGCCTTCGATGGGCACGAGCGTCACCGTCCGGGTGCATTGCGGCTCGAAGCGGACGGAACTGCCGGCGGGGATGTGCAGGCGCTTGCCGTAGGCGGCGGCGCGGTCGAAGTCGAGGCGGGGGTTGGCCTCGTAGAAGTGGTAGTGCGAGCCCACCTGGATGGGACGGTCGTCGGTGTTGGTGACCGTCACCATGCTGATCTCGCGGCCCTCGTTGAAGGGCACCTGCCCTACGCCTTCGGGGTGGTCGATCTTGCCTGGATGGACCAGCGTCGCCGCTGCGGGCTCCACCTCGGCGGCCTGTCCCGCCTCGGTATCCGCTCCTGCGCCGGACTTCGGTTGAGCCTGCGGTTCTGCGAAGGGGTGGCGAATGGTGACCAGCTTGGTGCCGTCGGGGAAAGTGGCCTCGATCTGAAGTTCGGAGATCATTTCCGGGACGCCTTCCATGACGTCGTCACGGGAGAGGATCTTGGCTTCCGCTGACATGAGTTCGTGGACCGACTTGCCGTCCCGGGCCGCCTCCAGCACGTGTGAGGTGATCAGCGCGACCGCCTCCGGGTAGTTGAGCAGGACCCCCCGCTCCTTGCGCTTGCGGGCCACGTCCGCGGCCACATGGATCATGAGACGTTCCTGTTCGTGCGGGGTCAGATGCACCCCACCACCTCGCCTTCGCTCTGCCCCGGAGGTGTCGTCCCCCAGGAGGCTGCCGACGCATGCCCGGCTCAGGGCATCACGAGATACTGATGATCACCGTTCCGATGCGTACTGAGCGTAACTATATGGAGACGCAACGCAATATGGCCTTGCGGTGAATCATGCGTCACTACTGACACAGGAATCCCGTTACCGCCACCATCGGGCCATCCTCGCCGCCTGTCCTGCAACGCTGAAGATCTCGGAATCGAGTTCCGCCGCATTTGCTCCAAGGGCGACGCCGCGCGTCCGCGGCCAGCGGCATCTGCTGCACCAGGGGAGGCCGTCTGTCTTACCCACACGCCTAGCCTGTTCAAGCCCCCGCCGGTGAGCTCGACGCGCACGGCGACGACTGGACGCCGCACCAGACTGCGCACTTGGCATCGACGCACCTGGCCGCCGCCGGTCGCACTGCGCCCGAGCGGCGCACCAGGTCCTGCCGTCAGCAGTTGGCCGGCCTCAACTGCTACGTCCGGCCAGGTGAGAAGACCGCGGCCCGCATCATTGCCAAGCGCGACTTCACAGCACACCGTCGCGTCCGTTTACATGCCCGGCTGAACAGGGACGACGACTGTCAAGTGCACGACATCGCAGCGTTGTCGACAAGGCCGGTTCCCGCCGATGTGCGAGCTTGGCGTCCTCAGCGCGCACGCCTCAGGCCGCGCCATGCCCCCAGCCTCGGGCGGGTCACCGCCAAGCGGCGATCGGGGGATCGAGGGAGGGGGTGTTCCCACCAGATGGGATGAACCCGACCGGCCGGCTGGAGCAGTCGGGGTCGAGGTACAGCAGCCGGGAGAAGCGGGTGTTGTTGACGGCCGATTCCGCATGGGCGTCGGGCGTGGTGATGCACGGACGCGAGCCGGAGACAGGGCGGACGACCTGCCGCTCGCCCTCGAATCCGGGCTCGGTCCAGAAGCAGACCGCATCGTCGGGGCAGCGTGGGTCCGAGGCGTGAAGGGTGTGGGCCGCGGCGGGCGCGGCGGTGGCGAGGGTGGCGCCGGCGGCGAGGACCGCAAGCAGAGTGAGGCAACGCATGGGGGTCTCCTCTCGGTGATGGACTCCGAGATCTCACTACCCTTACTCTGTGCGCTCGTTAACTTACATAGAGTGATGGAGTTGTGTACCCGTAGAGCGGGAGGCGAGAGCCGGGTCTGCCCGCTCAGGCGACGACGGGTTCGCCGCTCAGTGCGACACCGGCCCGGTGCAGTTCGTCCAACGCGGTGCGCGTGGTGTCGGCGGCGACGCCGGCGGTGTAGTCGAGCAGGACTCGCACCGTGAAGCCCGCGCGCGCTCCGTCGAGCGCGGTGGCCTTCACGCAGTGGTCGGTCGCGATGCCCACGACATCGAGGTCGGTGACGTCACGGGCCTTCAGCCAGGCGGACAGCGTCTCGCCTTCCTGAGTGAAGCCCTCGAAACCGCTCTTGGAGGCGGAGTGAGCGCCCTTGTAGAAGACCTCGTCGACATGCCCGGAGTCGACGGCGGGCGCGAAATCCGGATGGAACTCGCCCCCCTCATCACCGACGACGCAATGCACGGGGAACGAGTCCTGGAAGTCGGGATTGTCGGAGAAATGAGGGCCCGGATCGACATGGTGGTCACGGGTGGCGACGACGAAGGCGTACTGCCCGTCGGCGCGCCGGACCAGCTCGGCGATAGCGGCGGCCCGATCCGCGCCACCCTTCACCGGAACGCTGCCGCCCTCACAGAAGTCCTTCTGCACATCGACGACGATCAGTGCACGACTCACGGACACTCCCTTCTCGGGTGTAGCTCTCCTTGCGGACGCCCTTCCGGCGGACGGGTACACCGCTCGCCGGATGCCCACCGACCGGCCGTACGCACGCACGGCAACGCAGCTCACCGCTCCGGATCGGGGCCATACCTGCCCGTTCGTGACGGTGTGCACACAAGCCATCACTATATGCGCTCGTTCTGGGAAGGCAGAAGGGGGATGGCGTTTCAGTGAGCCGGTTCTGCGATCCGGTCGCAGGAGCGGCAGATGTGGTCGGCGGTCTTGGCCCACTTTGCGATCCCTTGTCGAACGTCGCGAGGTGGGTCCAAAGGATGCCGGTCGCCGCCGCAGAGGGCCCGCGGATGACTCCGCCATCAGAGCGTCAGCAGTACGAAGGGGCTGTTGAGAGGCTCCTACGATGGGCGAGTGGATATTTCCCGACTTCCGGTAGAGGCCCGGCAACGGCGCAGTGCCGAGATCCGCGAGTTCCTGCGGTCGCGCAGGGCCAGGCTGACTCCGTACGACGTCGGCATGCCCACCGGCTCCGGCCGTCGTGCCAAGGGGTTGCGCCGCGAGGAGGTGGCGGTGCTCGCGGGGGTGGGGGTGTCCTGGTACACCTGGCTGGAGCAGGGGCGGGAGATCCACGTCTCGGCCGGGGTCCTGGACGCCGTCGCGCGGGTGCTCCGTTTCGACACGGCGGAGCGCGAACATCTGTACCTGCTCGCCGGGCTCAACCCGCCCCAGGCCGAGCCGTCGGACCGGCCGGTCTCCGCGGAGTTGCAGCGGCTGATCGACGGCTGGCTCCCGTCCCCGGCCTACATCCTCGACCGGCACTGGAACCTGGTCGCGGTCAACCGCGCCGCGCACCTGGTGTTCGGCTACTCGGACCGTGACCACAACTGCCTGGTGAGCTTCTTCACCAACGCCCGCTTCCGCTCCTCGCTGCCCCACTGGGAGGACGCGGCCCGGGTGATCGTCGGCCAGTTCCGCGCCGACGCGGCCCGCTACCCGGACGACCTGGAATTCGGCAGGCTGGCCGCCGACATGTGCGCCGCGAGTCCTTCCTTCGCCGAGATCTGGGCCGAGCATCCGGTCGGCAACGCGACCGAGGGCGTCAAGGTCGTCCACACGTCGGAGACAGGTGAGCTGATCTTCGAGTACAGGTCATTGTCGTTGCCCGACCGGCCAGGACACCGGCTGATGCTGCACACGCCGCAGCCGGGCACTGCCACCGGGGCGCGGCTGTCCGAGCTGATGGCGAGCGCCTGAAGGTGGTGGTGCCAGGCCTAGGTTCGACCGGAACTGCTGGAATCGGACGATCCGTTTGAGGATTGCCGCATGAACCGATTCCTGAACAAGACCGTTCTGATCACGGGCGGTGCCAGTGGCATGGGCTTCGCCACGGCGCAGCGGCTCCTGGGCGAAGGCGCGTACGTCGTCATCACCGGACGCGACCAGGTCCGTCTCGACACTGCGGCCGCCCGCTTGACGGGCGCCCTGCCGGAGCCCGGCTCGGGCCGGGTGCTCGCGGTTCGAGCCGACGTCGCCTCCCCGGCGGACCTCGACCTTCTGATGCGGCGGATCGAAACCTGGCGCGGTGGCCTGGACGCGGTCTTCGCGAACGCCGGCGTGGGCGTGTTCAAGCCGAGCGCCGAGATCACCGAGGCGGAGTTCGACCACACCGTCGGCGTCAACTTCAAGGGCGTCTTCTTCACCATCCAGAAGGCGCTGCCGCTGATGCGGGACGGCAGCGCGATCGTCATCAACGCGTCCTGGACGCTGTATCGCGGGCTGTCCGTCGCCTCCGTGTACTCCGCCAGCAAGGCAGCCGTCCATAATCTCGCCCGGACGCTGGGCGCCGACCTCGCGCCGCGCGGCATCAGGGTCAACTCGGTCAGCCCGGGTTACATCGACACCGAGATGTACCGCGACGCCAACCCCGCCCCGGAGAGCGAGGCACGCAACTCGGCCGAGGTACCGCTCGGCGCCCTCGGTCACGCTGACGACGTCGCGGCGGCGGTGGCGTTCCTGGCCTCTGACGAGGCTGCCTACATCACCGGGCAGGACCTGGTCGTGGACGGCGGGCTCGTCGCCAGTGTTCCCGCCGCCTGAGCCGGCGGGCCGCCCCCTTCAGTGCCGGCTCCGCCGGCCGCAAAGTTTCACTGTCCATGATCCATGAACGCACCCCTCTCCAGGGTCGTCTCGCCTCGTGACGTGACCGAGCACGAGCCGGCCCGATCCGCATGCCCGCGGCAGGACCAGGTCCACAGGCTTGGGCAGCGCGTGCGGTTCCCGCAGCGTCACCGCGTCCATCAGGACGAGGCACATTGACGGTCAGCAGCCGCCACAGCCTCCCCCGCAACCGCACCCGCCGCCGCCTTGGGGCGGGCAGGGGGCCGGTGGGCGGGCGCAGACGACGACTTCGTCGGTGACGGGGCCGTCGGTCTCGTTGGCGGTGGCGGTGGCGGTATTGGTCAGCGGGCCGGGCTTGGTGACCTTGGCCAGCAGGGTGAGGGTCTGGGTGGTGCCGAGCTCCATCGCGCCGACGTCCCACAGGCCGGTGGCGGGGTCGTAGCTGCCGGCGGTGGGAGTGGCGGAGATGAAGGTCAAGCCCTCGGGAAGCTGGTCGACGACCGTGACGCCGGTGGCGTCGTTGGGCCCGTTGTTGGTGACGGCC
The DNA here is from genome assembly GCF_040631115.1 of Nonomuraea sp. NPDC005692. Lineage (NCBI taxonomy): Bacteria > Bacillati > Actinomycetota > Actinomycetes > Streptosporangiales > Streptosporangiaceae > Nonomuraea > Nonomuraea sp. NPDC005692. Next base: position 183,092 of record NZ_JBEXYU010000015.1, on the reverse strand, counting down.
ACGTGGTAGGTGACCGCCTCGCCGACGGCGGCCTCGGTACGGTCGGCGGCCTTGACGACGGCGAGCTCGACGACGCGCTTCACCGGCGTGGTGGTGGCGTTGGAGGTCGAGGTGAGGTGGTCGGGGGTGTTGCCGAGGGTGTTGTCGTAGGTGGCGCGGGCCTGGTTCTCGATCTCGCGGCCGGCGCCGGCGCGTTCGACGCGGACACGGAACTCCACCGTGGTTCCGTTGGGCGCGTCCGCGGTCGAGGCCAGGCTGCGCCCTGCTGGGCGGTGGCGCCCTGGCCAAGGTGGAAGACGACGCGCCCGGCGCCTGCGTCGACGTACGCCTGGTCGTCGCCGGCCGCGTCGCTCTTGCCGCCGCTGCCCGGGCCGTCGATGACGCGCAGGGAGCCGGGGACGTAGCTGGTACCGGCCGGGATGTCGTCGGTCAGCACGAGGTTGTCGGCCGGGGCACCGCCTTCGTTCCTGGCGTTCACCCGGTAGGTGATGACGTCGCCGACCTCGACCTCGCCCTCGGGGATGGCGGCCTTGGTGAGCACGACGCAGGGGGCGGTGCCGAAGACGATGCCGTCCAGGAAGTTGCCGATCGCCGGGTTGCCGCCGGCGGCGGAGATGGACTTGAAGGCGAACCGGGTGGTGGTCTGGCCGGGTGGGACGACGTATTCGCCGGTGTAGTGGCCCCAGGCGGTGTTGCCGTCGGTCATCCGCGCCTGTTCCACCGGGGCGTTCGGGGGACCGATCTGCAGCGCCATGGTGTCGGCGCCCTGGCGGCCGCGGTGGGAGAGTCTCCAGTACAGCTTGGCGCCGGGTGTGGTGGGCAGGTCCTGGTACAGGGTGGAGACCATGTTGGCGTTGAGCTCGGCGAACTGCCGGCCGTCGTCGGAGGGCACGTTCTGGAAGCCGGTGTGCCAGAGTTCGATCTGGCCGTCGGAGGCGGTGGTGCGCCAGCCGGGCACCGCGCGGGGGTCGTTGTGGGAGGCGTCGGGCCGTATCTCGTAGTTGCTGACGACGGGTGCTTCGAAGCTGCCGTTGATCAGGGAAATGCGTTGACCGCATCCGCCGGGGGCGGGGTTCTGGGGTACGGCCATGAGGTGTCCTTCCGTCGAGGTGGCGGCGAACTGGTCGGCGTCGATGGCCTTCGGGTGCGCCGTCTGGGGCCTGCGCAGCGGGCTGCTGTGGGCGGCGCGAGAGCGCAGGGCGGACCACAGGCGGGCGGCTTGGGACGGCTTGTCGGCGTGCACGAGCGAATGGCCTCGCGTGGTGGGCGGGCGGGGTCGAGGACGGGAGAAGCGCAGCAAGGGGCGCGGACTTTTCCTGCTCGGCAACGGACGGGGGCGAGCAGGGACTGGCTGTCATGTCCGGGCGGCGGGCTGCTCGATGGGCGGCTGCCCTACGAGCCTGCGGCCTTGGCGGAGGTGCTGATCACGACGGTGAGGGAGGTGGGAGCGTGTGTTCAGCGCCTTCCAGCTATAAATGCTCTTCGTGCCCGATTGCACACTCAACGTAATTGAGGCTGGTGGCGGCGATGAACTAGCCGCAGAGTTAGAGCCGCATGGCCGCAATGGGGTGACGCGCCCACAAGTGCTGTTCGGCGCCGTCGCGAGCGAGCTGCCGTTGTTGACATTCGTCGCATAGGCGACAAAATACTCATATGAACAGTTCTTCAGCTGAGAATGTGTTGGTGGTTGACGGCTGCACCGTCAAGGTCGTCGACGCCGACCGGGTGTCCGCGGTGTGCGAGCGGATGCCCGCCGCCGAGGACCTCACCGACACGGCGGACATCTTCGGCCTGCTGTCCGACCCCAACCGGCTGAAGCTGCTGGTCGCCCTGCTGGACGGCGAGCTGTGCGTGTGCGACCTGGCCGCGGTGACCGGGCAGAGCGAGTCCGCGGTCTCCCACGCGCTGCGCCTGCTGCGCGCCCACCGCATCGTGGCCGCCCGCCGGTCGGGCCGGATGGCTTATTACCGGCTGGAAGATCCGCACGTACGGATGCTGCTGGACCTGGCGCTGGCCCACACCGAGCACACCGAGGCCATCCACCCGGAGCGGGAGGGCGAGCGCTGATGGGCGTGGGTCACGGGCACGGGCACGCCGGTGCCCGGCACCGCTGGCGGCTGGCGGTCTCGTTCGTCCTGATCGGCGGATTCTTCCTGGTCGAGCTGGTCTACGGGCTGATCTCCGGGTCGCTGGCCCTGATGTCGGACGCCGGGCACATGGCCGCCGACGTGGTCACGCTCGGCGCGGCGCTGGTCGCGACCAGGATCGCCGCGCGCCCCGACACCACCGGCCGGCGCAGTTACGGGTCCTACCGGGCAGAGGTGTTCGCCTCGCTGCTGGCCGTGATCCTCATGCTGGGCGTCGCCGTCTACGTGGTCGCCGAGGCGATCGGCAGGATCGGCGGCCCGGCCGAGGTCTCCTCCGGGCCGATGCTCGTGGTGGGCGCGCTCGGTCTGGTGGTCAACCTGATCGCCCTGCTCCTGCTGCGGTCCGGCGCCAGCGAGAGCCTCAACGTCAAGGGCGCGTACCTGGAGGTGGTCGCCGACACCGCGGGCTCGGTCGGCGTCATCGCGGCGGGGTGGCTGATCACGGCGACCGGCCAGGTGTTCTGGGACACGGTCATCGCGCTGGCCATCGGCGTGTTCGTCGCCGTACGTGCGATCTCGCTCGGCCGGCAGGTGTTCGCGGTGCTCGGCCAGCACGTGCCCGAGGGCATGGACGCCGCCGTCGTGGCGGCCGACCTGGCGGCCATCGAGGGCGTGCGCGACGTGCACGACCTGCACCTGTGGACGCTGACCTCCGGCATGAACGTCGCCACCGCGCACCTCGTCACGGGCGACCAGAGCGACAACCACTCCGTCCTCGATCAGGCCCGCGACCTGCTCCGCACCCGTCATGGCGTCGCGCACGCGACCCTGCAGGTGGAGCCGGACGGCCACATCGGCTGCGACGAGGTCGGCTGGTAGCCGCGGGCTACTTCGACGGCCGTCGGTAGAGCCAGGTCAGGCGGGGTGCGAGCACCATCCCTGGTCCTTGGCGATGAGCACGACCACGCCGTGCAGCAGTAGAGCGTGCGGGTGCCGAGCTCGGTGAACCAGGTCTCGCGCCTGGGCACCAGTGCCAGCACGGCCAGGCACATCGCCAGCGCGCAGATCAGCAGCCCCGCGCGCAGGCCCAGCCCGGCGTACCAGGACAGGTCGAGCGCCTGGTAACTGGTCTTGTAGTAGAACGGGCTCAGCTTGGCCCGCGGGGCGACGTGGAGCGCCACAGCGCGATCATCAGGAACTTGACGTTGTCGAGGAAGGGGTCGCGCCTCTTCGCCCGCGACGCCTGCTGAGGAACGGTCGCGAGTTGCCCGGACTGGGCGTTCTCAGCCATCCGTGTGCCGGTCCAGGTTCGCCGACCTGCTTCAGCGGGCCTGAGGCGACGTCGTCTCGGCCGCGCCGCGGGCGGCGAGCATGCCGCGCATCAGCTCGATCTCCGCCTTCTGGGCGGCGAGTATCGAACGCGCCATGCGCCTCACCTGCGGCTGGCCGCTCCCCTGCGCCGCCTGGGCCATCTGCACGCCGCCCTGGTGATGCGGGATCATCAGGCGCAGGAAGAGGGTCTCCGCCTCCTTGCCGCTCGCCTGTTCCAGTTGCTTGAGCTGCTCGCGGGTGGCCATGCCGGGCATCTGGGCGGACCGCGGTCCCATGCCGGGCATGTTCTGGTGGCCCTGCCGCATCCAGGCCATGCGGGGCTCCAGCGACGCCTGGGGCAGGCCCCACAGGTCCAGCCAGGCGTACATCTGCCCGACCTGCTGCTGCTGGGTGGTCGCGATGTCGTAGGCGAGCGTCCTGACCTCGCGGTCGGTGGTGCGGTCGCGGATGATCAGTGCCATCTGTACGGCCTGCGCGTGGTGGGCCTGCATGTCACGGGCGAAGCCGGCCTCCAGCGACGTGTCCCCGGGCGGGCCCGCGTACCAGAGGCGGAGGCCGAGGGCGGACAGCGCGAGCGTCAGCACCGCGGTCACCGCCACCAGGACGCCGCGCCGCCGCAGGAACGCCGGGAACCTCATGCCGACGGCTCCCCGACCCCGCCGCTGCAGGACGCGCCCGGCTCGGGCGTCCCTGGGCCGTTGATGTTGGCGCGCAGGAACGCCGTCAGCCGCGGGTCGTCGGCGTTGTCGAGCTTGAGCTGCTTGCCCCAGGCGCTGAGCACGACCGGCGCGGACAACCCCGTGTACGGCGACAGCACGACGAAGTCGCGCCCCTGGGCCTGCTTGTACAGGATGTCCAGCTGGTCCTTCGGCAGCCCCGGCCGGAAGGCGATCCAGACGGCTCCGTGCTCCTGGCTGTGGACGACGTTCTCGTTGCGCAGGGGTTCGGAGTAGATGCCGCAGTTCTGCCACTCCGGCGCATGGTCGCCGCCGACCGGCGGGGCCTGCGGGTAGCTGACGACCTTGTCGGTGTGGTTGCGACCGGTCACGTTGATCGTCTGGACGGCGTCCAGCGACCGTCCGGCCCGGTCGGCCAGGACGAACGCCGTGGCCGCCGTGGCCACCCCGGCGGCCACGACCACCGTGGCGCTGATCGTGACGACCCGCCGCCGACGCTCCGTGCGCTGCTGCTCCGCCCGCAGCGCGGCGAGCCGCTCCTTGAGCGTGCCCTCGGCGTTCTTGTCCATCCGCTACCTCCGACCGCGTGCTTCTACTGTACGTAGAACTTCTACAGTACGTAGAATATGGATGCCGTAAACGTCCCCTGTCTCACTGGTCCCGGGTGCGCTTGTCCAGCTGGGCGAGACGGTTGTTGTAGGCGGCCAGTTCGGCGTCCTTGCGCTGGTCGGCGTGGCGGTCCTGGCTTCGCGCCTGCCGGTGGTCGCCGAACGCCCACGCCATGCCGCCGGCGACCGCCTGGTCCTCCCTCCTGCGCGCCCTGCCCGAGCACACCCCCGACCAGATCACGCAGACGCTGCGCCAGGCCAAGATCGATCCCGGCACCAGTGTCGGGGAGCTCACCCTGCTGCAGCGCCACCTCCTGCTCACCTCCCTCAGCGACGCACTCCCCACCCCCGCCTCCCTGAGACGACACCTCAGCCGACCCGCTCGCCTCCACGAAAGGGGTTGCGCTCGTCAGAGCCGGAAACGCCGGTTCGGCCGATGAAGTTCGACAACTTGTAGAAATGAATGTCGGCGACTCACACCCGTCCCACCTGGATCGATAAGGCCGCCATGAGGAGCGGCCCCCGTTCCGGGATCAAGGGCTTAGCCGGGTCTTACGCCGGAGTTGGCACCGTGAGGCAGCGGAACTTGAGGGAGATGACAGATGAACGCGCACGAGCCTCACGAGCAGGACCCTGGAGCGCAGGGAAACGGCGGGTGGAGCCAGTTCGGCACCACGCCGCCGACGGCGGGAGGCTTTCCCCGGCGCGACCCGATCGTCACGGAACAGCCGCCGCCCCCGCCTCCGCCGGCGCCCGCCTGGAGGGCCCGTTTCACCGCCGGCCAGAAGGCGGTGGCCGGGCTCGCACTGGCGGCGATGGCGATCGCGGGTGGGGTGGTCGGCGCCGTCGCGGCGACCTCCTTCCGGCCCGCGCCTGTCGCCACCACCGTCCACGCACCCAGTCCCGTCCTGAAGCCGGCCTCCGGACCGCTCACCGTGGCGGACGTCGCAGCGAAGGTTCAGCCGACCGTCGTGATGATCCAGGGGCAGAGCGGCGAGGGCTCGGGCGTCGTGCTGTCGCCGGACGGCCTCATCCTCACCAACAACCACGTGGTCGAGGGCGCGAGCCAGGGCGGCGGGCAGATGAGCGTGAAGTTCAGCGACGGCAAGACGGCCAAGGCGAGCATCGTCGGCACCGATCCAGCCACCGACCTGGCCGTCATCAGGGCCGCGGGCATGTCCGGGCTGACCAAGGCGACGCTCGGCGACAGCGACGCGCTCAAGGTCGGCGAGGCCGTACTGGCCATCGGCAGCCCCCTCGGCCTGGACGGATCCGTGACGGCGGGCATCGTCAGCGCGCTTGACCGTACCCTCACCACTGGCCCTGACCAGCGGCAACAACTCCCTCCCGGCTTGGGACAGGAGCAGAACCAGCAGAGCGCCGGCACGACGATCGGCGGCGCCATCCAGACCGACGCCTCGATCAACCCGGGCAACTCCGGCGGCGCGCTGGTCAACGCCGCGGGCGAGCTGGTCGGCATCAACACCGCCATCGCCTCGAACGCCGCCGGCGGCGGCGTGGGCTTCGCCATCCCGGTCAACACCGCCAAGCAGGTCTCCGACCAGCTCATCGCCACCGGCAAGGTCCGCCACGCGGTGCTCGGGGTGAGCGTCACCGACGCGACCGGCGATGTGCCCGGCGCCCTGATCAGCCAGGTCATTGCGGGAAGCCCGGCGGAGAAGGCCGGACTGAAGCAGGGCGACCTGATCACGAAGATCGGCGACACACCGGTCGACGCGGGCGAGACCGTCGTCGGACAGGTCAGAGGCTTCAAGCCGGGCCAGCAGGTCAAGATCACTTACCTGCGGGACGGCCGGACCCGCGAGGCCGACGTCACCCTCCAGGAGAAGACCTGACCCGACAGCCGCGCCGGCGAGCATGGTGACCAGTCGACCAAGCCTGTCTCGCCGGCGGCCAGGCGCGGCGATGGCGCACGCGCCGGGGCCTCTCCCCAGGCAGGAAAGGGCCCGCTTCCTGCCTGGGATCGTATGCGGGAAGGCCTTCTCCCGCTCCGCTGCCGATCGAGATAGATGATGACGTGGTCGCGTTTCAACTCGCAGTAGTACTGCACCGGCTCGCGGTGCAGTATGAAGCCGTGCTCGTTCGCGATGGCCATCAGGCGCTGTTCGAGATCCGTGAGCGGGTGCTCGTGTGCGGTCATTGTGCTCCAGTGGAACCTTTGCATCATCGAGAATTGTGAGAGCAGGATCGATGACAGGAATCTGGCGGGACACCGAGGATGGGCTGGTCCCCCTGCCGACACAACCGTTTCTCCGCGAAAAAGATCTGCACGACAGCATCGAGCGGACCCCTGCCATGCTGCCACTGCGTGGACAGCCGAGGTTGGTGATCCTGGGTCGAGAGGTCTCTCTCGGCGCTGGCTACGCCGATTTGATTGCGGTCGACGCCGACACCGGTCAACCCGTGATCATTGAGGTGAAGCTCGCGGCCAACTCCGATCGAAGGTCGGTCTTCACTCAGGTTCTCGGTTACGCGTCGCACCTCTTCCGACTGTCATCTGAGACGTTCGAGGAACTCGTGCGCCCCTTCCTGGCCAAGCGCGGAAGCTCGTCCATTGCGGATGCGATCAGGACGGAGATCGCCGACGGCTCGGTGGACATGGCCGCTTTCCAGGACAGCATGATCGCGGCTCTGGAGGAGGGTCGGATCCGGTGCGTGGTGGTGCTCGATGCCGCCTCGCCTGACCTGATCGATCTCGCCGGCTATCTACAGGCGGTCACCAACGACCGGCTCGACATCGACCTGGTGACCGTCTCGGCGTACAAGGTGCAGGACAGCCAGGTGCTGGTGCCTCAGTTGATCGAGCCGGAGCGGGCGACCATGCGATCGCATGCGCGGCCGCCCAGCTCCCGGAGAGAGGCCAAGCCGACAGCGGGATCAGCTTTGTTCATCGCCAGCATCGACGACGCGGACCCAGCCCATGGCGAAGACCTCCGCCGCCTCTGTGAGTGGGCGCACCAATTGGAAAGCGCCGGATTGGCCACGCTCTACACGACCGTGGGCAAGGGACGTTGGGTGCTGAATCTCCGCCTGCCGGGTCAGGAGCGCGGCATGCTCACCATCTGGAATGACCGAGGAGCCTTCCTCAGCCCGCAGCGTTCGGTCCTGGCAGCCGAAGCACCTCTGACATTGGCCCGTCTGGACGAACGTTCCCCGAACGAGATCCGCCAGAACAACTACCTGACCAACCCGGTGGACCAGGAGATCCTCGAACTGTTCAAGGATGCGTACGCCGAGGCTGCGCACCGTAGGAACCGCCCTAGCCCGTGATGCAGACATTCCCGGGTTCGTCGACCGTGCCGGGTTGGATCGGCGGCCGTCGAAACGCAGTCGCTCCGACGTGTGGTGGACCGGGGACCTGCCTCTTCGCAGCTCATCGGGGCGGCACGCGTTAGTGTGCAAGTGCGCAAAGCGTGGTTTGTGGGTCAGGACAGGTCATAGCCTTGGGCGGCTTCGTTCACTGACGGTGTTGCGGTTGCAGTGTTCAGAGAGGTAGCGCGGTGTTCGAGGCTGTGGACGAGGTGCCGTGGGCGCGGCTCGGGTCCTGGCGCGACGGCCCGGACGCGGTACCCGACCTGCTGAGGGAGATCGCGGCGGCACCGTCGGGTACGCGGGTGGAGTCGCCAGTAGAACGGCTGCGATATGGCCTATTCAATGACATCGCGTGTCACGAGGTGTACGCCGCGGCTCCCTATCTGGTGCCGTACTTGATGGAGTTGGCCCGGGTTGCGCGGCAGCCTCATCGTGGGTTGATCCTGGACCTGATGACCGTCATGGCGAAGGCTCAGCCCCATCGCAATGTGTTCCGGGATCCCGCAGCCGGCCCCGAGCCTGACCACGCGGCTCTGGCGCGGGCGGCCATGGTCGACCACGTCGGCACGCTCGTGCAGTTGCTGGACGACGTCTCTCCGAAAGTCGTGGCGAAGGCGGCACGTCTGCTGGCCTGCCTGCCGGAGGCCGCACCGCTGAGTGTTCCTGCGTTGCGCGTACGGGCCGAGAAGGGGATGAGGCGGCCGGGTGAAGCCGGGGCGGTGGCCTGCGTACTGGCTGTGGCATGGCTGGCGGCGGCCGATCACGCGACGTGGTTCAACAGCCTGCTCAGCGACCCCTCTGCGCATCGCGACCTGCGAGCCATCGCCGCGGCGGGTCTCGCGCTGTCGGATCCCACGGCGGAGCCGGACGACGACGCGTTGATCAAATTGATGGCTGACGCACACGCTGACGCCGGTTCGGTGCTGGAGCGCTTCGAATGGCACGGCCGCGGAATCACGCCCCTCAATACGGCGCTGATGGGGGCGGAACGTTGGCAGCGGGAAGTGACCCGCGATCTGCTGCTCCGTCCCGGACACCAAGCGGTCGACCGAGGTCTGCACAGTGCCCGGGAGGCGATCTGGCACTGGCGCGCCGCGCCGGCAGAGTTGCTTCCGCTGCTTGCCGACCTGGCGCGTGATCTGGCGTCCGTATCACGGCCCAAGAACAGCCAACAGGACGCCCTGAGATATGCAGTTCAGCTGATCGCCGGCTCCGGCCAAGCCGCCGCGGCGCACGCGGACGTGCTGGCCGCGATGCTCACGGGAGACCCCGCCGAACCGTGGCCGGAAGCAGCCGCGCCCGCCGTGGAAGGGCTGGCCATGCTCGGCGACGGCCGCTGCATCCCCTGGCTTGCCGCCGCCTTCCAGGACAGGCACGGCCACGTCAAGCACCTCAACGTCCGAGACATGATCCCAGCCCTGGTGGTGCAAGCGGATGCGCTGATCCCGGCACTGAAACGCTATCTCGGTCCTTCGGACACAAACGGCACCATGCAATACGTCGACTGCTGCGACGCGCTGATCTCGTGGGGAGCGGCAGCAGCGCCCTTGGCACCGGCGATCGCCTCCCGCCTGGCACCGATGTACCTCTCCGTTGTGCTGCCGCTGTTCGGCGCAATGGGCCCGGCCGCCGCCGACGTCGAACCTCAGATACGTGCCCTACTCGACGACGAGCGTGACCAGCACAAGGCGGCCTGGGCGCTGTGGAGAATCACCGGCGCCCCTGGACAGGCCCCGACGCTGCTGACCGAACACCTCGAACGCTGCGGCGGCCGTGCCGCGGGCGACGTCGCCCCCATGCTCGAACAACTCGGTCCCGCCGCCTCCATCGCCGCGCCGGTGTTGTACGAGCACTTCCACGATGCCGAGCACGGCCACCTGTACGACCGGGTGGCGATCGCGCGGGCCCTGCTGGCGATCACCGGTGACAGCGAGGGGCTCGTCACGCCACTGCTGGAGGCCATCACCGCCAGGCCACTGTCGGATCAGGGACATCGATGGGCTCCTCCCTCCGAGCTCCTCGCCGTCGAGGCGCTGGGCAGGATCGGCTCGGCGGCGGACGCGGCCGTACCGGCACTGGAGGCCATCGCATCCGGCCGGGCCCGCGTGACGGACTGCGACGTATGGGCCGACGACCACTACCAACAGGCCGCCCGGCATGCGCTAGCTGCCATCAACCAGGCCCGCGCCGGGCAGAACGTGGATGCCGGCGGCGTGGCGTTCTCAGTACAGTGGCGGGGTGGTGGGTGAGCAGCTGAGTGTGCGGGTGGACAGCTGGATCTGGGCGGTTCGGCTCACCAAGACCCGTTCGATCGCGTCCGACGCCTGCCGGGGCGGTCATGTCCGGGTCAACGGGGTTCGGGTCAAGCCTGCGCACGCCGTCCGGGTCGGGGACGAGATCCGGCTGCGGCACGATGGGCGCGAACGCATCGTGGTGGTCTCCCGCGCCATCACCAAGCGCGTGGGCGCCGCCGTGGCCGCCGAGTGCTACGTCGACAAGAGCCCTCCGCCGCCTCCTCGCGAGGAGACCGTGGCGGTGGCCGTCCGGGCTCGTGGCGCGGGGCGTCCCACCAAACGCGAACGCCGCAGCATCGACAGGCTGCTCGCGCGCCCGACGGTGGAGGAGCGGCGGGACGGCCGGGCACGCCCGGACTGATCGAGCAGATCCCGCCGTCCTCGATGGCATCACCGTACGACGGGCTGACCGCATCCCCTCCCGGGGCTCTCTGGCGCTCGCACGGTACTCGTCTAGGACTTCGCTCTTGTACGGTCGCCCGCATGAACCGGCAGCAGCAGCACGAAGCGGTGTCCGCGGCCAATGCACTGACCGCCCGGTGGGTGAAGACCTGTTCGGGGGGATCTGTCGTGATGGCCGGCGCGGGCGCCTGGCCGTTGCTGGCTCATCTCGCGTCAGCCGCCGGTGGACGGGGGCGCGCGGAACTGCAGGAGGCCGTGGGGGTGGACGCCGCCACCGCCTCCCAGGCGGCCAGGGCCGTACTGTCGATCATGGACGGGTCCACGGCGGTCCGGTCGGCGCTGGGCCTGTGGTCCCGGCCGAACCTGCCGCTGCGCCCGGACTGGCTCGGCACGCTTCCCGCAGGCATGGACGGCGAACTGACCGCGGACCCGGCGGCGGACCGCCTCCGGCTCGACACCTGGGCCAAGGAGCAGACCGGCGGGCTGATCGACGCCATGCCCCTCCAGCTGAGCGACCGCGTGCTGCTCGTCCTGGCCATGGCGCTGACCGTGCGCACCGCGTGGCTGCGGCCGTTCACCGACGGCGTCGACCTGTTCGAGGCCGGTCCGTGGGCCGGGCGGAAGATCCATGTCCTACGCCGCAGCACCCGCGTACTCGACCGGGCCCGGGTCGCCGACACCCCGGCCGGCCGGCTGACCTTGCTTCGCGTCATGGGTACCGGTGGGATCGACGTCCATCTCGTGCTGGGTGACGACTCGACGGGCCCCGGGCACGTTCTCGGTGCTGGGGTCGATGTGCTGGCCGGGCGTCACCGCGCCACACCGGCCGGCGTTCTGGCCGCGGGCTGTCCGGGTCCCGGGATGACTGTCCGCCACGTTCGCGACCACGTCCCTGAGGACGTGCTGAACGTCAGAGTCCCGCGTTTCACCGTCACCGCCACGCATGACCTCCTGGAGTTGCCCGAGGTCTTCGGCCTGGCAACGGTGACCGACCCGAACCGCGGGCACTTCCCCGGCATCAGCACCCAGCCGCTCGCCGTCACGCAGGCCCGGCAGAACGTCGTCGCCGCCTTCCAGGCCGCCGGCTTCGAAGCGGCCGCGATCACCGCCTTCGGCGCCGTCGGAGGCGGAATGCCACCGCCGTCCCGGTACCGCGTCAGGCACGTCGACCTCGACTTCAGCCGTCCCTTCGGGTTCCTCGCGGTTGACCGCCGGAGCCGGCTCATCATGGCCGCGGGCTGGGTCGCCGAACCCGAACCATGGTCTGACTGAGCTCCGCGGCGCCCTCGCCGGGCCGAAAAATCGGTTGCCTGGGACGGCGTGGCTTCGAGAACGTGGTGCCCATGAGGCTCTGACGATCACCCCCGCCCTTCGAGATGCCACGACGCCGGCTCGCGTCGTGATGCCGACTGTCCATACCCTTCTGCAGGGAAGAGAGCGTCTTTGTCTCAGCAACACCCGGCCCCGTCCGCTCCGGTCACGGGTGCCACCGTCACCGTGTTCGCCTCCCCCACCAGCTGGATCGAGTCCGACGCCGTCGCGCAGTGCCGTCAGGTGGCCGCCCTCGACGGCATGACGCACGTCGCCGCCATGCCGGACCTGCACCCCGGCAAGGGCGCGCCCGTCGGGGCCGCCATGACGTCGGCCGTCCTGTACCCGTTCCTGGTGGGCTCCGACATCGGGTGCGGCATCGCCGTGTTCCCCGTCAGGCTCAAGCGCGCCGTGCCCGAGAAGCTCGCCGCCCGCTTCCCCGACCTCGATCGTGCGCTGGACCCCGAACGTGATGCCGACGATCCCGCCTGGGCCGTCATGAAGGACGACGTCCCCGCCGGTCACGTCGAGGGCCTCGGGACGGTCGGCCGCGGGAACCACTTCGTCGAGCTGGCCCGGATCGGGACCGTCTTCGAGCCGGGCCACGCCGATCGGCTCGGCCTCAACGCCGGTGACCTGGTCCTCGTCGTCCACAGCGGTTCACGGGGGCTGGGCGAACGCATCCTGCGCGAGCACACCGAGGTCCACGGCGCGGGCCCCGCCCCTGATCCCGGCGCCTACCTGGCCAGGCACGACCAGGCCGTACGGTGGGGGTCGCTCAACCGGCGGCTGCTGGCCGCCCGGGTCGCCCACGCGCTGGGGTTCGAGCCGGCCGAGCCGATCCTCGACCAGTGCCACAACCTGGTCGAACTGCGCGACGGCCGCTACCTGCACCGCAAGGGGGCGGCGCCGGGCGACGGCCGCGACGTGCTCATCGCCGGCACCCGCGGCACCCCGTCCTACCTCGTGGCCGCCCACGCCGGGCCGGACGCCGGCCACTCCGTGGCGCACGGCGCGGGCCGCAAGATGTCGCGCGCGGACGCCCTGCGCCGCGGCCGGGCCAAGCACACCGTCGAAGAGCTGCGCCGCACGCCGGTCGGGTCGGTGGTGGTGTGCGGCGACCGCCAGCTCCTCTTCGAGGAGGCGCCCACGGCCTACAAACGCATCGAGCAGGTGATCAACGACCTCGTCGACCATGGCCTGGCCACGCCCGTGGCCACCACGATCCCCCTGGTCACCTACAAGACCCCCGACCTCGGACCGGCCGCCCGAAGGGACCGCCGCAAGCGGGGCCGGGCGTGAACGCCCATCCCCCAGTCCTGGCCGGCCAGTTGCCGCACCGCCCGGACGGCGGCGTCCCTGTGCCGGCGGGGCTCCCCGCAGGGTCAGCGGCCGATCAGGGTCGCGTCGGGGAGTGACTGCTTGACCGCCTCCGGCGTGCCCACCACGACCGTCAGTTTTTCCTGGGTCTTCTTTGCCGCCGCGTTTCCGTGAAGCTGCACTTTTCCGAGGTTCTTCGCCTCGACGGTGACGAACATCCGGGTGGGGGTGCACCACAGTGTCACGGTGCTCTCCGAACTGGTTCCGGTCATGGGTTCCTTGGGCCCGGCGAAGCCCTCTTCCGCGGTGACGACGTTGCCCTCGGTCTTCGTCAGGTCCTGGCTCATGTTGAAGTTGACCTCGGAGGGCCCCTGGTCGGCGAGCCCGCACACGCCCTTGCTGTTGATCCAGGGGACCATGTCGTACTGCGCGACCTGGATCCGCGCCAGCACCTTGTCCGCCCCTTCCGGCATGCCCGACTTGGCGGCCGAAGCCGGCAACGACGCCAGCGGCCAGCGGCTCGGATCCTTGAGCAGCCAGTCCTTCGGCTCGTCCGTCGAACAGCCCGTCAGCAACAAGACCGCGAGTAACACGATTTTTCCCCACATAGGGGGATCATCATAAGGTCGACACTTCCGGACGTACGGGCGTACGCGGCGACATTCCAGGGGCGGGTTACCGTTGGGAGTAGGTGTCGAATCGGCGTTGGGGGGACGCATGAAGCGACGCTCCGCGAAGACCGCGATGGCCGCCGGGGCATTCCTGGCCGCCGTCACCACCGGGTCGGGGGCCGGTGCGGCAGCCATGGCATCTCCGCCGGTGCCGTCCCCTAGCCCTTCAGGCACACAGCCCACGTGCCCCGGCATGGGGCAGATGCATCCCGTGACCAGCGAGTACGACTACCTGTCGCAGATGGTCCCGCACCACGAGGACGCCATCGCCGCGGCCCGGCAGCTGCAGCGGTCCGGCAGGCCCGAGATGCGGCGGCTCGGGCAGTCGATCGTCACGACGCAGACCGCCGAGGTCGTCAGGATGAAGGGCTGGCTGCAGCAGTGGTACCGGCAGAGTCCGGCGCCGAGCCCGAGCGGGAGCACGATGCCCGACCTGTCAGGGCTTTCGGGGGATCAGCTCGACAAGGCGTTCCTCCAGCACATGATCCCGCACCACATGATGGCGATCATGATGTCGCAGCAGCTCCTCGTGCACGGTGAGGCGCTGCATCCCGAGGTCGCCGCCTTCGCCCGCAAGGTGCGCGACGACCAGCGGGCGGAGGTCGGCACGATGCGGCGGTACCTGGTCCAGTGGTTCGGGGAGCAGAGCATGCCCTGCATCCCACAAATGCCCGGCATGCCCGGCATGACGCCGGAGCCGCACATGTCCGGCATGATACCCACCACCGGCACATCCTGACGCCATCCCGGCCCCTCGGTCCGTCAGGGGAAGGGACGGCGCGGGCCGCGAGCAGGCGAGGAACGCCCAGCCGGAGAAGTGGAAGGACGCGCACGCCAGAAGGCCGGGAACGCCCAGCCGGAGAGATGGAAGGACGCCGCACGTCAGAAGGCCGGGAAGGCCCAGCCCGTCGGGTGGAAGGGCGCGCGCGGTCCTGGTCGCTGGCGCCCTGGTGCAGCGGGCGCGGCTGGCCGGCGGCGCGCCCCGCGAGCGGGCCGCGGCCCGGCAGGCCGAGCTCGCCGCGGTCGATGCGAGGCTCGGCGTGGACGGGCCGTTCGACCGGGCCTGGCAGGTCATGCTGCGCGCGCTGGTCGAGGACGACGGCCGGGACGACGTGGCGGCTGCCTGGCGGGACCTCGGGCAGCCGTACGAGCTGGCGCTGAGCCTGTTCCACGGCGCGCGGGCCGCGCTGGCGGCGGGCGACCGGCCCGGCGGAGCGGCCCGCCTCAGGGAGGCCGCGCGGCTGGCCGAAGAGCTGGGTGCGGCGCCGCTCGCCCGGCTCGGACGGCCCCGGCCGGCCCAGGACGGGCTCACGGAGCGCGAACGCGACGTGCTCGTCCTGATCGCCGAGGGGTTGAGCAACCGGCAGATCGCCGCCCGGCTGCACATCTCGCCCAGGACGGCGGGCGTGCACGTCTCCCACATCCTGGCGAAACTGGGCGCGGCCACCCGTACCGAGGCGGCGGCCATCGCCTTCCGCGAGGGACTGACGGGGTCCGCCACGGCCCGGCCGTGACGGCGACGGCGGACCGGCCGCCGGGCCCGCGAACGGCGTGGGTGACGCCGTCGCGGAACGGGGGCCGGTCAGCCTGGGGGTCAGGTGAGGGTGTCCTCGACCTTGATCTGGCCGCCTTGGACGACCCACTTCTGGTTGGGGTGGTTCAGGCACGTCCACAGGCGCACCACGGTGTTGTTGGCCCGGCTGTTGGTGGCGTCGAGACAGACCTCGCGCCCGGTGCCGATGGTGTCCTCGACCTTGATGTGACCGTTCTGGATGACCCACTTCTGGTTGGGATGGTTCAGGCACGTCCACAGGCGCACGTTGGTGTTGTTGGCGCGGCTGTTGGTGGCGTCCAGGCAGACCTCGCGCCCGGTGCCGATGGTGTCCTCGACCTTGATGTGACCGTTCTGGATGACCCACTTCTGGTTGGGATGGTTCAGGCACGTCCACAGGCGCACCTCGGTGTTGTTGGCGCGGCTGTTGGTGGCGTCCAGGCACACCGGCGGGCCGGCCTGGGCGGCGTGGGCCGTCGAGGCGGGGACGACGGCCGCGGCCACCAGGGCGACGGCGGATGCGGCCATCAGGCGGGTGAGGGGGCTGACGGGCATGGGATACCTCCACTGATGCGGCGGGCGGGCCGGCACCGGCCTTGTTCAGCGGGCGATCCCGCAGGAGACGATCGGCCGGCCCGGAGACAATGCATACAGAAAGTAATCGTCAGCTTGCAGAAAGTGACCTGCCATAAAGGTGACGCATCCCTAGCCCGTGCGTAAAGCCCCCCGGGAGGTCAGAGGCGCACCGCCGAGGCGGTCGCCTTCAGCTCCTCCGCGTCCATGTCGGCGACCCGGCTGGTGAAGAACCAGGAGTGGCCGAAGGGGTCCTCCAGTTCGACCTGCAGATCGCCGTGGAACTGCAGCTCCACCGGGCGGATGACGCGCGCTCCCGCCGCGATGGCCCGCTCGGCGAACGTCTCGACGTCCGGTACGAAGACCATGAGGTTGACCGGCGTACCGCCGATCGTCCTCGGGCTGCGGAAGTGGTATTCGGGGTGTTCGTCGCGCAACATGAAGACGGCGGCGCCGATCCGGAACTCGGCGTGCGCGATCTTGCCGCCCTGGCGCGGGATCTCGATGCTCACGTCGGCGCCGAAGGCCGTCCGGTAGAAGTCGAGGGCCGCCTTGGCGTCGTGCACGTTGAGGTAGGGGACGCCGCCTTTGTACTCGTCGGGGATGGGGTTCGTCCTGGTGTTCCGCGTCGTTTCCATGTGTTCCATCCTTCGCGGCCCGCCTGCCTGCGACAACGACGAGTTCCGAAACGATCGCTAACACCTGGGTTAGCGATCGAGCTCCGCGCGCAGGAGCGTGACGAACGACCGCACCCTGCCGGTCTGGCCACCGGCCGGCCAGACCGGACCGTACTCGATCGGCGGCAGGCCGGTGATCGGCACGTAGGCGATGTCCGGCCGGGCGTGGAACCGCGTGGCCTGGCTGCCCACTACGGCCATCCCCGCGCCGCCGCTGACCAGGGTCAGAAGTTCCTGCCGCGAGGTCAGCACCCGCTCGCGCCGGACGGCACGTCCGCTCGGCGTCCGCGCCGGGATGATCGCGTCGAGCAGGTATTCGGGCGCGTCGGCCGGTACGAGCACGGTGTCCCTGGCCAGATCCTCCACGGTGACGCCGTCGCGCCGGGCGAAGGGATGCCGGGAGGAGACGGCCAGCACGCGGGGGTCCCGCAGCAGGGCGGGCCCGCTCGACAGGTCGGCCTCGCGTACGGGCAGCTCGGTGATCTGCAGGTCGAGTTCGCCGGCGCGCAGCGCGCCGAACGCGTCCGACAGGTGCACCTCGCGGATGCGCACCTCGCAGTCGGGATGGCGGGCGCGGAACACCTCGGCGGCGGCCATGATGGCCTCTCCGGCCGGCGGGCTGGAGAAGCCCACCCGCAGGGTCCCGGTATGGCCGCGTCCGGCGGCGACGGCCTTGGCGATGCCCTCCTGAATGCGCTGGTATCCGGCCTGCACGTCCTCGCGCAGCGCGCTGCCGACCGGGGTGAGCGCCACCTGCCGGCTGGTCCGCCGGAACAGCGCGACGCCGAACCGGCGCTCCAACTGCTTGATCGTCTGACTGACCCGGGCGCCGCTGACGCCCAGCCGCTCGGCGGTACGGCCGAAGTGCAGCTCCTCGGCCAGGGTCAGGAAGATCTCGATGTCACGCCGTTCCATGACCTGCAGGTTAGCGATGCCTCCGACGACCTCTGCGGCTGCTGTCGACTCCTTATCGTGGACTCCATAAAAATTGCTGTCAAGATCTTGCGGCTTCGCATTCGTGCGGAGATGATCCCGAAAGGAGCGGTTCTGCGAGGCAGAACTTCCCCCGGAGCCTGCGATTAGTGTCAACGACCATGTGGCGGCCACCGCCTCGGCCGCCGGGGCCGCCTCCCGCGCCTCTGAGAACCCCGCCCCCTACCGCAAAGGGATTGCTTCATGCGCTTCTCAACCTCGTCCCTGGCCGTCGCCGTGGCCCTGACCGGGCTGCTCGCCGCCACGAACACGACCGCGGCGGCAGCCGACCGCGGGAACAAGCCGGGCTACCGTCTCGACTGCGACGGCAAGGGGCCCGGCAGCACCTGCACCGTGGTGGCCACCGGCAAGGCGCGGCCCAACCGGGTCGAGGAGTTCGTCACCACCGTCAGAAGCGGTGACCAGGTGTGGGCGCGGGACACCATGTACAGCCGCGACGGGTCGGCGCGCAGCCGTCCCTTCACGCTGCCCGGCAAGGAGGTCACGGTCGACGTCTCCGTCACCTCCATGCCGGCCGGGCACGTGGGCGTGCCGCTGCGGCTGATGGCGTGGAACCTGTTCGTGGGCGGCACGTTCAACCGCCAGGAGAACACCGGCGAGAACCTCGCCCAGATGATCGACTACATGAACGAGGTCGATCCCGACATCCTCTTCGTGGTCGAGGGCTACGGGTCCGGGCAGAAGATCCTCGACGGGCTGAACGCCGGACGGTCCGAGGGCGACCGGTTCACCGGCACGCAGCTCACCACGCCGGAGGACTACAGCGTCAACGGCGACAACCTGTGGCTCTACACCAAGCTCGAGGTCGAGAAGGTGTACCCGCGCTACGCCGACGCCGACATCGACTCCTTCAACCTCGGCGGCGCCCGCCTCGGTCTGCCCGACGGCCAGCACGTCAACGCCTTCAGCCTGTGGACCTGGCACGACGGCTGGGCGTACGGCGACACCCACGACGCGGCCGTGCAGAACACCCACGGCCTGCCCCGCACCAAGACCGACGAGCAGATCCTGGAGGGCGACAACCTGCGCAGGGTCGCCATGGGCAAGGCCATCCTGGACAAGGCGATCCCGTCGTTCATCGGCGACGACGACGCCCCCGTGCTCATGGGCGGCGACCTCAACGCGCAGTCGCACCTGGACTGGAGCGAGCAGTTCGCCGACGCCCCCGGCCACGGCGGCGTGGTGCTCCCCTGGCCCTACACCAAGCTGTACACCGACGCCGGCTTCATGGACACCTTCCGGTACGCCAACCCCGACGCCGGGCGTTACCCGGGCCGGACGTGGAGCCCGTATCACGGCATGGGCGCCATTCCCGGCCGTATCGACTACGTCTTCGCGCGCGGCAAGGACGTGCGCGTCCTGGGGTCACGCGCCGACACCCGGCGCCTTCCCCGGCACCGGCAGACTCCGCTCGACCGGCCGTACCCCTTCTACTCCGACCACGGGTCCGTCATCACCGACGTCCTGATCCGCGGCAAGGGCGCCGGGCCCGTCCGGGAGCCCGTCGGCGAGGAGCCGGGCAAGGGACGCGACATCTGGCCCACGGAGCCCGCCGGCCGCCGCATCCCGCCCGCCGAGCTCAAGGCCGCCGCCAGCACCTTCAAGCCCGGCGTCGGCGACCCGCGCAACGCCGTCGACGGCAAGCTGACCACCGACTTCCACTCCAACTACCCCGAGGTGCCCGCGCAGCCGCACACCATCACCGTCGACCTGGGCCGGGTCAGGCAGTTGTCGGCCGTGCGGTTCCAGCCCAAGCTGCGCACCAACATGAACGGCACCATCCTCGAAGGCATGGTGCAGGTCAGTGACGACGGCGTCGCCTTCCGGGACGTCACGGCCGTGAACTGGCCCCGCATGACCGCGCCCAACGACGTCAGCCTCCAGGGGGTCTCGGCACGCTACATCAGGCTCCGCTCCGACTACAGCATCGGCGGCGCCTCCGCCCTCGCCGAGATCATCCCCTACGAGAAGTCCTGACGCCGTACGCCGGAGACGGGAGAGGTGAGGCCGGGTGTCAGGAGAGTCGCTGCGGAGCGGCGGGGCTGGAGATGGAACCCTCCGGGGAGAAGAAACGATCGTCCACGTGGTCCAGCGCCAGACAGGCCCCGCCCAGGGCGACGCATTCCTCGCCCAGCGTCGAGGGCCGGATGTCGGGAACGCGTACACAGTGAGGTTCGAGCGCCCGGCGCAGCGCGGGCAGCAGGACGTCGGCCGAGCGGGAGAACCCGCCGCCGAGCACGACCAGCTCGGGGTCCAGCGTCAGCACCATCGCGGCGGTGCCGAGCGCGAGATGGCGGGCGTACGCGTCGACCGCGGCCTGGGCCTCCTGGTCGCCGGCCCGAGCCGCGCCGAAGACCAGCCGGGCGGCCTCCTCGGCCGAGGCCCCCTTGGCCGCCGGGCCGCTCTCCAGCCGCCCGGCCATGGTGCCCCAGCCGGTGATCTCCATGAGCCCGACCTCGCCGGTGGCCCCGCTGAACCCGTGGTACAGGCGCCCATCGATGATCAGCGCGGCGCCGGGCCGGCGGCCGACGTGCAGGTAGACGAGGTGCTGGACGCCCGCGGCCACCCCGAGCCGCTGCTCGGCGAGGGCGGCGAGCTTGCTGTCGTTCTCGATGGAGATCGGGCAGGCGAGCCGCCGCCCGAGGTGACCGACGAGGTCGACGCCGGGCCAGTCGGGCAGGTCGTTGACCAGGGTGACGAGCCCTTCGCGGTTGACGACGCCGGTGCTGCCCGCCGTGACGCCCCACATGTCGGACGCGGTCAGCCCGGCGGCGACGAGCGCCGCGTCGACGGCCCGCCACACGGCCTCCAGCCGCTCCCGCTGGGCGGTGTGCCGGTCGACGGCGACCCGCCCGCTGGCCACGATCCGCCCGGCGAGGTCGGTGATCACGGCCAGCACCTTGTGCACGCCCACGTCGATGCCGAGCACGTGACCGGCGTCGGTACGGAACCGGTAGCGCTTGGCGGGCCGCCCCATGGCGCCCGGCGCGGGCGGCACCTCGGCGATCCAGCCGCGCTGCTCCAGATCCGTGACGACGTCTCCGACGGAGGCCCGCGACAACCCGGTGCGGGCGGACAGCTCGGTGAGCGTCAGTGGCTCGCGTGCCTCACGCAGGGCTCGGATGCTGCTCAGAGAGTTCAGCTGGCGTAGCCGCTGAAGGTCGCCACCACTGACCTGCACGGTCACACTCCTCACTATCACTGGTCTCTGAACTATATCCCTTTGGCCCATCCCCGCTTCCAGCTGCGCATGCCCGATGAGAAGAGGCTTGACGGCAAGGTCATTCTCGTGACTATCTATGGAGACCTTCATAAAGGAGTTTGCGAAATGACAGTGACCATCGCCATCGTCGGCGCCGGATCGCGCGGCCAGATCTACGCCAGGGCCGCCGCCGCGGACGGCCGGGCACGAATCGTGGCAGTGGCCGACCCGGACCCGGCCCGCCGGGCCAAGGTGGCCGCCGACCACGACCTGCCGGACAGCGCCTGCTTCACCGGATGGGACGAGCTGGCCGCCGTGCCGAAGCTCGCGGACGCCGTGGTCATCGCGACCCAGGACCAGTTGCACGTCGAGC
Source organism: Nonomuraea sp. NPDC005692 (assembly GCF_040631115.1). NCBI lineage: Bacteria > Bacillati > Actinomycetota > Actinomycetes > Streptosporangiales > Streptosporangiaceae > Nonomuraea > Nonomuraea sp. NPDC005692. The sequence continues at coordinate 161,687 of NZ_JBEXYU010000015.1, read as the reverse complement.
CGGCCGTGGCCTTCGCCGACCTCGGTTACGCCATCCTGCTGGAGAAGCCGATGGCGCCGACGGAGCCGGAGGCCCGCCGCATCGTCGAGGCGGTCGAGCGCAACGGCGTGGTGTTCGCGGTCTGTCACGTGCTTCGCTACACGGCCTACACCAGGGCGTTCAAGCAGCTTCTGGACAGCGGCCGGCTGGGCACGATCTCCAGCGTGCAGCACCTGGAGCCGGTGGGCTGGTGGCACATGGCCCACTCCTTCGTGCGGGGCGCGTGGCGGAACGCGGCCGAGTCGGGGCCGATGCTGCTGACCAAGTCCTGTCATGACATCGACTGGTTGCTCCACATCCTCGGCGAGCAGCCGGTCGCGGTGTCGTCCTTCGGCTCGCTGACCCACTTCCGGCCGGAGAACCGGCCCGAGGGCGCGAGCACGCGTTGCGTGAGCTGCGCCGTCGAGCCGGACTGCGCCTACTCCGCCAAGCGTCTCTACCTGAGCTGCCTCGGCGATCCGCGCCGCGAGTTCTGGCCGCTCGGCGCCGTCACGTCCGACGCCACCGTGGCGGGTGTCACGCACGCACTGGAGACCGGCCCGTACGGCCGCTGCGTCTACGACTGCGACAACGACGTGGTCGACCAGCAGGTCGTCACGCTGGAGTTCGCGAAGGGCGCGACCGTGTCGTTCACCATGACGGCGTTCACGCCGCTGGAGCACCGCAAGACCCGGATCTTCGGCACCCGCGGGTACGCCGAGGGCGACGGGCGCGACATCAGGGTCGTCGACTTCGTGACCGGCGCCGAGGAGCGGATCGACACCGAGACGTCGGCGGGCGCGTCGCTCGCCGACGGCCACGGCGGGGGCGACGGGGGCCTCACCAAGGCGTTCATCGACGCCGTCGCCGCCGGGGACCAGGCGCCGCTGGGCGCCGGCCCGGCCGAGGCCCTGGCCGGGCACCTGGTCGTCTGGGCCGCCGAGCGCGCCCGCGAGACCCGCACCGTGCAGGCCCTGTGAACGCGACGATCCCGGCGCCCGCCCGCCGCACGCCCGGCGAAGGCCGGTTCACCTTCACCGCCTCGACCCCGCTGTCTGCCGACCCGGCGCTGGCCAGGGCCGCGGAATGGCTCCGCGGGGCCCTCACCCCGGCCACCGGCCTGCCGCTCCCGGAGGGGCCCGGCGGGGTGGAGATCCGGCTCGTCGCGGGCCTCGGGCCCGAGGAGTACCGCCTCACCGCCACGACCGAGTCGGTGCTGATCGAGGCGACGGGCCCGGCCGGCGCCTTCTACGGGGCGCAGACGCTGCGCCAGCTGCTCGACCCCGCCGCCTTCCGGGCCGGACGCGCCGGGGACAGGGCGTGGAGCATCCCCGCGACGGAGATCGCCGACGCTCCTGAGTACGGCTGGCGCGGCTGCCTCATCGACGTGGCCAGGCACTTCCTGCCGAAGAACGACCTGCTGCGGTACATCGACCTGCTGGCCGCGCACAAGCTCAACGTCCTCCACCTGCACCTGACCGACGACCAGGGCTGGCGGCTGGAGATCAGGAAGTACCCCAGGCTCACGGAGGTCGGCGCCTGGCGGCGCGAGTCTCCGGTGGGCGCCGCGCGGCACCAGCGCTTCGACGGGCGCCCGCACGGCGGCTTCTACAGCCAGGACGACATCCGCGAGATCGTCTCCTACGCCGCCGACCGGTTCATCACGGTCGTGCCGGAGATCGACCTGCCCGGCCACACGCAGGCCGCCATCGCCGCCTACCCCGAGCTCGGCAACCTCGACGACCGCCTGCCGGTCCGCACCGAGTGGGGGGTCGGCGAGAACGTGCTCAACGTCGCCGACGGCACGATCGCCTTCTTCACCGACGTCCTGGACGAGGTCCTGGAGCTCTTCCCGGGCCCGTACGTCTGCGTCGGCGGCGACGAGGTGCCGAAGACCCAGTGGAACGGGAGCGTCCCGGCCAAGGAGCGCATCCGGGAGCTCGGCCTGCACGACGCCGACGAGCTGCAGACCTGGCTCATGCGCCACTTCACCGACTACCTGCTGGCCCGCGGGCGCAAACCGCTCGGCTGGGACGAGCTGCTGGAAGGCGGGCTGCCGCCCGGCGTCACCGTCGCGGCCTGGCGCGGCGACAAGTGCGCGGTGCTGGCCGTGCGGGCCGGTCACGACGTGGTCGTCTCGCCGTTCAGCGAGACGTACCTGGACTTCCGCCAGGCCGACGGCGACCAGGAGCCGGTGCCGATCGGCAGCGTGACCTCCCTGCGCGCCGTCCATGCCTTCGACCCCGTCCCGGGCGGCCTCGGCGAGGATGAGCGCGCCCGGATCCTCGGCGCGCAGGCCGCGCTGTGGACCGAGCACATCGACTCCCCCCGGCTGCTCGACTACATGGCCTTCCCGCGCCTGGCCGCCTTCGCCGAGGCGATGTGGAGCGGCCGGCGCGACTTCGAGGACTTCCTGGTGCGGCTCGCCGTGCACGAGAGACGCCTCGACGCGCTGGGCGTGGAGTACCGGCCGGCGGGCGGGCCGCATCCCTGGCAGCAACGTCCCGACGCCCCCGGCAACCCCCGGAGCAGGGCGGAGATCGACGCCGAACTCGCCCGCTGGACCTCGACCCTGCGTCTCTGAACCCCGCCTCCCCGCACCCCCCACACCCCCCAGGGAGACAACCGTGCGATCTCGAATGCCTCTCGCCTGCCTGGCCGGCCTCGCCGTGCTGGCCGCCGGCTGCGGCACGTCCGGCGAACCGGCCGCCGACGGCAAGGCCACCATCAGCTACGCCATCTGGGACAAGAACGACCAGCCCGCCGCAATGGAGATCATCGACGCGTTCCAGCGGGCCAACCCGAAGGTCACGGTCAAGCTGGAGATCACCCCCTGGGACCAGTACTGGACCAAGCTCCAGACGGCCGCCTCCGGCGGCACCGCCCCCGACGTGTTCTGGATGAACAGTCTCAACGTCCGCATGTACGCCAAGGGCGGTGTCATCGCCCCGCTGGACGACACCAAGGCCGGCGGCCTGCCCGCGGCGGTCGTGGACGGCTACCGCTACGACGGCAAGCTGTACGCCCTGCCGCACAACGTGAGCATCCCGGCCCTCTGGTACGACAAGAAGATCTTCGACGCGGCCGGGCTGGCCCACCCCACCGCCGACTGGACCTGGGACGACGTCAAGGCCGCCGCCAGGAAGCTGACCGACCCGGCCAAGAAGCAGTTCGGCATCCTCGCCCCGATGTGGGACCAGGGCGGCTTCTACAACACCATGATCCAGGCCGGCGGGCACGTCCTGTCGCCCGACGGCAGGAAGAGCGGCTTCGACGACCCCGCTTCCGTGCAGGGCCTGGAGTTCTGGACCGGGCTGATCAAGGACCAGGTCGCGCCGCCCGCGGAGACCTACACCGACACCGACCCCCTCCAGCTGTTCCAGACCGGCAAGTACGGCATGTACTACGGCGGCGTCTGGTTCGCCTCCACCTTCTGGGCGAACTCCGAGATGCGCGACCGGATCGACGTGGCGCCGCTGCCCAAGGGCCCGGCCAAGGAGGCCGTCATCCTGCTCGGCCTGGCCAACGCCGTCTCGGCCAAGAGCGAGCATCCGAAGGAGTCGGCGGCGTTCGCCGAGTTCGTCTCCTCCGAACAGGCTCAGAAGATCCTCAGTGACAGCGGCGGCGGCGCGCTGTCGCTGCGTCCCGGCACCCAGGACGGCTGGTTCAAGGCCTTCCCCTCCTTCCATCTGAAGGAGACCTATGACGCCTCGATGCCGCACGGCGTGCCGTACCCGGCGACGCTGAACACGGCGCAGTGGCAGGACGTGCAGAACACGCTGCTCGCCGACGCCTGGGCGGGCGAACGCCCGGTGGCCGAGGCCGCGCGGGAGGTCGCCGCGAAGATGAACGAGATCCTGGCCAAGGAGTAGCGGATGCTCTCCAGGCGCGAGTGGGCATGGGGTTACCTCCTCGTCGCCCCCATGGCGCTGGGCCTGGCCGTCTTCCACCTGTGGCCCATCGCCCAGACCGGATACCTCAGCTTCACCGAGTCGGGCGCCTTCGGCGGCTACACCTGGGTGGGGACGGCCAACTTCACCGACCTGCTCGGCGACGAGGAGATGCTCGGCGCGCTCGGCAACACGCTGCTCTACGCCGTGCTGGTGCTGGCGGGCGTGCCGCTGTCCATCGCCATCGCCACCCTGCTGAACGTGCCGGGCCTGCGCGGGCTGGGCGTCTACCGCACGCTGTACTTCCTCCCGGTCGTCACCATGCCCGCCGCGGTGGGCCTGACCTGGCGCTACCTGTTCAACGGCGACTTCGGCGCGATCAACCACCTGCTGGGCGCGGCGGGGATCGACAGGCCGCACTGGGTGAGCGATCCGGACTTCGCCATCTACGCGATCGCGGTCGTCGGGATCTGGAGCACGATCGGCTACAACGCCGTGTTGTTCCTGGCCGGGCTGCAGGGCATTCCCCACCACTTCTACGAGGCGGCCTCGATCGACGGCGCCGGGCGGTTGCGGCAGTTCTTCCGCATCACGCTGCCGCTGCTCGCGCCGACCACGTTCTTCGTCATGGTGATCACGATGATCAGCGCGTTGCAGGTCTTCGACCTGGTCTACCTCATGGTCGACCCGAAGAGCCCGGCGCTGGACGGCAGCCGGACGATCGTCCACCTCTTCTTCGAGACGGGCTTCGTGCAGAACCGGCGCGGGATGGCCGCGGCGATCGCGGTGCTGCTGCTCGGGCTCATCCTCATGCTGACCGCGATCCAGTTCCGCCTGCAGAAGAGGTGGGTGCACTATGAGTAGGCCCAGAACGTGGCCGGCCCACGTGGTGCTGGCCGCGGGCGCGCTGGTGATGCTCGCGCCGTTCGCCTGGCAGGTCGTCGTCTCGCTGCAGACCCTGCCGGACTCGCTGCGGGTGCCGCCGAAGTTCACGCCCTCCTGGCAGTGGTCGAACTTCGCCGACGCCTTCCGATCGGTGCCCCTGGCCAGGCAGTTCCTCAACACGGTCGTGGTCACCGCGGCCGTCACGGCCGGCCAGCTGCTGCTGTGCTCGCTGGCCGCCTTCGCCTTCGCCCGGCTGCGCTTCCCCGGCAGGGGCGCCCTGTTCATGCTCTTCCTGGCCGTGCTCATGGTCCCCGGCGAGCTGTTCATCATCCCGCGCTACGAGATCATGCAAGGGCTCGGCTGGCTCGACACGTTGCAGGCGCTGATCGCGCCCGGCGTCTTCGGAGCCTTCGGCACGTTCCTGCTCCGGCAGTTCTTCCTCTCCCTCCCCAGGGAACTGGACGAGGCCGCGCGCCTCGACGGCGCCAATCCGCTGCAGGTCTACTGGCACATCATGTTGCCGCTGGTCAAGCCAGGTCTGCTGGCGCTGGGCCTGCTGACCGCCATGTCGTCGTGGAGCAGCCTGCTGTGGCCCCTGGTGGTCAACACCGACCCGGAGATGATGACCCTCTCGGCGGGCCTGGCCTCGTTGCGCGGCCAGTTCCTGACGAACTTCCCGATCCTGTTCGCCGGATCGATCGTGGCCTCGCTGCCGATGATCGTGCTGTTCGTGGTCATGCAACGCCAGCTCGTCGCCGGCATCGCCTTCACCGGCTCCAAGGGCTGACCCCGCGGAGCCGGACGGGGCGCGTGGGACGTCTCAGAGCAGGGCCAGGAGTTGCGCGGTGTGGGCGGGCAGCTCCACGTCCGCGAGGCCGGTGATGAGGTCCCTCAGGGGCACGAGCTGATCGACCAGGACCGTGCCGTTGGACAGGAGCAGGGTGGGCACCGGCGTGTCGAGTTCGGCCTCGCTCAGCGCCGGCCCGCCCAGCGCGCAGAGCGCGTCCCCCTGGCGGCGGACGCGTTCCCGGAGGCCCGCGTTGCCGCCGGCGCGGGCGATGACGCGCTCGATGGTCCAGGTGTCCTGGGCCGTGCGGTTGTCGTAGGTGGTGTTCGCCGCCGAGGCGACCGAGGAGGCGGCGGCGATGGTGGTCGCGGTGACGATGGCGACGTGCGCCAGGATCTGGTCGGCGGTCCACTCGCCGGCCGGCGGGACGGTGCCGCCGTCGCCGGAGTCGGCCACCGTGGCGGCGGCGTCCAGCAGGGCGCGGTAGGCGTCCCGCAGCGGGATGGTGTCCAGCACGTCTTTCCTCTTTCTGTGGTCGTGTCGCCCAGGGCCGGGTGGTCAGGCGTGCGCCCGGTACATCTCCCACGGCGCCTGCGGGAGGACCTCGCCGGTCTCCAGCAGCGACTTGAGGTTCGCCAGCACGGCCGGCCATCCTTGCGCGATCCCGTCGAGCATCGCCTGGTTGGGCAGGTCCTCGTGGGTCACGGTGAGACGGACGATGTCCTGGTGCGGCTCGATGAGGAAGGTGACCACCGACGACTTCCTCGATGACGCGGCGCCGGGGGCGTCGTCGAAGGTGACGACGAGGCGGGCCGGGGGCTCGGCCTCGATCACCTCGCCGGTGACGTCGACGGCATCTGATCCGTCGGCGCGCCGGTGCTCCCAGGGCGATCCCTGCCGCCAGTCCGAGATGTTGCGGTGTCCCCAGTAGCGCGCGGTCAGGTCCGCGTCGGTCAGGGCCCGCCAGACCTGCTCGGCGCTCGCGCGGATGTAGGTGACGTAGACGTAGGTCGGCACGGACGTGGGTTCGTCGCTCATGGCGTACTCCTCTGCCTGGTGCTTGATGGCGTTGATCGCTCGCAGCCGGGGCCGGTCGAACTCCGAGATCCAGCGCTCCTGGATCTCGTGGATGGGCGCCGGGTTGAGGTAGTGGAGCCGTTCCCGTCCGCGCCGGACGACGGTGACGAGGGCGGCCTGCTCGAGGACGTTCAGATGCTGGGTCGCCGACTGGCGGGCCATGTCAAGACGTTCGCACAGCTCGCGCAGCGTCTGACCGTTGTGCTCGCGCAGTCGGTCGAGCAGGAGGCGCCGGGTGGGGTCGGCCAGCGCCTTGAAGACGAGATCCACGGCTGTCGCTTCGAGGCTCACGCCGTCCATTATGCAGGTATTTACCTGCCTATTGTCAAAGGTCTGATTTGACAGTCGTCTAATCAGGCGCGCATGATGTCGCTGGTTAGATGAACTTCTATTCAAGGGCAATCGCCCGAAGTCTGGAGAAACGGTCATGAGCGACGGTTGTCGCGGTCCTGCCGCGATCGAGCAGTTCACCTCAGAGCGGCGGGACGACCTGCCCGTGGTCGTGATCGGCGCCGGGCCTGTCGGGTTGGCCGCCGCCGCCCACCTGGCCGAACGTGGCCTCGACTTCCTGGTCCTGGAGGCCGGTGAGCGGATCGCCGCGTCGATCGCACAGTGGGGGCACGTGCGGGTGTTCAGCCCCTGGAAGTACGACATCGACGCCGCCGCCCGCCGCCTGCTGGAGGCCGACGGCTGGACCGCGCCCGACCCCGAATGGCTGCCGACCGGCGCCGAGATCATCGCCGACTACCTCGCCCCGCTGGCCGAGCTGTTCGGCGACCGGGTACGCACCGACGCACGGGTGACCGCGATCAGCCGCCTGGGCCATGACCGCGTGCGCACGGCAGGCCGCGAGCAGGCGCCCTTCCTGATCCGCCTGGCCGACGGCGGCGAGCTGCAGGCGAGCGCGATCATCGACGCCTCCGGCACCTGGACCAGCCCGAACGTGCTGGGCGCGAGCGGCCTGCCCGCACACGGCGAGGACGAGGTGTCCATCGACCACGCCCTGCCCGACGTCCTCGGCGCCGACCGCCACCGCTACGAAGGCCGGCACGTCCTGGTCGTCGGCGCCGGCCACTCGGCCGCCACCACGCTGCTCGCCCTGGCCCAGCTGGACGACACCCCCGTCACCTGGGCCATCCGCGCGGGCAACGCCGGCCGCGCCTACGGCGGCGGCGACGCCGACGCCCTCCCCGCCCGCGGCGCGCTCGGCACCCGCCTGCACGCCCTCGTCACCTCCGGCCGCGTCCAGCTCCTGACCGGCTTCTTCACCCACCGGGTACGCGCCACCGGCGACGGCGTCGAAGTGACCAGCCGCACCCCCTCCGGCGCCGAGCAGTCGATCACCGTGGACCTGATCGTCAGCGCGACCGGCTACCGCCCCGACCACTCCATCGCCGCCGAACTCCGCCTGGACCTGGACCCCGTCCTCGGCTCCACCCGCCGCCTCGCCCCGCTGATCGACCCTAACCAGCACTCCTGCGGCACCGTCCCGCCACACGGCGTGGACGAGCTGGCCCATCCCGAGCCCGGCTACTACGCCATCGGCGTCAAGAGCTACGGCCGCGCCCCGACCTTCCTGCTCGCCACCGGGTACGAGCAGGCCCGCTCGGTCGTCGCCGCGCTGGCCGGGGACTGGCAGGCGGCCCGCGACGTGCGGCTCGACCTGCCGGCGACCGGGGTGTGTTCCTCCGGCCTGGCCGAGGCCCAGGAGCGGCGGGCCGGCGGCGGGCCACTGCTCCTGGCCACCGTCCCGGCCACGGGCGGAGCGGGCGGCTCCTGCTGCGGGTGACGCGCCCGGACCCGGAGCGGGCGCGCGTGAGGGCCGGCGGCGGGCGCCTATGATTTTGATCGGGATCGAAGTAAGGAGTCTCGTCATGGCCGCCCCCGCCGGCACCTCATGCTGCGCGCCGATCGCCCGCGAGCCGCTCGGCGAGGCCGACGCCGTCGAGCTGGCCACGTTGCTCAAGGCCGTCGCCGATCCGGTGCGGCTGCGGCTGCTGTCGATGATCGGCTCGCACGCCGGCGGCGAGGCGTGCGTGTGCGACCTGACCGGCGTGTTCGACCTGACCGCGCCGACCATCTCGCACCATCTGAAGGTGCTGCGCACCGCCGGGCTCATCGACGGCGAGCGTCGCGGCACCTGGGTCTACTACCGGATCGTCCCCGAGACGGTGAAAAGGCTGGGCGCGCTGTTCGCCTCCGCGGAGCCTGCCGACCGCCCCTGCGCCGAAGGGGCGGGGCCGGACCGGGCGTGCTGACACCGAAACCCGGAATACCCGTAAAGAGGGACGGTGTCATTCGTGGTTGATCATTTGCTATGTCGATCGAGCTGTTCACAAGTGCGCATGGTTACCTTCAGTATTCGTGAAGATACGATCTGGCCCTGCGGGGCCGGGAAACAGCTCATCTGGCCCTAAACGTGCGGCCATTTCCACCATGCTCCTTCTGAGCGCGGTGTCTGTCGCGCTCCAACCCGCCCGTCCGGCAGCCGCGCAACCGGTTCCGCTGGTCGAGGAGGACTTCACCGGGGCCACCGCGATCCCGCAGTTCATCGGCGTGGGATCGGCCTGCCTGACCGGTGCGCCGGCGGCTCCGCCCGCCGGGCCTGGCGACCATCCGCTCGGGGGCTGCCCCGCCAACGCGGCGGGTCCCGTCCCGCCGACCGGAGCAGCGCCTTACGGCTATCTCCAGCTCACCAGCGCCGATCTGGACCAGACGGCGGCCGCCCTCTACAACGAGCCGATCCCGGCCGAAGAGGGCCTGGACGTGACGTTCGAGCAGTGGCAGTACGGCAACACCACGGCGGTGCCCGCGGACGGCATCTCCTTCTTCCTGATCGACGGTGAGGCCTCGCTGGACCGTCCGGGCGCGTTCGGCGGCAGCCTCGGCTACGCCCAGAAGCTGCCCGACGACGACCCGGCGAACCCGTTCGAGCCCGGGGTCAACCAGGGTTACGTCGGCATCGGCCTGGACGTCCTCGGCAACTACTTCGGGGACTGGGAGCAGCGGGGCCGCACCTGCGCCGAGCGCTCGCCGGCCGGCACGGGCTTCCGCGTCCCGGCTCCCGGGCCGAACATGGTGACGGTGCGCGGGCCCGGCAACGGCACCGCGGGCTACTGCTTCCTGACCGCCACCACCAGCAACTTCACCACGACCGGGCCGTGGCCCTCGACTCTGCCGGGCGACCTGCAGGGGCCCACGCGGACCGTGCCCAGCGACCCGCGGGCGGCGCAGGCCGTGCTTGAGGAGTCGAAGCGCACGGTCAACGTCCGGATCACGCCGGCGCCGAACCCCGAGATCACGATCTCGATCGACTTCAACGACGGCAACGGGATGCAGGAGGTGCTGTCCCTGCCCGCGCCGCAGCCGGTGCCGGAGAGCTACAAGTTCGGTTTCGGTGCTTCAACGGGTCTGTTCAGCGATGTGCACCTGATCCGGAACGTGGTCGTCCGTCCGGTGGCCGAGCGGCCTGAGCTGTCGCTCAGGAAGCGCGTCGCCCGGGACGCCGACCTGCCCGACCCGGTGCCGGTGGGCACGGAGGTGCCCTACGAGTACGTGGTCACCAACACCGGCAACATGAACATCACCGACCTGATGGTGGACGACGACGTCGTCGAAGAGGTCACCTGCCCGCAGACCACCTTGAACGTGGGCGAGCGGGTCATCTGCCGCGGCTCGTACACGGTCACGGAGGAGGACGCCGAGCGCGGCTCGGTCACCAACACCGCCACCGCGATGGGCAGGGCGGACGGGACCGAGGTCAGCTCGCCGCCGTCCGAGGTCACCGTCGGCGTCACGGACGAGCGCGGCATGCTGGAGCTCGACAAGCGCGTCGACGACTCCCGCGCGTACCGCCCCGGCGACCGGGTCACCTACCGCTACGTCGTGCGGAACACGTTCGACGAGACCGTGACCGACCTGCGGATCGACGACAACCGGGTGTCGGACATCGTCTGCGAGGCCACCACCCTGGAGCCCGGCGAGTACACGGTCTGCACGGGCACCTACACGGTCACCGAAGAGGACGCCGCCCACGGCTCGGTCACCAACACCGCCACCGCGGTGGGCATGATCGACGACACGGAGGTGAGCTCGCCGCCGTCGGAGGCCACCATCGACGTCATGGGCGAGCGCGGGACGCTGCTGCTGGAAAAGAGCGTGGACGACACCCGCACGTACCGGCCCGGTGAGAGGGTCACCTACCGCTACGAGGTCAGGAACAACTCCGGCGAGACGCTGGAGAACCTCCGGATCGAGGACAACCGGGTGACGAACATCGCCTGCCGGACCACCACCCTGGAGCCGGGCGAGTCCACCACGTGCACGGGCGTCTTCGTCGTGCCGAGCCGTCCCGGCGGCAAGAAGGACTGCCGCAAGGGCTGCAGCTTCACCGTCACCAACACCGCCGTGGCCAGGGCGGACGGTCTGACCTCCGCGCCGGCGACGGCGACGATCCGGGTCGCGCAGAAGTCGCAGCACCCGCGCCCGCCGTGCCGGCCGGGCAAGAAGAAGGACCACTGCCGGCCCGGCAAGAAGCCGCACCACCACGGCCGTCACCACGGTCACGACCACGGGTACGACCACAGGTACGACCACGGCTACGACCGCCAGTGCCCGCCGGGCAGGAGGCCGTACGACGGCAGGACCGCCGCATCGGGATGTGTCTCCGAGGTGGCGAACAGGAACGAGCGGGAGATGGGCCGCCCCATGGACGAGTCCTACGAGCCTCAGCCTGAGGACATGATGGACGACCCGTACATGGAACGTTCCTACCAGGAAATGGGCGACATGCCGATGCCCTGGGAGACCTCCGAGTAGGTCGCCTCTCTTCCCATCCGCGTCAACCTGATGGTCCCTCCCCGCGGGGAGGGACCATCGTGCTGTCCGCCCCCCGGACGGTCACCCCCAGGCGCCGACCTCCTTGACGAAGACGACGCCGTCGATCGCGCCGAGGTGGGACGGGTCCAGCGGGAAGTAGGCGAAATCCTGGGAGACGCGCCGCGCCGGATCGGCGACCGCCTCGGCCAGGCGGCGGGCGTCGACCACCGAGTGGTCCCACGGGAGCGTGGACAACACGCCCTCGACGGTGTCCGGCGACGGGGTGTCGTCGCCGGTCGTGCCGAAGGCGGAGGCCAGGTAGGCGTACCGGTCGCCCAGGTGGGCGGCGGCGATCGCCCCCGCGCTCCACCACTCCAGCCGCTGGTCGCCGAACGACATGAACGTCTTGTCGCGCTGGAGGTGCAGGTTGGCGGAGAAGACCAGGGCCGGGCCGTGCTCGGCGACGGCACGCAGGTTGGCCGCCATCATCGCGTCCCGCAGGGCCGACAGCCGGGTCCAGCGCGCCGGGGAGGCGTCGGCCATCCAGTGGTGGTAGCGCAGCAGGGCGGTGGCGGTACGCGCGTACAGCTCCGCCCGTTCCCTGTCCCGCGCGCCGAGTTGCGGCGACTGCGTGTCGAGCAGCGCCGCCAGGTCGTCGGCGATCACCCGGAGCCGCTGGGCGTCGGCGGACTGGCCGATCGACTTCGACGGGTCCATGGCCGTGGCCTCGTCGGACCATCGGTCGTCCTGGCCCAGCAGCGCGTCGAGGGTCTCCCTGGTCACCACCGCGGCGGGGAGCGGGCCGTCGAGCAGGTCGTACAGGCCGGTGAGCGCCTCGCGCGGGCTCGCCGCCCAGTACTCCAGAGGGCCGTCGACCCCGAAGAACCGCAGCTTCTCGTCGTGCTCCTCGTTGTGGGCGCGCATCCAGCGGACGAGCTCGCGGTTGGCCGGCAGGGCGCCGAAACCGTGGCTGAAGCCGCGTTCCATGACGTCGTCGAGGGTGCCGGCACCGGTCGTGACGTAGTCGTCCACCAGGAGGCCCTTGAGACAGTCGCTCTCGATGGCGAACGACCGGTAGCCCTCGTTCTCGACGAGGTGCCGGAAGATCTCGTTGCGCAGCTCGCCCAGTTCCCCCACGAAGTGCCTGGCCTCACCGAGGCCGAGCAGCAGCGGCCTGGCGGGCAGCGTCCCCAGGAACGCCGAGACACCCGCGCCATCGACCGGCCAGGCGATGTCCTTGATATCCATGCCTTCAACGCTATCGTTGAACTTTCGGTGTAACCCTTCCAGCTGAAACACCCATATACAGCCCTGAAACCTTCAACCCGCGCTCCACGTGTTGAACAGTCCGTTCAAAACAGGCTGTTGACATCAGTGAGTTTCAGCGCCATCGTTGCCTCCATGTCGATCGAGCACCCCTTCTCCCCGCCGGACCCCGAGCAGGCGCGCGCCCAGCGGGTGCACGCGTCCCTGTTCCGGATCGCCGAGCGGCACGCGGCCACCGACGAGCAGCGGCTCAGGCAGGCGCACCCGTCGGTCATCGGGCCGCACGAGGCCGTCAGGCTGGTGACGTTCCTGCTCAGCGGGGCCGCGAAGCCGGACGACGGCGAGCCGGAGGTGGACCAGGCCGACATCACCGCGGCGTTGAGCCTCGTCCCGCTGGTTCGCGGAGAGCTGGACGCGCTGGAGGCCGGGCTGCTGGCGATGGCCCGTGGGCGCGGCATGACCTGGCAGGAGATCGCCTTCGGGCTCGGTCTCGGCACCGCGCAGGCCGCCCGGCAGCGCCACGAACGCCTCGCCGAGCGGTCGGGGACGGCCCTCGACTAGGCCGCCCGCCGCGGGCGGTTCCACCAGAGGGAGAGCGACAGCGCCGCGGCCACGAGCAGGGCCCCGGCCCCGGCGAAGGCGGCGGCCGTGTCCACCCGCTCGCGCACGACCGTGAAGGTGCCGGGAAGGGCGTCCAGGGCGGTGGCGAGCTGGGCGGCGTTCTCGGCGCGGTGGTAGGAGCCGCCGGTCGTCCTGGCGATCTGCCGGAGTGCCGGCTCGTCGATGATCCGGGGGTTGCGGCCCCGGTCGAAGCCCCCGCCGAACCCGCCGCCCCAGCTGCCGAACCCGCGGCCGTCGAACTGCGAGTTGTCGCACACCATCGGAACCGGGTTCGTGGTGCCGAAGCCGATGGTGAACACGCGTACACGGCGCAGCGCCGCCTCCTGGGCGGCCCGCTGCGGGTCGACGCCCTGGGTGTTGGCGCCGTCGGTGAGCACGACGATCGCGGCGCCGGCGTACCCGGAGGCCGCGGCGGGCGGCGTCGCGGCGGTGGCGGCGACCGACGGGTCCACCTCGGCGATCGCGTCGATCGAGGTGAGCATGGCCTGGCCGATCGCGGTGCCGCGGGCGACGGTGAGCCCGTCCAGGGCCTCGATCAGGGCGTCGGTGTCGTCGGTGGGCGGGACGAGCAGGCCCGCCGTGCCGGCGAAGGTGACCAGGCCGATGCGCGGCCCGCCGCGCTGCGACTCGATGAAATCGGCGGCGGCCTTCCTGGCGGCGGTGAGGCGGTTGGGGTCGACGTCGGTGGAGCACATGGAGCCGGAGGTGTCGAGCGCCAGCAGGATCGTCGCCGACCGCATCGGCACCGGCACCGACGCCTGCGGTCGCGCCGCCCCGGCCGCGAGCAGCGCCAGCCCGGCGACGAAGAGCGCCACGGGGATGCGCCGCGTCCAGCGCGTACGCCCGGGAAGGGCGGCCCGTACGAGCGCGATCGAGGTGACGCGCACGGCGGCCCGCCGCCGCCGGCGACCCGCCCACCAGCGGATCACGAAGATCAACGGGATGACCAGCGCGCACAGCAGCGCCCACGGCCAGGACAACGACATTCAGATCACCCGCCCGGACCGGAACACGGTGACCGCCGCGCCCGCGGCGAGCAGCACGAGCGCGAGCCCGATCAGCCCGCCGGCGAGCGGCAGCGGCTTGTCTGAGACGGTGAGCCGCAGGTCGATCGTGTCGGCGATGCCGTCGAGCCGCGCGGCGTCGGCGGCCGGGTGGTAGGCGCCGCCGGTGGTCCGCGCGATCGTGGTGAGGGTGTCCGCGTCGAGCGAGGTCTGCAGGTGGTAGCCGTCGACCCGCACCGCCGCCCCGGCCGCGGTGCCGACCCCCACGGTGTGGACGCGCACGCCCGCCTTCTGGGCCACGGCGGCGGCCCGCTCGACGTCGCCGCCCTGGTTCTGGCCGTCGGAGAACATCACGATCGTGGCCGACGGCCAGTAGCCGAGGTCGGGCGGCGTCCCGTCGCGGCCGATCACCACCTGCCTGCCGGTGATGGCCGTGAGCGAGGCCGTGATGGCCGCCCCGAGCGAGGTGCCGCCGGTGATCCTCAGACGGTCGATGGCCCTGAGCGCGACGGAATGGTCCGCGTCGGGCCGCGCGGTGGTGAGCGCGCCGCGTTCGAACGCGACGACCCCGATGTCCACGCTGTCCGGCTGCGCCGCCACGAACGCGCGGGCCGCCCGCTGCGCGGCGGCCAGCCTGGTCGGCGCGACGTCACCGGCGCCCATGCTGTTGGAGACGTCGACGGCGAGGATGACGGTGCCCGCGGTCCGCGGCACCGGCACCATCGCCGCCGGCCCCGCGGTGGCGACCGCGAGCACGCCGACCGCCGCGATCGTCAGGCCGGTCCCGAGGTACGCGCCGCGCCCGCCCGGCCCGGCGACCCCGGCCGCGGCCAGCGCCGACCTCCGGCGGCGGGCCGAGACGACGGCCGCCCAGGCCAGCGCCGCCGTGACGAGCAGCCCGGCGGCCAGCAACAGCGGGGACGACAGCGTCAGCCGGTCCCCGGCGAATCCGCTCATGGCGACCACTTCCCGCCCCGGGCCGATCCCGCTCATGGCCGCCGCTCCCCCGTGCGGGCGGCGATCTCGACGAGCGTGTCGGTCAGGTCGCGGTCGGTACCGACGCGGTGGACCGGCACCCCCGCCCGGCGCATGCCCGCCGCGAGCCGGGCGTCGCGGGCGTCCACGGCCTCGCGGAAGCGGACCCGCAGCAGCGGGTCGGCGGAGTCGACGACGAGCTGCTCCCCGGTCTCGGCGTCCTCGACCACGATCAGCCCGGCCTCGGGCAGCACGTCGTCGGCCGCGTCCACGATGCGCAGGGCGACGACCTCGTGCCGCCGGGCCAGGCGCTGGAGCGAGCGTTCCCAGTCGCCGTCGCCGATGAAGTCCGACAGGACGACGATGAGGGCGCGGCGGCGCGCCAGCCGTCCGGCCGCGTCGAGCATCAGCGCCAGGTCGGTGGTGGCGCCGGCGCGCGCACCGGCGGTGCGTTCCAGCTCGGCGCCGATCCGCAGCGCGTGCCGCCGGGACGTGCCCGGCGGCACGACCCGCGTTGTCCCGGTGTCGAACAGCAGCGCGCCGACCCGGTCGCCGCCGCGCCCGAACAGCCGGGCGAGGACGAGCGTCAGCTCGGCCAGGACGTCGTGCTTGCCGCGCCCCGGCCGTCCGGCCGTCATCGAGGCCGACCGGTCGAGCACCAGCCACACCGTCAGCTCGCGGTCCTCGGTGAACACGCGCAGATGGGGTTCGTCCAGGCGGGCGGTGACGTTCCAGTCGATGTGCCGGGCGTCGTCGCCGTCGGCGTAGCGGCGCAGGCCGGTGAAGTCGATGCCGGAGCCGCGGTGCGCGGTGCGGTGGGCGCCCTGGAGGCGGCCGTCCAGCCTGCGGACGACCTTCCACTCCAGGCGGAGCAGGAGTCTCTCGGGGGCGGTGGCCATGACGGCTCAGCGGTTCCGCAGGACGACGTCGGGCGTCCGGACGGCCCCGAGCACCCTGCTGATGATCGTGTCGGCGTCGACGTCGTCCGCCAGGGCCTCGTAGGACAGCACGAGGCGGTGGCGCAGCACGTCGAGCGCGAGTTCGGACAGGTCGTCCGGCAGGACGTAGTCGCGGCCGCGCAGGAACGCCAGCGCGCGGGCGCCCGTGACGAGCGCGATGGACGCGCGCGGGCTGGCCCCGTACGTGACGTACCGCTCCAGCTCCCCCAGCCCGGCGGTGCCCGGCGAACGCGTCACGGCGACCACGCGTACGGCGTAGTCGACGATCGACGGATCGACGTACACCTGCCGGGCGCGGGCCCGCATCTCCATCAGCTCGGCGGTCGTGACCGTCGGCTGCGGCGGGTCCGGTGGGCGCAGCGCCCGTTCGACGATCGCCTGCTCCTCGTTCTGGGCGGGATAGCCGACGACCACCTTCATCATGAACCGGTCCACCTGCGCCTCGGGCAGCGGGTACGTGCCCTCCGACTCGATCGGGTTCTCCGTCGCCATCACCAGGAACGGCTCCGGCACCTGGAACGTCTCGCGGCCGATCGTCACCTGGTGCTCCTGCATCACCTCCAGCAGGGCGCTCTGCACCTTGGCGGGGGCGCGGTTGATCTCGTCGGCGAGCAGCAGGTTCGTGAACACCGGGCCGAGCTCCGTCCTGAACTCGCCGGAGTGCTGGTGGTAGACCCGCGTGCCGACGAGGTCGGCGGGGACCAGGTCGGGGGTGAACTGCACGCGCTGGAAGCCGCCGGTGATCGCCGCGGCCAGCGACCGGACGGCCAGGGTCTTGGCCAGGCCCGGCACGCCTTCCACCAGCAGGTGACCGTCGGCGATCAGCGCGACGGCCATGCGTTCGAGCAGGACGTCCTGACCGACGATGGTGCGTTTGACCTCGAAGAGGACCTGTTCGAGCGGATGAGCCTGGGCCGGGGGCATGATGTCCCTTCTGTAGGCGCTATGGGCAGTACCGTCAGATCTGGGGTCCGTCACCTGGTGGGCCGTCGCCTTCGTCGCCGCCCAGGGCCGCGCCGATCGGCACCGCGAACGCGATGCCGGCGAACGCGTCGTCGCCCCCGGGGTCGGCGATCGAGACGACGATCCCGACGACCAGCCCGCGAGCGTCCAGCAGGGGGCCGCCGGAGCTGCCCGGGTTGACGGAGGCGTCGAACTGGATCAGCCCTTTCAGGCCGCCGTCCTTGCCGGTCCGGCCGGTGGTCCGGTCGAGCCCCGACACCACCCCGGTGGAGACGCTGTAGGTCAGGCCCAGCGGGTTGCCGATCGCCACGACCGGCGCCCCCACGGCCACGGCGCCGCCGAGCGTCGCGGGCACGACGATCTCCGGCAGCTTCACCGGCTTGAGCACGGCGACGTCCCGCTTGGGATTCGCGGCGGCGACGACGGCCTTCGCCCTGGTCCCGTCCGCGAACGTGAGGTTGATGTCCTTCGCGGCCTTGACCACGTGATGCGCCGTCAGGACCGTCCCGTCCTCGGCAGCGATCACCCCCGTGCCGAGCGACTCGCCCGCCTGGATGACCACGACCGACGGCCCGACCCGCCGGAAGACGTCCGGCACCGTGAGCGTCGCGGTGGGCGTCGGCGTGGCGCCCGGCCCTCCCGCGGCCCTCCCGCCGTCGCCACCGCCGCCGCCCAGCCAGTACGCCAGCACCGCCACGACGACCAGCACCCCACCCCCGGCGGCGACCCGCCGAGCCCTCCCGGCCCTGGCTCGCCCGGCTTCCCGAGCCCCGGCCGCACCGTCCTCCTGCGGCACGCGCTCCATGCCCCTCATACTCAGCAATCGCACCGAAAACTGCCATAAAGAAGGACGCGCAACTCGCCGACAGATCCGGAGGCGACAGGGCCGGGCCGCAACCTATTCAGCAGGACCGATTCCGCACCGCCGTCCACTGACGGATCCCCGGCCGCCGCCCCCGCATTGGCCTCTTGCGGACACCCCCGGTCAGATCGGGCCCGGCGCAGCTCGGGTACAGGTGCAGGCGTCCGCACCTCCCCATGGAAGGGGCACGTCGTGAGATCCCTGCTCAAGCGCGTGGTCACCGTCGCCGCGTCCGCCGCCCTGGTGACGTCGGCGACCGTCGCGCCGGCCGCGGCCATGGACGCCTACTACGTCTGCGCCTCCGGCTCGCGCATCCTCATCTCCGACCTGGTCGGGTACGTCATCTTCGCCAGCGGCTGCACCGGATCGGGCAGCGGCACCTACGGCACGATCACCATCCCGTCCGGCAGCTACTTCTGCCAGACGGTGACGCACAGCCCGGCGATCGACTACGTCAACGGGCAGCGTTGCTGACCTCTCCGCCCTCGCCGGAGGCGGTCACGAGCGTGCGCACGACCATCGGCTCGGCCAGGACGAGGGCCAGCACCTGTGCCGCATGGCGGTGATGCGGCGTGGTCAGGTGTCGCGCCCGCGCCCCGGCGCCGGCCCACTCCTCGATCACGACCATGCTCGCCGGGTGGTTCGGGTCGCCGTAGGGGCGGTAGGCCAGGCAGCCGGGCTCGTCCAGGGACGGTTCGATCATCGCTTCGAGCGCCGTCCGCAGCCGGTCCTCCTGCCCGGCCGCGGCCACGTACTGGGCCAGCACGATGAGGGACATCTCCGGCGTCGTCCTCACGCGAGGGGCCGGGCGGGGCCGGTCCCGGCGCCGGAGGCGGTGATCGCGTCGGCGATCTCCACCAGGTCGGCCGGCGTCAGGTCCACCGCGCCGGCGCCGATCCAGCCGTCCACCTGCTCCGGCCTGCGGGCGCCGACGATGGCCCCGGTGACGCCCGGCCAGGCCAGGACCCACGCGATGGCCACTTCGGCGACGCCGACGCCGTGCCGGGCGGCGACCGGGCGCAGCGCCTCCGCCAGCCGCAGGTTGGCTGGCAGTCCCGTGGTGAAGTCGTGGTGGGCGGTGCGCCAGTCGCCGTCGGGCAGGCTCGCGACGCGTTCGGCGGAGAACGTCCCGGTGAGCAGGCCCGACTGCAGCGGCGAGTACGCGATCACGCCGGTGCCGTGGGCGTGCGCCCATGCGATCTCAGCCGCCGACGACCGGTTGATCGCCGAGAACGGCGGCTGGATGACGTCCACGTGGGCGATGCGCTCCGCGGCCGCCAGCTCCTGCGGCGAGTGGTTGGACAGGCCGATCGCGCGGACCTTGCCCTCGGCCTTCAGGTCGGCCATGACCTGCCAGTACTCCTCCAGCGGCGTGGCGTTGGGCGACACGGCGCCGAAACCGCCGCCGGCGTACTCCAGCGACTCGCCGGTGTCGGGGTAGTGCACCTGGTACAGGTCGATGTGCTCGACGTTCAAACGGCGCAGCGAGTCCTCCAGCTCGCGCCGGACGCTGGCCGGCTTCATGATCCGGCGCGGGGCCGCCTGCGGGTCCTCGGGGTCCCAGACCAGGCCCACTTTGGTGAAGACGTACGGGCGGTCGCCGTCGGGCAGGTCGGCGATGGCCTTGCCGACCAGCTCCTCGGAGTGGCCGAGCCCGTACACGGCCGCGGTGTCGATCCAGTTGACGCCGCCGGCGACGGCGTGGCGGATCGCGGCGATCGACTCGGCGTCGTCGGTCGCGCCCCAGCCGAACTTCCAGCCGGCCCCCGACACCGCCCAGGAGCCGAAGCCGAGGCGGGTGATGTCCATGCCGGTGGTGCCGAGAGGCCGGGTGGGCAGGTGGGTGGTGCTCATGTCGCGTTGCTCCCTGTGGGTGACCGGGCATCCCTTGTGGACATCCGGTGCAGCTCACTCTGGCGCGCCGCCCGCGGCCCACCCAGTGCCCGCCGCTGCCTAGGCACGGCATGACCAGGCTCGCGACGACGCCGGACGGCGATACTGGTCCCATGGCACTGGACAGACGCGCAGAACTGGGCGAATTCCTCCGATCACGCCGCGCCCGGCTGCGCCCCGAGGAGCTCGGCCTGCCCGAGTACGGCAGCCGCAGACGCGTCCCCGGCCTGCGCAGGGAGGAGCTGGCCCAGCTCGCCGGGGTGAGCGTGGACCATTACGTCCGGCTGGAGCAGGGCCGTACCCTGCACTTCTCCGAAGCGGTCCTGGACGCCGTCGCCCGCGCCCTGCGCCTGGACGACGTCGAGCGCGCACACCTCCACCGCCTGGCCCGCCCCTGGAACGAGAGCGACCGCGCGCCAGCCGCGCCGCCGCTGCAACGCGTCCGGCCCGGCCTCCAGCGCCTGCTGGACGCGTCGGCCGACGTGCCGGCCTACGTCGTCGGCCGCAACACCGACGTACTGGCCTGGAACCACCTCGCGGCGGCGCTGATCACCGACTTCGGCGCGTTGCCGCCCCGGCAGCGCAACCTGGCCCGCCTGGTGTTCCTGGACGAGGGCATGCGCGACCTGTACGCCGACTGGCCGGGCAAGGCCGCCGACGTGGCCGCCTACCTGCGCCTCGACGCCGGCCGCCACCCGGAGGACACCCGGACGTCGGAACTGGTCGAGGAGCTGTCGGCCGCCAGCCCGGAGTTCCGCGAGCTCTGGGCCGAACACCGACTCAAGGACAAGACCCACGGACGCTACGTCTACCTGCACCCGGTGGTCGGCAGGCTCGACCTCGGCTTCGAGACCCTCCGCCTGCCCGACGACCCCGACCAGGCGTTGATCGCCCACACCACCGAGGAGGGCTCCCCCTCCCAGACCGCCCTCCGCCTCCTGTCCACCTGGACCCGCCAGGCCCACGCCGCCCCGTGACCGCCTCGGCGCGGCGGGGCCGCTAGGAGTCGTCCTTCTCCAGCAGGCGGTCGAGTCTGATGGCCAGGTCGAGGGTCTCGCAGCGCAGCAGGTCGAGCCGGCGGCGGATCTTCGACCGGATCGCCTGGAAGTGTTCGTCGGCCTGCCCGCGCAGGCCGAGCAGCTCGTCGGTCAGGGCCGTGACGTCCTGGCCCGCCTCGCTCCGCGTGTCGGCGAGGTCGGCCCGCATCTCGGCGATGCCGAGCACCGCCTCGGAGCAGTCGGCCTCGGCGCACAACGTCGCCTCCAGCGCCTGGACCCGAAGCTTGATGTCCAGGATCTCCGCCTCTACATCCACTTACTCCTACCTTTGCCGGTAGTCGGTAGGGAACCGGCCCAGTGGTGGAGGGCGGCCGGGTCCCACTTGCTGTAAGCACATGGTGGCAACCCGTGTATACCCGACACGACCGCCGGCAAGCAACGGGTGCGGGTCCGCGGAGTGGCTCAGCCCGGCACCGGGGTGGCGGCCTCAGGCTGAGCCTGGCGTGGAAGGTCAGTTGTTGATCGGGTCCGGGTCGTACGCCGGCGTCCCCTGCGGGCAGCCGGGCGCCGGGTCCTTGCAGCAGCGCGGGCGGCTGGAGGTGAAGTGGTCGTTCATGTGGCGGCGCAGGGCCGCCAGCTCGTCGCCGAGCGCGGCGAAGTCCTGCCGCATCTCCGCCCGGATGTCGGCGATGTCGGCCTGCATCCGGGTGATGCCGGTCGTGGCCGCCGTGATGTCGCCGGTGGGCCTGCCTGCCTTGAGCTTCCGCAGGCGCAACAGCAACTTGAGCATCTGTGTCTCTAGGTCCACACATTCCTGCCTTTGCGCAGCTGGACAGGGGCCCGCGCCGGACGAGCGGGCGGGCGCCCCGGGGATTGAGAAAACGGTGACACATCGGCCGCCCGCGTGGGGATGATCATGATTTCGCCGGGTGGGGTTCCATTACACCGGCGCCCACGTTTCTTTTCTGCCGGCGGATATTGGCCGCCGAAAGTGACGGACCGAAACAGGGCCGGACCGGAGGAACGAGGGCGGAGACGGCGGCCCGCCGCGACGGGCGCGTACCGGCCCCTGCCGGGGCGCGCACGTGCCCGCTCAGGGGCGCGGACACCGGCCCGTCCGCCGGAAAAATCTTCTGGCGCATATCAGGCAAATCCGCAGATCAGGGACCGACAACAATGCGAATTTCCCTCCACGACCACGCCGGATCAAGCATCCTGAGCTTGTCATCACGCTCCCCCACCCCCCGTTTTAAGGAGCCTCCGTGACCCGGTTCGCCGTCGACCACTCCCGCCACGCGCTCATCGCCACCTGGGGTACGGGGATCGGCGACATCGCCACCACCGTGGCGGAACAAGTGCCTTCGAGCCCCGACGTGCTCCGCCTGGCCACCAGCCTCACGGAGCTGTCCTACGCCTGCTGGCGCTGCTACACCCACCCGTCCAGCGCCGCCGACCAGCACGGCCCCAACAGCGTCGGCTGGCAGCGGCAGGCCGAGCGCGACGCGTTCGCCTCGGTCATCCCGGCCCTGCTGGCGCCCGTCCGGCCGGCCAACGGCGCGCTCACCCTCTACTCCACGCGGGTGGAGGAGGTCGCCCACCGCGTCGGCCGTACGCTGCACACGATCAACCACGCCCCGCTGGCCGGCAGCGTGGCCACCGACGTCACCGCCGAGCTGGCCGCCATCGAGAACGCCGAGCTCGGCGACCTGTCCGCGCGCGCCCAGCAGGCCGTCATGCTCAGCCGCGAGGACGCCTCGCCCCTCCAGGTCGCCCAGGCCGACAGCCTGCTGCACCAGCATCCGTTCGGCACGGAGGCGCTGTTCACCAAGATCGATCCCACCGCGGCCGCGATCGCGGCGGCCCACTGGCTCTACGCCGCCGCCACCATCAGCGCCCGGCACACCGGCCTGCATCCGATGCAGACCATCTCCGAGGTCGACAACATCAAGGCCCCCGCCCAGGAGAGCCTCACCGAGGTGATCTCCGCGATGAGCGGCGGCGGCTCGCCCAGGGCTGCGGTCATGCCGATGATCCGCAACGCGCTGCACGTCGCCGAGGGCCACCTCTACGGCGTCACCGAGGCCAAGCATCGCATCGGCGTGGCCGAGGAGCTGATCGCCCAGGCCCGCACCGACCATCCCGAGCTCGGCCTCGGCCCCAGCACGGTCTACCTGCCCATCACCCCGCTCAACCCGGCCCGCCCGGCCCTCGACCTGCTGGAGAACCTCCTCTACGGCATCCGCAGCTGCTGGCTGACGTTCTCCCAGCACGCCGACACCCCGGCCGGCCGCGAGCCCAGCCGGCCGCGCCGCCACCACCGCCACACGGAGGTCTTCCTGTCCGAGGTGCGGAAGAGGGCGGCGATGGACCGTTCCCGGCTGCTGTAGCCGCTCCCTCCCGCGGGCTGGGGCGACGTCACATGATCGCGGTACTCTCGGGCATGTCTGAAAAGGTCGCCGAGCAGCCTCCCTTACCGGCGCTCACCCGGGCCCTGGTCGGTCCGCCCGGCAAGGTGCTGCTTCCGCTGGTCGCCGTGGTGGGGCTGCTCATGCTCGACCACACGAGCATGCCGGGCGGAGGTTCGTTCACCCTGCTGCTGGCGGGTCTCGCGCTCGCCGTCGGCACCGTGGTCGTCTGGGTCGCCCGGTTCGCGGTGGGCCTCCTGCGCTCCGACGGACGTCCCGGCCTGCGCCGCCACTGGGCCCGCTGGGCGGCCGCGCCGCTGATGGGCGTGACCGTGACCGCGCTGGTGCTCACCGGGGCGCCGTTCGAGGCCCGGTTCGCGCTGTCGGAGTCGGGGCTGGAGCAGTTCGCCCGGACGGTCGCCGCGGACACCAAGACCGTCAGGCGCGAAGACCAATGGGTGGGCCTCTTTCCGCTGACGTCGATCGAACGGGTGCCGGGCGGAGCGCGGTTCCTGGTGAGCGACACCGGCCTGTTCGACCGGTACGGCTTCGCCTGGAGCCCCGGAGGCGAGCCGCCGGAGGAGTCCCACACGGGATACACGCACCTCGAAGGCCCCTGGTACGTATGGGAGAGCCGGTTTTGAGAGTTCCTGGATCGGTGGGCGGATGGGTGTTCGCGGTCGCCGCGCTGCTGGTGCTCGCCCCCTTCGTAGGCGGGGGCATGCTCTTGTCGGTGCTGGTCGGCGCGCAGGCGGCCATGATCGTCGCGGTGACGAAGGCGTACCAGGACGCGGCCCGGTGGCGGGCGCTGGAGGCGGAACGCGCGGAAGGACCGCCTGCCGCTGAGTGAGGGCGGCCCGGTCCGTACGGAGGTGTCGGCAGCGGTCGACGGGGCAGGAACCGGCCACTCGAATGGGTAGGTCTCCGGGCAGACCTCGGGAAGGGTGTGCCGATGCGGCGGAGTGGCGGCGAGCTGATGCTGGGCGGCATGCTGTCCGCCAACCATTTGACCGCGATGGAGGACCTGCCGCACGTGGTCTCCGGGCACGCCGCGCTGGTGGGCTTCTCCGAGACCGCGATCTACGTCACCGACCTGCAGCAACAGGAGCTCATCCCGATCCCGGAGCAGCGGGACGCGTCCGGCGAGCCGCTGGCGGTCCTGCGGATCGACGGCACGCTCGCCGGAATCGCCTTCCGCAACGTGGAGGTCGTCCACGTGCCGGGCGGGCCCGACGGCACTGCCCAGCGGTTGTGGCTGCCGCTCCTGGACGGCACCGAGCGGGTCGGCGTGCTCGGGGTGACAGCGCCTCAGGACGACGAGGTCGCCGAGTGGCGAGCCAAGCAGCTCGCGTCGCTGGTCGCGCTGCTGGTGATCAGCAAGCGGCCGCACAGCGACTCCTACTCGCGGCTGATCCGCGCCCGGCCGATGACGCTGTCGGCCGAGGTGCTGGTGCCGCTGCTGCCGCCGGGTACGTTCGCCAACGACGACGTGGTGGTCAGCGCCGTGCTCGAACCGGCGTACGAGGTGGGCGGGGACGCCTTCGACTACGCCATCGACGGCGACGCGCTGCACGTGTCGATCTTCGACTCGATGGGCCACGACACCTCCGCCGGGCTGACGGCGACCATCGCCGTCGGGGCGAGCCGGAACAACCGGCGGCAGGGCGCCGATCTCGTCAGGACGGGCGAGGCGATCGACGGGGCCATCGCCGAGCAGTTCACCGGCCGCTTCGCCACCGGCATCCTGGCCTGCCTCGACCTGCACACCGGCTGGCTGACCTGGGTGAACCGGGGACACCATCCGCCGCTGGTGATCCGCGAGGGCCAGCAGGTGGCCACGCTGTCCAGCGAGCCCGACCCGCCGATGGGCTTCCTGCTGCGGCCGTACACCGGGGAGCTGCGCTACCAGCTCCAGCCCGGCGACCGGCTGCTGTTCTACACCGACGGGATCATCGAGGCGCAGAGCCCGGACGGCGAGCTGTTCGGGCTGGAGCGCTTCATCGACTTCATCCTCCGGCAGGAGGCCGACGGCTTGTCGGCGCCCGAGACGCTGCGCCGGCTGGTGCAGGCCATCCTGGAGCACCAGCACGGACGGCTCCAGGACGACGCGACCGTGCTGATGGTGGAGTGGCGCAGCAGCAGGCAGCAGCGGCTCGTCATGTGAGCCCCGTCAGGTCTCGCCGACGGCGACGAACCCGCTGTCGGGCCGGTAGTCGGGCGACTGGTGGCGGAAGTAGGTGTTGTAGACCTGGCAGTAGCGGCCGCCGCGGGCCAGCAGCGAGGCGTGGTCGCCCTCCTCCACGATCCGGCCGTGGTCGAGCACGATGATGCGGTCGACGTGCTCGATCGTGGACAGCCGGTGGGCGATGACGATCGAGGTGCGGCCGGCCAGCACCACGTCGAGCCCCTCCTGGATCTGGGCCTCGGTCAGCGGGTCGACGCTGGCGGTGGCCTCGTCGAGGACGACGATCGCCGGGTCCTGGATGAGCAGGCGGGCCAGCGCGACGAGCTGCCGCTGGCCCATGGACAGGGCCCGTCCGTGCTCGCCCACGTCGGTGGCCAGGCCGTGGGGCAGGGCCTCGATCCAGTCGCCGCCGCCGACCGCGGCCGCCGCGGCCAGCACCTCGTCGTCGCCCGCGTCGGGACGCGGGTAGCGGATGTTGTCGGCGACCGTGCCGCTGAACAGGAACGGCGCCTGCGGCACCGCGCCGATCTGCCGCCGGTACGCGCCGAGGTCGAGCGAGCGGATGTCGTGGCCGTCGATCAGCAGGCGGCCTTCCTGAAACTCGTAGAAACGGGTGATCAGCTTGCCCAGCGTGGACTTGCCGGCGCCGGTGTGGCCGACCAGCGCGACGGTCTCGCCCGCCTCGACGACCAGGTCGAAACGCCGGAGCACGGGGTGGGCCGCGTCGTAGCCGAAGGTGACGTCGTCGAACTCGATGCGCCCGGCCAGCCTGCCCGGGTCGGCCGAGCCGGTCTGCACGACCCGGGGCGGGGCGTCGATCAGGGCGAAGACCCGCTCGGAGGCCGACAGGCCCTGCTGGAACTGCGACCAGAAGGCGGCGATGGAGGTCAGCGGCATCCAGAACAGCGACACGCCCTGCAGGAACAGGTACCAGTCGCCCGCCGACAGGCCGTGGCCGAGCACCGACGTGCCGCCGAGCTGGACCAGCGCGACCGTCGCGAGCCCCGCCACGAGGAACAGCAGGGGGAAGATGGCCGAGAAGACGAAGCCCTGCCGCAGCGTCACCCGGTAGCTCTGCTCGTTGACCGGCCGGAACTCGTCGTAGACCTGCTGCTCCTGGCGGAAGTTCTTGGCCACGGCGATGCCGCCCATGGTCTCCTGGAGGTTGGCGTTGACCCGGCTCAGCGACCGCTGGGCCCGCCGGGTGCTGGACCTGGCCAGCCGCCGGAACAGTAGCGCCATGCCCATCACGACCGGCGCCACCAGCAGGGTCAGCAACGCCAGCTCGACGCTGCGCAGGAACAGCAGGACGGTGACGAACCCCACCATCAGCACCTGGCTGATCAGGTCCATCGTCAGGGTGGAGACCGTGGCGAAGTCGTCGGTGTCGGAGGTGACGCGGCTGACGATGCGGCCCGACGGGGTCTCGTCGTAGAAGGACAGGTCGCGTTGGAGCACCGCGTCGAAGGCGTCTTCGCGCAGGCGCAGCACGACGTCGCCGGTCACCCGCGCGCTGTACCACTGGCGGACGAAGTTGAAGGCCCAGCTCAGCGCTCCGGCGAGCAGGATGCCGACGGTGAGCAGCGGGCCGACGTCGGCGATCGTGCCGTCCTGGATGGCGTCGACGCCCTCGCTGGCCAGCAGCGGCAGGACCGCCTGCGCCGCCGAGACCAGCACGATCATGGCCGCCACCAGGAACATCGCGCCCAGCTTGGGGCGGAAGTAGGCGAGGATCCGGCGCGTCAGGTCACGGTCGGCGTAGGTGCGGTCGTAGTCTTCGGCGTCGAGGCCGTCCATGATGAAGCCCATCAGTGGACCCTTTCCTGCTCGTCGAGCGCGCCCTCGCCGGTCGGGACCTCGTCGTAGTGGGAGAAGATGCGGCGGTAGAGGGGGCTGCCGGCGATCAGCTCGTCGTGGGTGCCGAAGCCGGCCACCTCGCCGCGCCGCAGCAGCAGCACCTTGTCGGCCCAGCGGATCTGGGAGAGCCGGTGGGTGATCAGCAGGGTCGTGCGCCCTTCCTGGATGCGCTCGATGGCCTGCTGGATGCGGTCTTCGGTGGCGGAGTCGATGGCGCTGGTGGAGTCGTCGAGGATCAGGATCGCCGGGTCGGTCAGCAGCGCCCGCGCGATGGCCAGCCGCTGCCGCTGGCCGCCGGACAGCGTGAGGCCGCGCTCGCCGATGACGGTGTCGTAGCCGTCGTCGAGCTCGGCCACGAACTCGGCCGCCTGCGCGTCTTCGGCCGCCCTGACCACGGCCGCGCGGTCGGCCCGCTGGCCGAGGCCGAAGGCGATGTTCTCGGCCACGGACCGCGAGAACAGCACGACGTCCTGCTCGATGGTGGAGATCTGGGAGCGCAGCGAGTCGAGGTCCCAGTCGCGGACGTCGACGCCGTCGACCAGGATCCGGCCCGAGGTGACGTCGTAGATGCGGGGCACCAGCTTCGTCAGCGAGCTCTTGCCCGCCCCGGTCTCGCCGACGATCGCCACCGTCTCCCCCGGCCGCACGGTGAACGTCACCCCCCGCAGGACGGGCTCGCCCTCGCCGTAGCCGAAGGTGACGTCGTCGAAGACGATCTCGCCCCCGATGGGCGCGACGTGGCCGGCGGCCGGCTGCTCCAGCTCGGTCTCGGCGCCCACGATGTCGAGGATCCGGCGGGAGGACACGATGCCGATCTGCACCAGCGAGAACGTGAAGATCGAGATCTGGGTCGGGAAGCCGAGCATGCCCATCAGCCCCATGAAGGCCACCAGGTCGCCGATCGTGATCGCACCGGCGGCGTGGAGGTGGAGGGCGTGCCACAGCGCCCCCGCCATGGCGCACGCGAACAGCAACGTGGGCAGGTAGCGCGCCTGGACGAGGCCGTTGCGCACGAACGAGTCACGGTAGCGCCGGGCGTTGGCCCGGAAGCGCAGCCGCTCCTGCTCCTCCTGCGCGGTCACCTTGATGACCTCGATGCCGCGCACCGCCTGGCTCAGCCCGGCGTTGAGGTCGCCGAACTCGTCGCGCATGCGGGTGGCCACCGGGTTGAGCTGCCCCATGTAGTGGCGCAGCGCGAACGCGAACACCACCGCGAACACCACGGGCACCAGCAGCAGCCGCGGGTCGATCGCGGCGATGAACACCAGGGGCACCAGGCCGGTGAGCCCGGAGTCGACGATCAGGTCGACGCCTGGGCTGATCATGATGGAGAGCTGGCGGATGTCGTTGGCCGCCCGCGCCATCAGGTCGCCCACCCGCTGCCGGTTGTGGAAGGTCTGGCTCTTGCCGAGCAGGCCCGCGTAGAGCTCGTCGCGGGCGTCGCGTTCGAGCCGCTTGGCCAGCACCTCGCTGCTCATCCGGGCGACGAGGTCGAACAGGCCGCGGGCCGACACCACCGCCAGCAGCGCCAGGGCGACCAGGCCGAGCGCGGCGGCGGGCGCGCCCCGGCCGCCCAGCACCGCGTCGAAGGCCGAGCCGGTGAGCTGGGGGACCAGCGCGTTGAGCACCACCATCACCAGCGAGCCACCGAGGAAGCCCGTCAGGGGCAGCGGATGGCGGCGCAGGTGGGACCACAGCCAGCGGACCGGCCCCCGGCGGTCGTAGCGCGGGCCTTCGACGGAGAACTCCGAACTGCCGGTGGTCACGGTGAAACCCCTTGGCCGAGGGCGGGCGAGCATCGGACCCGTTTGTATCACCGGCCACCGACAGAATCCGAGGCGTTTTCCGGCCGCCCGTGCAGGCAAAGAGCAGGCATCGTCACGCAATGAGACAGTAACCTTACCCACCGTGGACCCTTTCCTCCATCAAGCGGACCTGCTGCCGCTCGTGACCCTCCAGCCGCCGGTGCGCCTCCTCCCGGCCGACGACCTCGCGGCCGTGGTCCGGGCGACGCCGGTCGTCCACGACCTGCTCCGCCTCGCCTCCACCGCCGGTGAGCCGGGGGCGGCGCGGCCGGAGCAGGGGCGGTTGTGGGGTGTGGCCGAGGACAGCCGGCTCATCGACGTACGCGACGGGGCCGCCACGACCGGCCCGGCGGTCGAGACCCTGGCGTCGGGGCCGGCCGAGGACGTGCTGGACACGTGGGGCGACATCCTCTACTCGCTGTTCTCCCCCGAGGCCGACGCCGCGGCGCTCGACGCGGGCACGAGCACCCTGCTGATGCTGCTCAGCCACCGCGACGCCCTGCCGGTGTCGGAGATCCCCGAGCTGACCGACGAGGCGGCCGACGAGCTGGCCTGGTTGCGGCTGATCCGGCGCGAGGGCTCGACGGTGTCGCTGACCCCGCTCGGCACGTGGAGCGCGCTCGACCTCTTCAAGACCCTCATCGGCCAGGACATCCCGGTCCACGGCGGCACGGCCGGCGCCGACGCCCCCACGCTGCTGCGGGCCCTGCGCACCTACGACGACGACGAACGCGCCGAGGAGGTGCGCGTCTGGCTGGGCGGGCGCGATCCGGCGCGGGCCGCCGAGGAGATCGCCGACGTCCTGCTCGACGTCAGCCCGCTGAGCCGGGCCGTCGGCCTGACCGTGTTGCTGGAGGACCTCGGCCGGCCGGGGCAGGAGATCGCCGCCGCGTTGCGCGAGGTGCCCCGGCTCGGGGCGCTCATCCGGGCCCGGGAGAAGGAGGACCACGACGTCCCGCCCGCCCCCGTCGACGTGGCCTGGGTGTACGCCGACATGACCGTGGCCGCGATGGAGATCGGCGGGCCGGCCGAGTCGATACTTCAGCTCTCCGGCAACCTCGACGTCGACGACGTGCTCAGCATGCTCGGCATGATGACGTGCAGCGACCATCCCTACACGACGCCGATGCTGCGCTTCCTCATCGAGCACCATCCGGCGCCCCGGGTGGCCTCGGCCGCGCGCGTGGCGTTGCAGCGGTGGCGCGGGGTGCACGTACGGCCGCCGGGCGAGCGCGGGCGTCTGCCCAGGAAGCCCCGCAAACCGGGCAAGACGGCGGGCGCCCAGAAGCGCCGGCGACGCTGACCGCGCCTGCCCAGGGCGGGGCCTGAAGGGCCGGAGCTTGGAAGGGCACGACTCGCGGGCACGGCTCGCGGGTCAGAGCTCGCGGGTCAGGGCCTGCGGGTCAGGGTCAGGGCTTGCGGGTCAGTTCTA
Source organism: Nonomuraea sp. NPDC005692 (assembly GCF_040631115.1). Taxonomy (NCBI): domain Bacteria; kingdom Bacillati; phylum Actinomycetota; class Actinomycetes; order Streptosporangiales; family Streptosporangiaceae; genus Nonomuraea; species Nonomuraea sp. NPDC005692. Next base: position 130,987 of record NZ_JBEXYU010000015.1, on the reverse strand, counting down.
GGGCTTGCGGGTCAGTTTGAGGGCGGCGCCGATGCGTTCGGCCCACTGCCAGGGGGCGTCCGTGCCGCCGGGCAGGGCGTTGTAGTACTCCCAGCCGCTCACCCCGCCCATCCCGGGATGCCGGTGCAGCAGCTCGGCGACAGTGGCGGCCAGGCGGTCGACCTCGACGTAGCCGCCGCCCCCGTTGTCGGGGCTGGTGACCGCCCCGGCCACCAGCTTGCCCGCCGGCACCACTCCCCCGGCGAGCACGGCGTCGTAGTCGCACGGGTCGGCCAGGCTCCGCGGGCCGCCGTACATCGGCAGGTTGAGCCAGGCGAGGTCGGCGCCCCGGTCGCGGAAGACCTGGTCGTGGTCCACGGCGGCGGACGGGGTGAGCGCGAGCAGGAAGGCGGGGCCGAAGTCGGCGCGCAGCCGGTCGACCAGGCGTCCGAGGCCGGGCGGCGACATGGGCTCGGTCAGGTGCAGGTCCACGCCGTCGAGGCGGCGGCGGGCGAGCAGGCGGCGCAGCGGCGGGTAGCAGGTGCCGAAGTCGTGGTCGAGGCGGTCGAGACCGTCGATCATGGCCAGGGCACGGGCTCCGTACACCTGGGTGACCTGCACGTCGTCCCACATCTGGGCCAGGTCGGGGCAGTCGGGCGGGGCGCCGTTGAGCCGGACGTCGCCGCCCTCGTCCACCTCCACGGTGGCGACGACCAGGTGGGTGAGGCCGGTACGCCGTTCGATCAGGGGCAGCGGGGAGACGTAGAGGCCGCCGTCGCAGTGGGTCCGGTAGTACATCACCAGGCGGGGTGTGTGCTGGGGCAAGGCACGTCCTCCGTGAGGAATGAGGTGATACTTCACCATGTTCCACACCAAGGGTGAGATCAAAACTACCCTCGGTTAATTTTGCCCGGCGCGGCGAGGTGCTCAGCGGCCCGCGCGTGGCGGTCTGACCGGCTCCTTCGCGGCCGAGCCCAGGGGCAGCATGACCTCGACCCGCGTCCCGGCCCCCGGCCCGCTGTTGACGACGCAGATGCCGCCGAGCTCGGCCGCCCGTTCCCGCATCGAGCCGAGTCCCACCCCCGCGCTGTACGCGGCGGGCAGCCCGCGGCCGTCGTCGGCGACCAGCACGCGCAGCACCGAGTCCCGCTGGAGCACGATGCGGGCGCGGGAGGCCCTGGCGTGCCGCCGGATGTTGGTCAGCGCCTCCTGGACGATCCGGTAGACGGCCACCTCGACAGCGGCGGGCAGGTCGGTCAGGCTGCCCTCGACCTCCACCTCGATCTCGGTGTCCGGGGAGGACTGACCGGCCAGCTCGCGGACGGCCCTGGCCAGGCCGAGATCGTCGAGCGCGGGCGGGCGCAGGCCGTACACCAGCTCGCGGATGTCGTCGGTGACCGCGCCCATGCCGGTGTGCAGCTCGCGCAGCAGCTCGTCGGCGGCGTCGGGGGACTTCTTCAGGCTCATCCTGGCCATGTTGATGGTCATGGCCATGGCCGAGAGGGTCTGGCCGAGCCCGTCGTGCAGGTCGCGGCGCAGGCGGCGGCGCTCCTCCTCCCTGGCCGTCAGGATGCGTTCCCTGGACCGCTGCAGGTCGGCGGCCATGCGCACGGCGTGCGCCACGTCGGCGGCGTACGGCGTGAGCGTGGTGAGCACGCGCTCGTTGTGGGCGGCGGGAAAGCGGCGCGGGCCGGGCGGCCCGACGAACAGGCGGCCGACGCGCTCGCCGTGCCACACCAGCGGCACCTGGCGGGGCTCCGCGCCCACCCGGCCGCTCTCGACGTAACGCGGCTCGCCGTCGGCGACCTCCACGGCCACGCCCTCGACCGCGAGCCCGTCGCGCAGCACGCTGACCACGGAGGTCAGCGCCTTGGCCGGGTCACCGCGCCGGACGGCCTGGGTCAGGCGTTCGGCCAGCACGGCGGGGTCGCCGACGCTGCCGTACAGGAAGCGGTCGACGGCGCGTTGCAGCACGTGCCGCAGCGGCTGGAAGAACGCGCCCGCGAACAGCGCGGCGGCGATGCCCGCGATCTCGTCGTAGCCGGAGACCACGAGGCTGGACAGCGCGCCCGCGCCGAAGTAGACCGCGCTCACCACGGCCACCAACCCGGCCGCGACAAAGGCCCGGCTGATCACCGTGTCGATGCCGTAGAGCCGATAGCGGGTCACCGAGAACGCGACGGCGACCGGGATGAGCGCCGCCCACACGACGCTCGGCCACAGGAGCGCCGGCACGAACGCTGCCGCGATCAGGAACACGACATAGCCCGCGAACGCGAACAGCGGCCATCCGATCTGCCGCCTGCCCACCGGGTCGGCCCGGCGCAGCCGCAGCGCCAGGGAGAGCGCCGTCAGCGCCATGGCGACGTAGATGCCGGTCCAGGCGACCATGGAGACTGCCTCGACGTACGGCCCGAGCGCGCGGATCTGCAGCGGGTTGGGGATGACGGCCGGGTAGGGATAGCTGCCGGGAGGCGGGTCGGGCCGGAACACCGAGCGGGCCAGGTCGAGCCCGAGCGAGAACGCGCCCAGCAGCAGCACCCACCGCCAGCGCGGCGAGGGCAGCCGCCCGTCGGGCGAGTAGAGCGGCAGCAGCATGGTGAGCGCCAGGCCGCACACCGCCCACCCGACCTGCGCGGGGAAGCGTACGAGCCCGGCCGCGACCAGGTCGCCGTCGGCGGCCAGCCGGAACATCAGCGCGCTGGACAGGTCGCTGACGGCGGCGGCGATGCCGCCCGCGACCATCAGCCACGCCATGTTCAGCCGCGGCCGGTGGAAGATCAGGAACGCGCCGACCGCGGGGAAGGTCAGGGCGGCGGCCGTCTGGGGCGAGGCGGTTCGCAGCGGGGTCCACGCCTCCGGCAGGCGGGCGTAGACGAGCAGCGCGGCGACCGTGAGGACCGGCGAGGCCACCGCCATGACGACGGCCGTGAGGCGCGCGAGCCGCACGCCCCGGCCCGCGGAGCCGCGCCCGGTCCCGCGACGCTCCGCCGGCCCGGCCTCTTCGGCGATCTCGGTGAACCCGGTCATCTCATCACCGCCTTCCCCAACACTTGAACAGGATTATGACCCTTTTACTGGGATAATCCGCCCGTTGTGTCCGGGCCGTTACCGTCCGACGCCTGCTCCGGCCTCTCACGGGGCCAGGACAGGCCTCAACCTACTCGACGGCGACGCGTGGTTTCCTATACGCATGCCCGAACCTGATCTCGTGATCGACGGCGGCGACAAGATGTGCGTGCAACTGCTCATCGAGCTGCGCGGGCACGTGCTGCGCGCCGGTCCCGGCGCCGTGATCCACCTGATCGCCACCGACCCCGCCGCGCCCGTCGACCTGCCCGCGTGGTGCCACCTGACCGGCCACTCCTACCTCGGGCCGGTGCCCGGTGCCGGGCGCCCGACGTACGCGGTGCGCGTCGCGGACGCCGCCAAGGAGACCGAGCCCGCCCGTCCTTGGCACGCGGCCTGACGGCGGTCGTCACCCGTCAGCGGAAGGAGCGGCGGTAGGCCGCCGGGGTGGTGCGCAGCGCGGTGTGGAAGCGGCGGCGGAGGTTGACGGCCGAGGAGAGGCCGACGCGGGTGGCGATGGTCTCGACCGGCAGGTCGGTCTCCTCCAGCAGGGCGCGCGTGGCGGCCAGCCGTCGCTCCAGCAGCCAGCGGGCGGGCGGCACGCCGAGCTGGTCGGCGAACTGCCGGGTCAGGGTACGCGTGGAGACGCCCGAGTAGGCGGCCATGTCCTCGACGGTGACGGGGTCGGGCAGGCGGCCGAGCAGCCATTCGAGCAGCGGGGCCAGGGAGTCCGGCATGGGCCCCGCGGTGGGCAGCGGCGGATACTGGCGCTGGCAGCCCTCACGGTGCGGCCCGGCGGCGAGCTGGCGGCCGATGCGCATGGCGTGGGCCGCGCCGTGGTCCTGGAGCACCTGGTGCAGGCACAGGTCGAGGGTGGCGGCCGAGGCTCCGGCGGTGGCGACGTCGCCGTGGTCCACGTAGATGACGGTGTCGTCGGGGACGACGAGCGGGTGGCGGGCGGCCAGCTCCCCGGACAGCTCCCAGTGGACGGACGCGCGGCGGCCGTCCAGCAGGCCCAGGGCGGCGGGGATGAAGATGCCCGCGCAGACGGCGACGATGCGCGCCCCGCGGGAATGGGCCCGGGACACCGCGTCGAGCACGGCCGGCGAGGGGACCAGGGTCCAGCCCGCGACGATCACGGTGTCGGCCTCGTCCATGGCTTCGAGACCGCTGTCCACCTGCATGAGGACGCCGAGGGTGGTGGGGAGCGAGCCCGGCCGCTCGGCGCACAGGGTGAACCTGTAGTGCTGGGGGATGTCGGGGCCCTGGTAGCCGAAGACGGCCGAGGCCGAGGTGACGGGGTAGAGCTCCTGGTTGGGCGCGACCAGGGCGACCACGCGGTGCGGGCTCACGGGGGCCGGAGGCGTCTCGGGGCAGTCCAGGGGCATGGCGCAAATGTACCCAATGATGTCATTTGGGACACCAGCGCTTTGATCTGGAGAAATCCAGAATTGGGGCTCATGTGGACGAGGAGTTTCGCCCTCTACTTCGGGGCCCGCACGATCTCGCTGCTCGGCGACGCGATGATGCCCGTCGCCTCGGCGCTGGCGATCGGCAAAGTCTACGGGATCGCCGGCGTCGGCTTCGTGCTCGCGCTCTGGACCGCGTCGGCCGTGCTGGTCATGTTGTTCGGTGGGGTCGTCGCCGACCGGATCGGGCCCCGGCGCCTGATGATCGGCGCGGACGTGGTCAGGGTCGCCACCCAGGCGGTCGTCGCGGTCGCCTTCCTCGACGGGGTACCGCCGTTCGCCCTGCTGCTGGCGATGGCGTTCCTGTCGGGCATGGCCGCCGGGGTGTTCGAACCGTGCGTCAACGGGATGGTGCCGCTGGTCAGCGAGGATCCGCAGCGGGCCAACGCGACCCTGAAGATCGCCGAGGCGGTCACCCAGCTCGCCGGGCCCGCGCTGGCCGGGATCCTCATCGTGGCCACCGGGCCGGTCTTCGTCTACACCGTGGACGCCGCGACGTTCCTGGTCAGCGCGGTGTGCCTGCTGCTGGTGCGGGTCGCCGTGCCGAGGCCGGAGCCGTCCGACGTGCTGAGCGACCTGCGCAGGGGCTGGGAGGAGTTCAAGGCCAGGAGCTGGATGTGGTCGGTCATCCTGGTCTGGGTGTTCTGGGGTGTTCTGGTGGTGGGGCCGTACGTGCCGCTGTCGTCCCAGGTCATCGGGGCCGACTACGGCTGGGTGATGGCGGCGCTCGGCCTCGGGACCGTGCTGGGCGGGCTGGTCGCGATCAGGCTGAAGCCGCGCAGGCCGCTGGCGGCGGGGGCGGTGGCGCTGATCGGGTACGTCGCCGTGCCCCTGTCGGTCGCGCTCGGGCCGCCGCTGCCGCTGCTGATGGCCGGGCACCTGGCCGGCGGGTGCGCGATGGCGTTCTGGTCGGTGATGTGGTCGACGACCGTGCAGACGCAGGTCGCGCCGGACGTGCTGAACCGGGTCAACGCCTACCAGGTGGCCGGGTCGGTCGCGGGCATGGCGGTCGGGCAGGCGCTGGCCGGCCCGGTCACCGCGCTGGTCGAGCCGCGCGTCTTCATGCTGGGGTCGGCCCTGGTGACGGTCGGCGTGGTGACGGCGCTGCTGGTGATCGGGCCGGTACGACGGCTCGGCCGCAGGTCGCAGGCGTCCGCGAGCGGACCGGTCAAGGTCCCGGCGACCTGACCGGCGGCCGGCGGCGGGGCGCCGGACGACTGGTGGAAGGCGCCGGGCGGGCGGTGGCGGGGTGCCGGGCGACTGGGGGCGGGCGGTGGCGGGCCCGTGGTGCCCACGGCACGTGCCGCGGCCGGGGCGCGCGGCTGGCAGACCGCCCGCCCCCGTCTGCGGCACGTGCCGTCCCCTCCTTTTCGCGGCACGCGACGTGGGAGCCGCCCCAGCGTCCCCCGCGCTCGGGACGACTCCACCAAGTAAGAGCGCAGAGGTACCCGTATGAGTACGTCCCCACCCAAAAGATTTCTTGACAATTTTATTTGTCGGTAGCTACCGTGGGCACCACGAAACGGAGGGAACACCATGAGCAGCATGATCAACTCCGCGGACGGCACCCCCATCGCGTACGAACGCGCAGGCCAGGGCCCGGCGGTCATCCTCGTGGACGGCGCACTCAGCTTCCGCGGCTCCAGCATCAACGGCGGCCTCGCCGAAGCGCTCGCCCCCGACTTCACGGTCTACACCTACGACCGGCGCGGGCGCGGCGAGAGCGGCGACACCAGGCCGTACGCCCTCGAACGGGAGGTCGAGGACCTGGAAGCGCTCGTCAAGGAGGCCGGCGGCTCGGTCCGCCTGTACGGCACCTCATCCGGCGCCGCCCTCGCCCTGGCCGCGGTCCGGAACGGCCTGCCGGTCGAGCGCCTGGCCCTGTACGAGCCGCCGTTCATCGTGGACGGCGCCCGTCCCCCGATCAAGGGCGACTACCCGCGACGGCTGGAGGCGCTGGTGGCCGCGGGCCGCCGGGCCGAGGCGGTCAGGCTGTTCATGCGCGAGGGGGTCGGCCTGCCGGGGATCGTGGTGGCGATGATGCGGTTCATGCCCGCGTGGTCCAGGCTCAAGGCCGTGGCGCACACCCTGCCGTACGACACCGCGATCGTCTCCCCGCACCAGCGGGGCGAGCCGTACCCGGAGGGCGCGTGGGCGTCGGTGACCGTTCCGACGCTCGTCGCCGACGGCGGGAAGAGCCCGCAGTGGATGCGCAACTCCGTCGGCGCGCTGGCGAAGGCGCTGCCCGCGGCCGACCACCGCACGCTCGACGGGCAGACCCACATCGTCAAGCCGGAGGCCCTGGCGCCGGTGCTGCGGGAGTTCTTCGCCTGAGAGCCCGAGAGCCCGAGGGCCGGCGGTCAGGCGGAGGCGGTGCCGAGCCAGCGGGTCCAGGCCGCCTCCAGGGCCTCGCCGTCCACCGGCACGTAGGCGTGGTGCTCCACCACCGCCATGCCGCGTCCCTGGACGAACATGTACAGGCCGTCGTCCGTACGGACCGCCACGAACGTGCCCGGGGCGGTCACCCACTCCACGACGCCCCGCTCCGGCGCCTGCCCCTCGATCGCGACCGTCACCTTCTCCCCCGCCACCGGGCGGCCGGCGACGCCGAGCGCGGCACCGAGCGCGGTCCAGAACCGCTCCTCCGACGCGCACGGGCCGGCCAGGAACAGGTTGTGGGTGGAGATCCTGCCGGGGAAGTGCCTGAGGTAGACGGCCAGCTTGTACAGGTACTGGAGGTCGCCGCGCTCGAGGTCGTCGTACTCCGACTCCCAGTCCTCGCCGAGAAAGCCGCTGTGGACGAAGCGGAGCACCGTGCTGCCCGAGTCGCGGGCTTCGAGCAGGTACTCGAAGGCCATGAACGTGCCGTCGGCGTTCTCCACGCCCCGGTGGGCCAGGCGCCTGCCCGGCTCCCAGGCGGTCACCACCGACTCGGTGGCGACGTCGGCGCCGAAGGTCTGCGTGCCCCGGCCGCCTTCGCGCGGTTCCAGTTCGGTACGGCCCATGAACCACGAGTCGATGCCGGGCCCCTCCGCGATGGCCCGCCAGACGACGTCGGGGGCGGCGTCCAGCGGGATCTCGTGGCGGATCTCGAACTCGTGCGGCATGGCGGTCTCCCTGTCACGGCCCGGCGCGGTGTGCGGCCGACGATCGCACCGACAATATCGCTTGTCAAGCCGACTCCTGTTGTCGGCATGCCTGTGGGGCACGGTCGGCAGCGTGCGGGGGCGGTCGGCGTGCATGTGGGGCGCGGGAGCGAGGGGCATCCCTCTTGAGAGCGAGGCGTGGGATCGCCCGTCCCGGCGATCACATCCGGAGCGGAAAACCGCAGGATGAGTGCATCGCCCTGCCCCTTGAGGAGACCCCTTGATGAACACCCGCGCCGCCTTCGTGGCCGCCCCGCTGCTCGTCCTGTCGTACGGCGTGATCCGGATCGTCGACGGCCTGGACGGGAGCCGAGGGCCGGGGTTGGCCTGGACAGCCGGCCATCTCGCCTTTCTTGCCGCCCTCGCCCTGTTCATCGTGATATTTCGGGAAATGTGGCAGATGCTGGGCCGCAACCGCATCGCCACCACCAGCCTCGTGGTCGGCCTGGTGGGCATCGCCTGCGCGGCCGCGCAGTTCGTGATCGACATCGTCGTCGGGTTCATGGCCGCCGACCACGACGCGATGTCCCCGCTGTTCGACCAGGTCCAGGCGGTTCCGGGGGTGTCGCTCGCGGTCTACGCCGCCGGCCCGCTCCTGTTCTACGTCGCCCAGCTGGCCCTGGTCGTCCAGCTCGCCGCGCGGCGGCAGGTCAAGCTCTGGACCCCCGTCCTGGTCATGCTCGACTTCGCCATCCCGATCCTGGAGAAGGACCTGATCCCGCTCGGCGCCGTGTGCATGCTGGTGTCGTTCTGGCCGCTGGCCCGCCGCCAGGCCACGGCCGGTGCCCGGCACGTGCTCGTCCATGCGTGAGGAACAATGGGACCCTGTGTCCGATCTGACGCTTGTCGACGTCTTCCGTCGCCGGCTTCGAGCGCTCCCCCACCTCTGGGTGGACGGGGCGCTCGCCCTGTTGATCGCCCTCGTCCAGGTCTGGCCGCTGGTCTCCAGCCATGACCCGCAGGGCGGCAGATGGGACTGGTGGGGGTACGCGATCGCGATCGGCGCCTCGCTCCCCGTCGTCTGGCGGCGCCGGTGGCCGGTGACCATGCTGATCGCCAGCCTGGTCGTGGGCGCGCTCTACGACTTCGCCGACAACGTCGCCCGCCAGCCCATCTGGTACGGCGCCCTGGTCGCCTTCTACACGGTCGCCGCGTACTCACCCCGCCTGCCCAGGGTCGTCATGCTCGTCGTGACCCTCGTCGGCGGCCTGGCCGCCGTCGGCTCGTGGGAGACCGCGATGCGCGGGGTCGCCCTGTTCACCGCCGCCTACGCCATCGGCCGCGCGGCGGCCACGTCCCGCGCCCACGCCGCCGAGCTGGCCGAGCGCGCGGCCCGGCTCGAAAGGGAGCGTCAATTGGAAGCCGAGCGTGCGGCCGAACGCGAGCGGGCCAGGATCGCCCGCGACATGCACGACATCCTGGCCCACGCGGTCAGCCTCATGGTGGTCCAGGCCGAGGCGGGGCCCGTCGTGGTGCGCAGCAACCCGGCCAGGGCCGAGGCCGCCTTCGACGCCATCGCCGCCGCGGGCCGGGACGCGATGGTGCAGCTGCGCCGCATGCTCGGCGTACTGAAGGAGGACGAGCCGCAGGCGCCGCGGGCGCCGCAGCCGACCCTCGCGGACCTGCCCGCGCTGGCCGGCCAGGTGGCGGGCACCGGCCTCGACGTGAGCTTCGCCGAGTCCGGCGAGCCCCGCCCGATCGGCCCCGACAGCGCGCTGGCCGCCTACCGGATCACGCAGGAAGCGCTCACCAACATCGTCAAGCACTCCGGCGCCGACCGCGCCGAGATCCGGCTCACCTGGGAGGACGACCACCTGATGATCGACGTCACGGACAACGGGCGCGGCGGCGGCCGCGCGCTGCCCGCGGGGGGCAACGGCCTGATCGGCATGCGCGAACGGGCCGCGGCCTGCGGCGGCAGCGCGACCGCCGGCCCGCGCGCGGACGGGCCCGGCTTCGCCGTGTCGGCGCGGCTGCCGCTGGGGGCCGGCCGATGAGCGTGCGCGTCGTGGTGGCCGACGACCAGGAGCTGGTCAGGGGCGGGTTCGCGATGATCCTCGACGCCCAGCCCGACATCTCGGTGGTGGCCGAGGCGGGCGACGGGGTCGAGGCCGTGGCCGCCGTACGGGCGCACGAGCCGGACGTGCTGCTGCTCGACATCCGCATGCCCAGGATGGACGGCATCGAGGCGGCCAGGATCGTGTGCGCCGAGACCGCCTGCCGGGTGCTGATGCTGACCACGTTCGACCTGGACGACTACGTGTTCGACGCGCTGCGCGCGGGCGCGAGCGGGTTCCTGCTGAAGGACGTGCGGCGGGACGACCTGGTGACCGCGGTGCGCGTGGTGGCCGCGGGCGAGTCGCTGCTCGCGCCCACGGTGACCAGGAGGCTGATCGCCGAGTTCACCTCCCGCCCCGCGACGACGGCCGCCCCCGCGCACACGCTGGAGTCGCTGACCGCCAGGGAGCGCGAGACGCTGCAGCTGATCGCGCGCGGGCTGTCCAACGCGGAGATCGCCGAGGCCATGGTGGTCAGCGAGCACACCGTGAAGACGCACGTCAGCAACGTGTTGAGCAAACTGGGGCTGCGGGACCGCGTGCAGGCCGTGATCGCGGCCTACGAGTCGGGGCTGACCGTTCCCGGGGCGTAACGCGAGGGTCGGGCGGGTAGGCGGCCCATATGACTGAGGGTTTCGACACGGACACGCTCTGGGACGAGTTCCACCGGGCGGTCAACATGAACTCAGAGGAGCTGCGCGGCTACCTGCTCGCCGACGCCTCGGACGAGGAGGGCTTCCCTCCCGACCCCGACATGGGCATCGACAAGCTGGGCAGGGGCGTGCTGCACGTCCTGAGCAAGCGGAAGGGCGACCTGACCAAGGCCGACCTGGACGTGATGCGTCAGGTCATCGAGCTGGTCGAGACCATGGGCGACCGGACGGACGACGACTCGCGGCGCGAGCTCATGTCCGTCGGGCACGACCCGCTCAGGGCATAACGTCCCGAATTCAACAAATGGTGGATGTGGGGCGACGCAAAGTGATGAAATGTGCGAAGCCGACTTCGTCCGAGGAGATCCGTTGAGAGACAACCTCGACCTCGCCGCGAGCGCCCAGCAGCTGGCCGACGCCGCCCCGACGGGATCGATCGACCGCGCCGCCGCCTCGTCCGTGGCCATCACGCTGGCCACGACGCGTGACATCGCCGACGCGCGGCAGGCCCTCGACGGGTTGACCCCGGAAGAGGTGCGCCAGGCGGCGCTCACCCTCTTCGACCGCCTCTCGGAGAGCTGAGCTCACTGTTCCGGGCTGCTCGAACCGGGTGAAGGCCGGCGATCCGCCGGGAACCCGGCACGCTTGTATGCCCGTACGGTGGTTGCATGCGGATCGGGGTTCTGGGGCCGCTCCAGGTGGCTGGGGCCGAGATCGGCGGCGCCCGCGTGCGCGCCCTGCTCGTCCGTCTGGCGCTCGACCCGGGCCGGGTGGTGACCGCCGACCGGCTGATCGACGACCTGTGGCCCGGCGAGCCGCCCGACCATCCGGCCGCGGCGCTCCAGTCGCTGGTGTCGCGGGCCCGCCGGCAGGCACCCGGGCTGATCTCCTCGCACCCGGCCGGCTACCTGCTGGACGTGCCGCCCGGCGAGGTGGACGCGTCGGCGTTCGAGCGGCTGGTGCGGGCCGGTGACCCGCGCGGCGCGCTCGCGTTGTGGCGCGGGCCCGCCCTGGCGGACGCGGCCGGGCTGGCGTTCGCCGCCGCGCCCGCGGCCCGGCTGGAGGAACTGCGCCTCACGGCCCTGGCCGCCGCGATCACCGCCGACCTGGCGGCCGAGCCCGAGCCCGCGCCCGAGCCCCCATCCGGGCAGCCGCGAGGCGAACGTGACAGCGGGCCGGGGGTCGTGGCCGAGTTGGAGGAGCTGGTCGCGGCGCACCGGCTGCGCGAGCCGTTCCACGCCCTGCTCATGCGGGCGCTGGTGGCGCGCGGGCGGCGCGGCGAGGCGCTGGAGGTCTTCGCGCGGATCAGGGCCGACCTGGCCGACGAGCTGGGCGTCGATCCCGGCCCCGAGCTGCGCGCGGCGCATATGGCGGCGTTGCGCGACCCGGCTCCCGTGCCGAGGGGCAACCTGCCCGCCCGGCTCACCGGCTTCGTCGGCCGGGCCGGTGACGTCGCCCGGCTCCACGCCCTGCTGGGCGGCCGGGACGAGCGGCTGGTCACGCTGGTCGGACCCGGCGGCGTGGGCAAGACCCGCTTGGCGCTGGAGGCGGCCTGCGGCCTCGACGTGCCGGACGGCGTGTGGCTGGTGGAGCTGGCCTCCGCCACCGGCGTGCGGGCCGCGGTCGAGAGCGTGCTGAGGACGACCGACGTGGTCCGGGCGCTGCGCGGCACGTCGCCGCTCATCGTGCTGGACAACTGCGAGCACGTCGTGGAGGAGGCCGCCACGGTCGCGCGGTGGTTGCTGTCGGAGGTCGCCGGGCTGCGCGTCCTGGCCACCAGCAGGGAGCCGCTCGACATCCCCGGCGAGGTGCTGCATCCCGTCCGCCCGCTGCCCGAGGCCGCCGAGCTGTTCCTGGCGCGGGCCGCGGCGGCCAGGCCCGGCCTGGAGGTGAGCGCGGCCGACGCCGAGCGCATCTGCCGGGAGCTCGACGGCATCCCGCTGGCGATCGAGCTGGCCGCCGCCCGGCTGCGCACGATGCCGGTGTCCGTGCTGGTCCGGCAGCTCGGCGACCGGCTGGCCTTTCGCGGGGGGCGTACGTCCGAGCCGCGTCATCGTACGTTGCGCGACGTCATCGACTGGAGCTGGAACCTGCTGTCGGCACGCGAGCGCGAGCTGCTGCGCGGGCTGACCGTCTTCTCCGGCGGCGCGACGTACGAGGCCGTCGCGGAGGTGTGCGGCGGCGACCCGGACGATCTCGCCTCGCTCGTGGACAAGTCGCTCGTCTCGGTCTCCGGCGACCGCTACTCGATGCTGGCCACCATCAGGCAGTACGCCGCCGCCGACCTGCCCGCCCTCCAGCAGGCCCACGCCCGCTACTACACCCGGCTGGCCGAGACCGCCGATCCCCTCCTGCGTACCGGCGAGCAGCTCGCCTGGCTGGCGGTGCTGGACGCCGAGCAGGACAACCTCGACGCCGCGCTGCGCCACTCCGACGACCCGCTCCGGCTGATCCTGCCCCGGTTCTGGCCGTGGATCATGCGCGGACGGCGGCGCGAGATGAGCGAGCGGGCGGCGGCCGTGCTGCGCCGGGTCGGGGACGTGCCACCGCCGGGGCGCGAGCTGGCGCACGGGCTGTGCCGGGTGCTCACGGGCGGCGAGCCGACCCCGGCGGTGCTCGACTCCGACCATCCCGCCGCGCTGAACTTCTGGGCCATGAGCGGCGCGCAACGCCCGCCCGCCGACGTCGTCGAGCTCACCGAGGACACCGTCGAACGCCTGCGCGACTCACCCGACCTGTGGACGCGCTCGGCCGCGCTGCTGGTCGGCGGCATCGTCCGGTTCGAGTACGGCACGGTCGCCGGCGCGCAGGACCTGCTCGGCCCGGCGCTCGACGGCTTCCGCCGCACCGGCGACCGCTGGGGCCAGTGGGCCTGCCTCTACTGGTTGTCGCTGGTCGCCGAGAACCGGGGCGACTTCGCCGCCGCGCTCGCCCGTGCCGAGGAGCCCGGACGCCTGTCCGCGGAGCTGTCGGGGATGGACGCGCCGTTCGGCCCGATGACGTTCCTGCTCCGGCTCGGGCAGCTCAAGGCGCGGGCGGGCGACCACGAGGGGGCCGCCGCCACGCTGGCGGAGGCGTGGCGGTCGGCGCTGCGGGCCGAGGACGCGGTGACCCAGGCCAGGGTCCTGCACGCCCGCGCCGAGCTGGCCCGGCGCACCGGCGACCGGTCGGGGGCGGCCCGGCTGCTCGACCGCGCGCTGGCCCTCGGCAGCGGGGACGGGCCCGCGCAGTTCAGGGCGTTCATGCAGGTCGAGCTGGCCCGCGTGGCGGAGCCGGGGCCGCCGCTGCGCACGGCGCTGGAGCTGATGGAGACCTGCGGCGACCGGACGGCCCGCGCGACCGTGCTGGAAGGCGTGGCCGAGCACCTGCCGCCCCGGCCGGCGGCCGAGCTGCTGGGCGCGGCCCGCGCGCTGCGCGGCCTCGGCGACTCCGCCGACCCCGCCCTGGTCGCCCTGGACGGACGGTGCCGCTCCGCCCTCGGCCCCGACGCCTTCCACGAGGCCCTGACCAGGGGAACCGCGCTGCCGAACCCGGAGCGGCACGCACTCTCCCTGCTCGACTGAGCCCGTCGCGTACGCGGCACGCGCCGCCGGGCCATATGGTCGGGGAAGAGGCCACGGAAACCGACGACGAACCCCTTCTCCGCCGCTCCCCGGACGACCATGGAACACCTTCCGGTTTCGCGGCGGATACGCCAGGGTTGTGGCAACTTTCCACCGCAATGTGAGGAGATCTGTGGCCAGTCCAAGTGTGGTCGACACCCGGGGCAGTGACTTCGCCCGACTAGCCCGCCGAATCTCTGACGCCGGTCTCCTCGACCGGCGTCCCGTCTATTACGCGGTGCGGCTCACCATCGTGGTCGCCGCGTACCTCGGCTGCTGGGCGTTGTTCGCCTGGGTGGGCGACTCGTGGTGGCAACTGCTCGTCGCGGTCGCGCTGGCCGTGGTCTTCGCACAGATCGGCTTCGTCTCCCACGACCTGGGCCACCGCCAGGTGTTCAGGAAGCGGCGGCCGAGCGACGTGACCGGTCTCCTGCTGGGGAACCTGGGCATCGGCCTGGGCTGGGGATGGTGGACCAGCAAGCACAACCGCCACCACGCCAACCCCAACCACGAGGACCACGACCCCGACGTCTCACCCGCGGTCATCGTCTGGTCGGACGACCAGGTGGCGCGGAGCACGGGCCTGCCGCGTGCCGTCGCGAAGTACCAGGCGCTCTTGTTCTTCCCGCTGCTCACCCTCGAGGCCTGGCACCTGCACATCGCCAGCTTCAAGGCGCTGCTGGCGCCGGCGGCCAAGCGGCCGTGGGCCGAGCTGGCGCTGCTGACCACCCACTTCGTGCTCTACTTCGGCGCGGTCTTCGCCGTGCTGCCGTTCGGCAAGGCGCTGGTGTTCCTGATCGTGCATCAGGGGCTGTTCGGCCTTTACCTGGGCTCCACGTTCGCGCCCAACCACAAGGGCATGCCCGTCCTGACCAAGGACGACAAGCTGGACTTCCTTCGCAAGCAGGTGCTGACCTCCCGCAACGTCAGGGGCGGCCTGTTCACCGACGTGGCGCTCGGCCAGCTCAACTACCAGATCGAGCACCACCTGTTCCCGAACATGCCCGCGCCCAACCTGCGCAAGGCGCAGCCCATCGTCGAGAGCTACTGCGCCGAGGTCGGCGTCAGCTACCTGCAGACCGGGCTCTTCGCCTCCTACGGCCAGGCCCTGCGCCACCTGCACGAGGTGGGCGCTCCGCTGCGCCGCTGAGCCTCAGCCCTCCTCCTCGACCCGCCTCTCCAGGTCGGCGCGGCGTCGTTCGAGGTCGGCGATCAGCTCGGCCTGCTCGTCGGCCTGGGCGATCATGGCCGCGGTCTCGATCTGGTCGGTCGCGCCCATGGTGCCCACCTGGTCGCGCACGTCCTGGTTCTCCGCCTTCAGCCGGGCCAGGTCCTCTTCGACCTGCCGGAGCTCATCCTTGGTACTCATCTCGGTCAACTACCCCATCACTCGCACGACCATACAAAATGGAGCACATGCCTAGATTGTCGGCGAGCAGCACGGTGTCCCTCGCGGTGATCACCGTCGCGCTCGCCGGCACCCTGGTCGCCGGGCTCAGGAGCGAGCAGTCCGCGAGCGTGCTCGACGTGGTGCTGCCGATCGTGTCGTGCGGCGCGCTGCTGTTGCGGCGGCGCCTTCCCGTCACCTCGCTGGTCGTGGTCGTCGTGGCGGTGTCCGCCTACTATCCGCTCGCCCGGTTCGACGGGCCGCTGGTCGTGCTGGTGTTCGTGGCCCTCTACACCGCCGCCGACCAGGGACGGCTGGTCGCCGCGATCGCCACCGGGGCCGCCGTGCTGCTGGCGATGGGGTTCGGCGAGGCCCACGGGTCCAGGCATGTGGACGACAGCATGTTCGGCGCGATCACCGGCTGGGTGGTGGCCGCGATCGCGTTCGGCGGGGTCACCAGGAACCGCCGGGCGTACCTGCTGGAGGCGCAGCGGCGCGCGCTGGACGCCGAGCACTCCAAGGAGGAGGAGGCCAGGCGGCGCGAGAGCGAGGAACGGCTGCGCATCGCCAGGGAGCTGCACGACGTGCTCGGGCACAACATCTCCATGATCAACGTGCAGGCGTCGGCGGCGCTGCACGGGCTGGCCAGGCGTCCCGAGAAGGCCGAGGCCGCGCTGCGGACCATCAAGGAGACCAGCAAGGAGACGCTGCGCGAGCTGCGCACCACGCTGGGGGTGCTGCGCCAGGTGGACGAGGACGCGCCGACCGCGCCCGCGGACAGCCTCGCCCGGCTGCCGGACCTGGTCGCGGCGTCGGGGCTGGAGGTGGCCGTCGAGCCGTCCGGGCCGCTGGACGCCGTGCCGACCCAGGTCGACCTGGCCGCCGCCCGCATCATCAGGGAGTCGCTGACCAACGTCGCCCGCCATTCCGGCACGACGAAGGCCACCCTCTCGGTCACCAACTCCTCAGGAACCATCCTGATCCGGGTCGAGGACGACGGCCCGGGCGCCACGTACACCGAAGGCAGCGGCTTCGGCCTGCAGGGCATGCGCGAGCGCGCCGCCGCGCTCGGCGGCGACCTGGAGGCCGGCCCGCGCCCCGAGGGCGGCTTCCGCGTCGTCGCCCGCCTGCCACTGAACGGAGCCCGATGATCCGCGTACTGCTCGCCGACGACCAGAACCTGGTCCGCGCCGGATTCCGGTCGATACTCTCCGACGAGGACGACATCGAGGTCGTCGGCGAGGCCGGCACCGGCGCGGCGGCCGTGGCGGGCGCCCACGAGCACCGGCCCGACGTGGTGCTCATGGACATCCGCATGCCCGAGCTCGACGGCCTGGAGGCCACCCGGCGCATCGCCGGCGACCCGCGGCTCGACGGCGTCAAGGTCATCATCCTGACCACCTTCGACCTGGACGACTACGTCTACGGCGCGCTGCGGGCGGGCGCGGGCGGGTTCCTGGTCAAGGACACCGAGCCGGCCGAGCTGATCCACGCCGTCCGGGTCGTGGCCAGGGGCGACGCGCTGATCTCGCCGTCGGTGACGCGGCGGCTGATCGCGGAGTTCGCCGGCCGGGTCAAGCGGCCCGAGCCGGGCCCCGAGCTCAACGCGCTCACCGAGCGCGAGCGGGAGGTCATGGGCCTGGTGGCGGCCGGGCTGTCCAACGACGAGATCGCCGCCCGGCTCGTGCTCAGCCCCGCCACGGCGAAGACGCACGTCAGCCGCATCATGACCAAGCTCGGCGTGCGCGACAGGGCCCAGCTCGTGGTGGTCGCCTACGAGGCCGGGATGATCACGCCGGGCTGGCTTACAACCTGAGTCGTACGACTTTAGTGATCTTCGCCCCGGGGTTGTACGCCGGATTGCAGACCGGAGCATGACGCGGCGGAGCAGGCCGTGACGTCAAGCTCTCGGCATGGACACCGTCGACCTCGCCCGGCTGCAGTTCGCGTTCACCGCGGGCGCGCACTTCCTCTTCGTCGCGCTGACGCTCGGCCTGGCGACGCTGGTGGCCGTCGTCCAGACCCGGGCCACCTTCAGCGGCGACCCCGTCCACCTGCGGATGACGAGGTTCTGGGGGCAGCTCTACATCATCAACTACGCCATGGGCATCGTCACCGGCCTGGTCATGGAGTTCCAGCTCGGCCTGTCGTGGAGCGGGCTGACCGACTACGCGGGCAACGTCTTCGGCGCCTCGCTGGCGATCGAGACGCTGGTGGCCTTCTTCGTCGAGGCCACGTTCCTGGGCCTGTGGATCTTCGGCTGGAACCGGCTGAACCGCTGGGCGCACCTGGCGCTGATCTGGGTCGTCACGCTCACCGCGTACGCGTCGGCGTTCTGGATCATGATCTCCAACGGCTTCCTGCAGAACCCGGTGGGCCACGCCGTCGAGGGCGGCAGGCTGCGGCTCACCGACTTCGGGGCGATGATCGCCAACCCGGCCGCGCAGATCGCGTTCGGGCACGTCATGGGCGGCGCGATGATCGTCGGCGGGTTCTTCATGGCCGGGGTGAGCGCCTACCACCTGCGCAGGCGCACGGCCGAGCACGACCTGTTCAGGAAGTCGCTGCGGATCGGCGTCGGCGTCGCGCTGCCGGCCTCGTTCTTCACGGTGACGTTCGGCGGGCTCGGGTTCCAGACCCTCCAGCCGGCCAAGGCGGCGGCCTGGACGGGCCAGGCCGAGCAGCTGGCCGCGGTGCAGGCGGACATGACGGCCAGGTTCGGGCCGGGCGACTACCTCCCTGCGACCGGCTGGGTGCAGGGGGCCGGCATCACGATGATGATCCTCTGGGTGGTGATGACCGCCGTGGCGGGGCTGAGCCTGCTGCTGATGTTCTTCCGGCCGGTCGTGCGCGGCTTCCGGGCCTGGCACTGGCTGCTGACGCTGATGATCCCCGTGCCGTTCGTCACCATGCTCGCCGGGTGGACCTTCCGCGAGATGGGGCGCCAGCCGTGGGTGGTCTACGGGCTGCTGCGCACGTCCGAGGCCATGTCGCCGGTTACGGAGGGCCAGATGCGGCTGTCGCTGACGGCGTTCGTGTCGGTGTTCACGGTGCTGATCGCGGTCAACTACTGGCTGCTGGCCCGGGCGGCCGGACGCGGGCCCGGCGCGGTCGCGCTCGGCGCCCTTCCGGCCGAGACGCCCGTCCCCGTCCCCGCCTTCTGAAGGAGCCGATCATGGAGATCTTCGTCCTGGCCTTCTTCGCCCTCGGCTATCTCGTGCTGGGCGGGGCCGACATCGGGGTCGGCATGGCGCTGCCGTACCTCGGGCGGTCGGCGGGCGAGCGGCGCGAGGTGATCGCCGCGATCGCGCCCTTCTTCCTCGGCAACGAGGTGTGGCTGGTGGCCACGGCCGGCGTGCTCGCGGGGCTCTTCCCCGACCTGGAGGGCCACCTCCTGAGCGGCAACTACGCGGTGGTCGTCGCGCTGCTCGTCTCGTGGGTGGTCAGGGACATGGGCCTGTGGCTGCGGGGTCGCGTGCCCGGCGCGCGCTGGCAGGCGTTCTGGGACGGCGGGATCGTGGCCGGGAGCTGGGGGCTGGCGCTGAGCTGGGGGCTGCTGCTGGCCGAGGTGCTGCTCGGCATCCAGGGGCCGCTCGTGCTGCTGGCCGCGCTGGTGGTGGCGGCGCTGTTCGCGGTGCACGGGCTGGCGTTCGCGGCGCTGCGGCTGCGCGGATCGTTGCGGGAGCGGGCCGGGGTGTTGTCCGGCGAGGCGGGCGAGGGCCGCACGTACGCGCTGACGGCCGGTGCGCTGCTGGTGGTCGGGGTGCTGACCGGGCTGCGGCTGCCGCTGGTGGCGGGGTCGTCGGGGGCGCTGCTGGTGCCGGTGGTCCTCGTCCTGATCCCGCTGCTGGTGGCCTCGCAGGGGTGGGTGTGGTGGACGTTCAGGCACCGGGTGAGCGGGCCCTCGTACCTGTGACCAGGCGGGTGACCGGTCTGGAGCACCCGCCTGGCGTCAGGTCAGAACAGCGGAGCCCCGTCGCGGGTCAGCCGCCAGTTGGCGGAGGCGAAGTCGGCGGGGTTGATCGTGCCCTTGGCGGTGGCGTACTCGATCAGCGCCTGGCGGATCTCCACCTGCGCGTTGTACAGCACGGGAGCGGTGGTGACGTGCGGGAAGCCGCCGCCGCCCGACTGGCGGTAGTTGTTGATCGCGACCACGAACTCCTTGCCGGCCGGGATCGGCGCGCCCTCGAAGCTGAGGTTGGCGATGCGCTGCCCGGCGGGCTTGGCCACGTCGATGTCGTAGGAGACGCCCGAGAGCTGGTCGTAGTTGTAGTCCGGGGTGTTGCCGGCGTTGGTCAGCTTGGTGACGTCCACCGGGTCGCCCGGGTTGAGCTGGTTGAAGTACCGGGCCGAGTACTCCAGGTAGTCCTTGATCTGGGCGCCGGTCAGCTTGATCGCCAGCAGCGTGTTGTCGTAGACGTAGAGCCCGGCCACGTCCCTGACCCGCACGTCACCGGCGGGGAAGACGGCGGTGCGGCTGAACGGCGCAGCGATCGAGAGCACCGGCAGCGTGTTGCCCGGCAGGGCGGCCTTCACGGTCTCGGTCTGCACCTGCTGGATGTAGTCAAGGATCGGCGTGTCCTTGTACGGCGACTCGGCCGCCGACAGCTCCTCGGCCGACTTGGCGACGACCTTGTTGACGTAGCCGACCGTGGTGTCGTGCTGCGGCTTGAGCAGCGAGACGATCTTCGGGTCCGCCGTCACCGTGTTGGTGTTGAGCGTGGCCGAGGTCTTGCCGGTGACGACCCACTTGCCGCGCTGCTTGGTGAGGGTGAAGTCGAGCCGCGACAGGCGCTGGCCCCACTTGCCCGGCTCGGTGAGCAGCACCTGCTGCCCGGTGGCCTTGTTCGTCACGAAGCGCTGGGCGACCTCGTTGTGCGCGTGCCCGAACAGCACCGCGTCGATGCCCGGCACCTGCTCGGCGACCAGCGCCGAGGCGTTCTCCACGGGCAGGTCGGTGCCGTAGGAGGACATGCCGCTGTCGCCCGCGTGCGCGGTCACCACGACCACGTCCGCGCCGAGGCCGCGGATGACCGGCACCCACTTCCTGGCCGACTCGACCAGGTCGGTGAAGCGCAGCTTGCCCTCGACGTTCGCCTTGTCCCAGATGGCCACACCCGGGTTGGTCAGCCCGAGCACGCCGACCTTGATCGGCTTTTCGCCCTTGACCTTCATGGTCTTGATCACGAACGGCCGGTACGCCGGCAGCCCGCTCCCGGCGTGCACGGCGTTGGCGCCCAGCACCGGCGCCCGCATCTGCCTGATCCAGGTGGCCAGCAGCGGCAGACCGTAGTTGAACTCGTGGTTCCCGAGGGTGACGGCGTCATAGCCGATGGCGTTCATGGCCTTGGCCATCGGGTGGGTCTGCCCGGTCTCGGTGATCGGCTCGACCTTGGCGTAGTAGTAGGCCAGGGGCGTGCCCTGGATCGTGTCACCCGAGTCGAACAGCAGCGTGTGGTCCGCCCCGCGCTCGGCCCTGACCTTGTTGACCAGCGACGACACCTGGGCCAGGCCGATGGTGTTGCCCTGCTTGTCGGCGTAGGCGGCGTCCTTGAAGTAGTCCCAGTTGAGGGCGTTGCTGTGGATGTCCGACGTCCCCATCACGGTGACGGTGACGCTCTTGTCCCCGCTCGCGTGGGCGGGAAGCGCCACCAGGGCCAGCGCGGTCAGCGCGGCGGCCCCTGTGGCGGCGAGCTTCTTGGTCTGCATGTGCCTGGAGGGTAACCAGGACAAATTACTCGTTGGTTACGAAATCGCGGATCAAGGCTGTCACCTCTTCGGGACGTTCGTGTAGCACCACATGCCCGCTGTCCAGCACGGCGTAACGGCTGCCGGGCAGCGCGGCGTGCAGGGCGCGGGCGTGCCCGACCGGGACGAGGTGGTCCTGCGTGCAGCCGACGACCAGCGTGGGCGCGGTGATGCTCGGGAGCAGGTCCCTGATGTCGGTCCTGAGGTCCAGCTCGATCTGGCGTACCGTCCCGGGGGGCGGGTCGCCGGCCATCATGGCCTTCAGGCCGTCCTCGCCCAGGCCGCTCACGAAGGCCGGGCTGAAGCCGACCAGCGGGCCGTACGCCGCGAAGCTCTCGGGGTCGGTGGCCGCCAGCCGGGCCCAGGTCCGCAGGCCGAGCCGGAGCCGGGGGTCGTCGGCGTGCGTCCAGCCCGCGATCAGCACCAGCCGCCTGACCCGCTCGGGATACCGGGCGGCGATCCCCGCCGCCACCACCGCGCCCAGCGAGAAGCCGACCAGGTCGGACGGGCCGCCCTCGGGGAAGGTCGCCGCGACCTGCTCGATCAGCAGGTCGAGCGTGAGGTCGCCGCCGGGGTCGGCGGTCTCGCCGCTGCCCGCGTAGTCGGGGGTGATCACCGTGCGGATGTCGGTGAAGTTCTGGACGAGGTGGCCGTAGTTGGTGGCGGCGTCGCCGCCGGTGCCGTGCACCATGACCAGGCCGGGGCCGCTGCCCGCCCGGTTGAAGTGCACGTGTCCGCCGTCGTGGATGACCGTGGGCATGAGGTGTCTCCTAGAGGTTTCCGCCGCCGGTGGCGTCGAGGGTGGTGCCGGTGATGAAGCTCGCTCCGGGCGAGGCGGCGAACGCGACCACGTCCGCGATCTCGCCGGGCTCGCCGATGCGGTTGAGCGCGTGCCTGCTCGCCGCGTACGCGCGGGCCTCGGGGTCGCTCAGCCAGCCCGCGTTGACGTCGGTGTCGATGATGCCGGGCGCGACGTTGTTGACCGTGATGCCGCGCGGCCCCAGCTCCTTGGCCAGGGCCAGCGTGAACACCTGCACCGCGCCCTTGGTCATCGCGTACGCGATGCCCTCGGGGAAGGCGATGCGGGTCGCGCCGGAGGTGATGTTCACGATGCGGCCGCCGTCGGGGATCAGCGGCAGCACCTGCCGGGTGAGGAAGAACAGGCCCTTGACGTTGACCGCGAACATCCGGTCGTAGCTCTCCTCCGTCTCCTGCGCGAGGGGCTTGGACAGGCCGATGCCGGCGTTGTTGACCAGCACGTCGAGCACGTCGGTCTCCTCGGCCACCCGGCGGGCGAGCCGCTCCACCTCCTCGGGCACGCCCAGGTCGGCCCGCACGGCCACGGCGTTCGCGCCGATCAGCCCGACGACCTCCTCGGCCGCGGCGGCGTCTCCGGCGTAGTTCACGATCACGCGGAACCCGTCCTTGGCCAGGCGCAGCGCGATGGCCCGGCCGATGCCTCTCCCGCCGCCGGTCACCAGGACAGTCCTCATCGCTCGAATCCTTTCTGTAGCGATCGATACAGAAACTATAACATAGCGATCGCTATAGAATGGGCGCATGGCAAGGCAGCGGGCATTCGACAGGGACGCGGCGCTGGAGAGCGCGCTGCGCGCGTTCTGGGAGCACGGCTACGAGGCGACCTCGATCGCGGCGCTGACCGCCGCGATGGGCATCAGGCCCCCCAGCCTGTACGCGGCCTTCGGCGACAAACGGCGGCTGTTCGAGGAGGCGGTGCGCCGCTACCAGCTCACCCACGGCGCGTTCACCACCAGGGCGCTCGCCGAGGAGCCCACCGGCCGGCGGGCCGTCGAACGCGTGCTGCGCGAGTCGGCCGCCGAGTACACGAACGCGGACCACCCGCCCGGCTGCCTGATCATCACCGCCGCGGTCAACTGCGGGCCGGAGTCCGCCGACGTGGAGGAGTTGTTGCGCGGGTTCAGGGAGGCGGCGAAGGCGGCGATCAGGAAGCGCGTGGACGACGACGTGGCGGCCGGCCGACTGGCCCCCGGCACCGACACGGAAGCCCTGGCCACCTTCTTCGCGTCGGTGATCCAGGGCATGTCCACGCAGTCACGCGACGGCGCCTCCTACGCCGGCCTGCTGAGCGTCGCCGAACTCGCCATGGCGGCCTACCCGCCCCCGCCCTGACGACCGCGCGAAAGCCGCGCGGCCGTCCGACTCGCGAAAGCCTCGGCCGCGCGGCTCATGGAGGCTTCGGCCCGCGGCTCATGGAGGCTTCGGCCGCGCGGCCGTCCGGCCTCATTGCGACATGACGCCCGCGTCCTCCGGGGGCAGTTCGGGGGGTGAGGCGCGCAGCCAGCGGCAGCCGTGCGGTCCCAGCGCGAGTTTGGCCGTGCCGTCGGCCGACACCTTGATCGTGCCGTCCACCAGCAGGTCCGTGAGGTCGCAGTTCTCCAGGCCGTCCAGCCGCAGGTCGACGTCCTTGGCCGTGTCGCACAGGTTGTGGGCGACCACGACCGTCGCGCCGTCGGCGTCGCAGCGGTGCGAGAAGATCGCGTCGTCGCCGGTGTCCAGCACCGTGTACTGCCCCCACGCCAGCTCAGGGCACTCGCGGTACCGCTCGATGAGGAGCTGGAACCAGCGCAGCAGCGAGTCGGTGTCGCGTTTCTGGTCGGCCACGTTGACCCGGTCGGGCGCGAAGGAGCCCTCGGGGATCTCGCGGACCGTCTTCTCCTGCTGGCTGAAGCCGCCGTCCTCGGACCACTGCATGGGGATGCGGACGGCCATCCGCCCTTCCTCGTCCAGGTTCTCCCCCATGCCGATCTCCTCGCCATAGAAGATCACGGGGGTCCCCGGAAGGGAGAACAGCAGGCTGTAGGCCATCTTGATGCGCCGCAGGTCGCCGCCGAACATCGTGGGCAGCCGCCGGCGCAGCCCGCGGCCGAAGATCTGCATGTCCTTCTCGGGGCCGAACGCCTCGAAGATCTCCTGGCGTTCCTCGTCGGTGAGCTTGTCGAGGGTCAGTTCGTCATGGTTGCGGAGGAACATCGCCCATTGACAGTCCTTGGGGGCCCGGGGGCGTTCCTGCAGGGCGTCCATCAGGGGGCGGGCGTTGTTACGGGCGAAGGAGAGCCAGCTGTTCTGCATGCCGATGAAGTCGAAGCACATGGTGATCTGGTCACCGAGCCCTTCACCGAAGTACCGCAGTAACTCCTTGTAGGGCAGGTTGACCTCGCCCAGCAGGATCGAGCCGCCCTTGCGCCTGGTCATGAAGGCCCGCAGGTCGGCCAGGAACTCGTGCGGGTCGGCCAGCTTGGGGTTGACGTTCTCGATGAGGAACGGCACCGCGTCCACGCGGAAGCCCGACAGCCCGAGCTCCATCCAGAAGCCGAGGATGCGGGTGATCTCGTCCCTGACCTCGGGGTTGCCGACGTTCAGATCAGGCTGGTGACGGTAGAAGCTGTGCAGGTAGTACTGGCCGCTGCCCTTGTCGTACTGCCAGATGGAGTCCTCCTTGTCGGGGAAGACCACCTGTTTCGGATCGTCGGGCTCGGGGGTGTCGGACCAGACGTACCAGTCGCGCATCGGCGAGTCCTTGCTCTTGCGCGACTCCTTGAACCAGGGGTGCTGGTCCGAGGTGTGGTTGACGACCAGGTCCGCGATCACCCGCAGGCCCCGGTCGTTGGCGGTCCGCATGAACTCCACGAAGTCGCCCAAGGTCCCCAGCCGGGGATCGATGCTGTAGAAGTCGGTGATGTCGTAACCGTCGTCCCGGTTGGGGGTGGGGAAGAACGGCATCAACCAGAGGCAGGTCACGCCGAGACCCGCAAGGTAGTCGATCTGCTGGGTCAAGCCGCGGAAGTCGCCCACACCGTCGCCGTTACCGTCCTTGAACGTCTCCACGTCCAGGCAGTACACGACGGCGTTCTTCCACCAGACGTCGGAGGTGTACGTCAGTCGCATGGCGGCCCTGCTACCCACCCGCACAGAAGAAATGTCCTTTTGGGGGTTTGCGTCCGGTTCTAATCCCGTGACCTCGGGCTACGAGGGCATCGCCGAACCCGAGCAGCCGTCCGCGGCCATTAGTTCGGTAGCCGAACTGATGTTAGGCTGATCTCATGGCCAAGCCCGAGGAGCAGCTGGGAGTCGTCTCCGCCCTGGTGCGCTCGACCTTCCTGGTCAACGCCGTCTACGCCGAGTCCGCCCGCGCGTACGGGCTGACCTCCCAGCAGGGCCAGCTCCTGTGCGTACTGATGGCCCAGCCGTACGGGATGAGCGAGCTGGGCGCGATGTTGCGCCTGGCCAAGTCCAGCCTCACCGAGCTGGTCGACCGCACCGCGCAGCGCGGCATGGTCCGCCGCGAGCCCAACCCCGCCGACCGGCGCGCCGTCCAGGTCACGCTGACCGACGAGGGCGCCAAGCTCGCCGACGAGTTCTACACCGAGGCCTGCCGGCGCATCGACGACCTTCCGTCCGGGCTCGACGAGGCCGAGCGCGCCACGCTCGCCGACCTGCTCTCCCGCCTGGTGCGGGACAACAACGCCCCGACGGTCTTCATCGAGCGCGCCGACGCCCCCTGACCGCCGCCCGCGATCACACCCCGGCCGGCGCCGGCTCGGCGGCGAGCCCGAACAGCTCCGCGAACCGTCCGGTGAACAGGTCCCTGCCCTTGTAGTCGGCCACCGACTCGGCCGGCAGCACGATCGGCCCGTCGGGCGAGGGCAGCTGGCCGACGCCTCCTCCGGCCCCCAGCGGCAGCAGCACGAACGGCAGCGGCGAGGGCCGGTACACCGACGAGGGCCGCTCGCCACGCAGTTGGGCGATGATGTTCGCCGCCACGACCTCGGCGTGCTGCATCGCGTTCCCGGCCATCTTGGCCTCCGCCAGGTCGGTGATGTCGCCGATCGCGTAGACGTGCTCGTGCCCCTCGACGTTGAGCCGTTCGGTCACCCGTACGTGGCCGCGGGGCGTGCGCGCGTCGCCGAGGTCACCGCCGAGGTAGCCGGTCTCGACGCGCACGCCGTACGCGCGGAACCAGATGTCGGCCGACAGCTCCCCGGCCGTGGACCCGACGGTGAACGGCCCGGCCCGCCCCGGCTCGGCGGGCGGCTCGGCGTCCAGAGCGGTGCCGAGCAGCAGCTCCACCCCCAGCTCGGCGAGCTGCCTGCGCAGATCGGCGCGCACCTGCGGCTCGAACCCCGGCAGCAGCTCCGTGCCGTGATCGACGATCGTGACCCGCTTGTCCGGCCACACCGCCTTGATCTCCCCGGCCAGCTCCAGCCCGACCGGCCCGGCCCCGGCGATCAGCACCCGCCCGGCCCCCGCCAGCTCCCCGTGGACGGCGTGGATGCGCTCGCGCGCCTGCCCGGCCAGGTCGTCCTCGAACTTGAACGGGAAGGGGTACCCCGACCCGGTGGCCAGCACGAGGTAGTCGGCCTCCACCCGTTCCCCGGAGGCCAGCAGCACACCCCGCGAATCCACTGAGACCGCCCGCTCCCGGACGATCCGGCCACGCTGCATCAACCTGTCATAGGGGAAGAACATCTTCCCGGCCCATTCCGGCTGGGCGAGGGCCCGCATGGACGCGGCGTTCTGGACGAAGGCGTCCTTGGGCTCGATGAGCACGACGTCCGCGTGCTCGTCCAGCGCCTTGGCGGCCGCCGCGCCGCCGTAACCACCACCGATGATCGCCACAGTACGGCTCATGGTGCACATCTCCTGTCGGGACAACAGCTTGTTCGTATTACGAACCATAATAGTTCGTAACCCGAACCACAACCGCTCGAAAGTTCTCCACCCCGGCGCGATGAGTTCCGGCGGCCCCGCCGGTACGTATCCGTGAACCTGTCACCAGCGATGAGGAGACAACAGCCATGACCGAGACCCGAGAGCACGACGTGGCCGCCATCAAGAGCGTGCTTGAGCGCCTCTACCAGGCATGGGCCGACGGCGACGCCGACGCCTTCGTCACCGACTACACCGAGGACGCCACCGCGATCATGCCCGGCAGCGTGCGCCGGTCGAAGGAGGAGGTGCGCAGGAAGATGGCCGAGGGCTTCGCGTCCTACCTGAAGGGCAGCACGACGGCCGACAAGCTGGAGAGCATCCGTTTCCTGGGCGAGAGCGCCGCGATCGCGGTGAGCGAGACCGGTGTCAGGTTCCCCGGCGAGACCGAGGTGCCCGCCGAGCGTATGGTGTACGCGACCTGGGTGCTGGAGAAGCGGGACGGCGCCTGGCTGCTCGCGGCCTACCACAACAGTCCGGCCGTCGTGGCAGGCTGACGTACCCGTAGGCCGGTGGAAGGCAGGAAAAGGGCGTGGACGCGGTGACGCCGGGAGAAGAGGGCTTCGATCGCCGGATCGAGCCGTTCCGCAAGGAGCTGCTGGCGTACTGCTACCGGATGCTCGGCTCGCCCCACGACGCCGAGGACCTGGTCCAGGACACGTACCTGCGGGCGTGGCGGGCGCGGGAGCAGTACGACGGGACACGCAGTTCCCTGCGCACCTGGCTCTACCGGATCGCGACCAACGCCTGCCTGACGGCCTTGGAGGTCCGGGGGCGCCGGCCGCTGCCGTCGGGGCTGGTGGCCGCGTCCGACCCGCTGGCGCCGCTCGTCCAGGGGGAGAACCTGGCCTGGCTCCAGCCCCTGCCGGACTCGATGCTGGACGCCGGCGACCCGGCCGGCACCGTGGTCGAGCGCAGCGGCCTGCGCCTGGCGTTCGCCGCCGCCCTGCAACACCTGTCGGCGCGCCAGCGCGGCGCGCTGATCCTGCGGGACGTGCTGAGCTTCTCCGCGTCGGAGTCGGCGGAGATCCTCGGCACCACCGTCGTGTCGGTGAACAGCTCCCTGCAGCGGGCGCGCGCCCGGGTGAAGGAGGCCGGCGTCCGGCGGGAACCGCTCGGCGAGCCGCCGCTGGCCGAACAGCGCGCCTGGGTCGACCGCTACATGCGGGCCTTCGAGCACGCCGACGTCGAGGAGCTCAAACGGCTGCTCACCGAGGACGTCGTCATGGAGATGCCGCCGATGCTCAACTGGTTCGCCGGTCGCGGCAACTACGGCCTGTTCATGGACTGGGTCTTCGAGGCGGCCGGCACCGACTGGCGGCTGGAGGCGGTCACGGCCAACGGCCAGCCGGGGTTCGGCGCCTTCCGGCGCGCCGGCGACCGGTACGAGCCCCACACGCTCCAGATCTTCACCGTCACCGCCGAGGGCATCAGCCGGAACTCGGTGTTCCAGGGGCCGGAGGTCTTCGCGTCCTTCGGCCTGGCGGCCGGATTCGACGCGACCCGGTGACCCCACCGGGCCTGCAAGTTTCTTCAAGACCGGGCAGGGGCGGACGGCCGATGCTGAGCGGGTGATTTCTCCCGTTTCTCCCCTGGTGACGGGCGTGCGCCGTGGCCCGATGCTCGCCGTGCTGCTCACCGGTCAGGTCATGGCCTCCATGGACGGCTCGATCGTGTCGGTCGCCGCGCAGACCATCCGCCAGGACCTCGACGCCGGCGGCACGGCGATCCAGCTCGTCGTGTCGGGCTACCTCCTGACCGTCGGCGTGCTCCTGGTCACCTGCGCGCGGATCGGCGACCTCGTCGGGCAGCGGCGCGCGTTCCTGCTCGGGCTGGGCTGGTTCACCGGCGCCTCGCTGCTGTGCGGGCTGGCCCCCGACGTCGGCGTGCTGGTGCTCGCGCGGATCGCGCAGGCCGTCGGGGCGGCGCTGCTCACCCCGCAGATCTTCGCCCTCATCCAGACGCACTGGGCGGGCGACGCCCGCCGCCGGGCGATCGGCCTGTACAGCATGGTGCTCGCCCTGGGCGTCGCGCTGGGGCAGGTCGTCGGCGGGCTGGTCGTCAGCGCCGACCTCCTGGGCCTGTCCTGGCGGCCGGTGTTCCTGATCAACATCCCGATCGGCGTGATCTCGCTGGCCCTGGGGCCGCGCCTGCTGCCGCCCTCGCCCGTGACCGCGCGGACGCGCCTGGACCCGGGCGGCGTGGCGATCCTGACCGCGGCCATGGCCGCGATCACCGTCCCGCTGATCTTCGGCCGCGACCTCGGCCGGCCGCTCTGGGTGTGGATCTCGCTGGCCTGCGGCGCCGCGCTGTCGGTGGTGTTCGTCCGGCACGAGACCAGGGCCCGGCACCCGCTGCTGGACCTGGCGTCGGTACGGCCGCGCGGGGTGAAACCGGGGCTGGCGGCGTGCTGGATCGTCATGGGCTGCTACACCGTCTTCCTGCTCACCCTCACGCTGCACCTCCAGACCGCGCTGGGGTACTCGCCGCTGTGGGCGGGGCTGGCCTTCGTCCCGTACGCGCTGGGATTCGGCGCGCTCAGCCTGAGCTGGACCCGGTATCCGCCGGGACTGCAGCGGGTTCTGCCGGTCGCGGGGCCGGTCGCCTTCGCGGCCGGCGCCGGCCTGCTGGTGCTGCTGTGCCGGGACGAGTGGCGGCCGGACGTGGCCGTCCCGCTGCTGCTCCTGGCCGGGGCCGGGCACGCCGCCGGGTACAGCCCGCTGATCGCGCGCGTCACCACGCTGGTCGAGCCGCGGCTGGCGTCGGCGATCTCGGCGCTGAACGCCACCGGGCCGGTGCTGGCCGGGGTGACCGCCGTCGCCGGGCTCGGCAGCGTCTACTTCGCCGCGCCGTCCTCGGCCGACGGGCTCCTGCGGGTCGTCGCCGCGGTCGCCGTCCTGCTCGTGGGCGCGGCCCTGTGCGCCACCCGGGCGACGCTGTTGGGCGGCGGCCCGGCGCTCACAGGAGGGTCCCGCCGGACACGTCGAACCTGACCAGCGCCTCGTCGATCCTGTGCAGGGTGTCCGGGTGCAGGGTGAGGTCGGCGGCGGCCAGGTTCTCCTCGATGTGGGCGGGGGTGCGGCTGCCCGGGATCGCCACCACGTGCTCGTCCTGGTGCAGCAGCCAGGACAGGGCCAGCTGGGCGGGGGTGATGCCGAGGTTGGTGGCCAGGGTTCGGATGGGGGCGTACCTGTCGTTGTTGCCGGCCAGGTTCTCCGCCGAGAACCGGGGCGCGTTGTGGCGGAAGTCGCCTTCCTCCAGCCGCTGGACCGTGCCGGTCAGGAAGCCGTTGCCCAGCGGGCTCCAGGCCACCAGGCCGACGCCGAGCTCGCGGGCCGTGGCCAGCAGGTCCGGCTCCACCGGCCGCCACATCGACCACTCGTTCTGCACGGCCGTCACCGGATGGACGGCGTGCGCGGCCCTGAGCTGGGCCGCCGTCACGTTCGACAGGCCGATGTGCCTGATCAGGCCGTCGCGCACCAGGTCCGCCATCGCGCCGACCGTCTCCTCCACCGGGACGCCGGGGTCCGGGTAGTGCAGGTAGTACAGGTCGATCGTGTCGGTGTCCAGGTTGCGCAGGCTGCGCTCGGCGTAGCGGCGGACCAGGCGCGGGTCGGCGTTCACGCGCAGTTCGTTGAACGCGTACCCGACCGGGTACGGGCGGCTGGGCTCGCCGTCCGGGATCGCCAGGCCGAACTTGGTGGCCACCACGACCTCGTCACGGGGGCGTCCCTTGAGCGCGCGGCCGACCAGGCGCTCGTTGTGGCCGTCCACCCCGTAGGCGTCGCTGGTGTCGATGTGGCCGGCGCCGCCGTCCAGGGCCGCCCGCAACGCCTTCTCGGCACGGGCGTCGTCGATGTCGCCGTACACACCGGGCGAGAGCACCATCGCGCCGAAACCGAGCGCGGGGACCTGCAGTGTTCCGAGTTCGCGTGTCTTCATGACGATGATCGTGCCGCCGGGGGGCGCCCGGCGTCCAAGACCCTTTGCTATAACCATCGGTTATGGACGTGCACCTGCGGGAGCTCCGCTACTTCGTCGCGGTGGCCGAGGAGCTGAACGTGACGCGCGCCGCCGAGCGGCTCTTCGTCTCGCAGCCGGCCCTGTCCAAGCAGCTCAGGGTGCTGGAGCGGCAGCTCGGGTTCGCGCTGCTGGAACGGGTGCACGGCGGCGTGACGCTGACCCGGCAGGGCGCGGCGCTGCTGCCGGTGGCCCGCGAACTGCTCGGACGCTGGGCCGCCGGGGTGGAGACGGCACGCGCCGCCGCCCCCGCCGGGACGCTGGTCATCGGGATGCAGACGGCCGTCGGCCGCGGGTTGCAGCAGGAGGCGCTGCGGCTGTTCCGGCAGGCCCGGCCGGGGTGGGAGGTGTCGCTCCGGCTCGTGGGCTGGGACGACCCGAGCGGCGGCCTCGCCGACGGCTCCTCCGACGTGGCGTTCATCTGGCTGCCGGTGCCGCCGGGGCTGGAGAGGTACGTGCTGGTCACCGAGGAGCGGGGGGTGGCGATGCCGGCCGGTCACCGGCTGGCCGGCATGGCCGAGGTCCCGTTCGCCGAGCTGCGGGACGAGCCGTTCATCGCGCTGCCCGCCGCGGCCGGCCCGCTGCGCGACTTCTGGCTCGCCCGCGACGCCCGGGACGACGACCCGGTCGTCGGCGTCACGGCGAACACGCCGGAGGAGGTGTTCGAGGCCGTGATCAGCGGTCTGGGCGTCGTCCTGGTGGCCGAGGGGAACGCGGCGCTCTACAAGCGTCCTGGCATGGTCTACCGCCCGGTGACGGGTCTCCAGCCGGGCCGGCTCGCCATCGCCTGGCGCCGCGCGGACGCCCGCCCCCACGTCACCGCCTTCGTCGAGGCCCTGAAACAGGCCGCCGCCACGGTCTGACACGGCGGCGGAGGCGGTCAATCCGGGAAAGGCCGCATTTCCGGCGAGCCGCCCGAATTCATCGGCACGTTTCGGGAAGTCGCCACTAAGGTCTGACCCGACGCACCGGTAACACAGGAAAGGCACCCCCTATGAGCGACCACGCCATCACCTTCGACCTCATCGACGTCGACAAGGACGGCCGCATCTCCGCCGTCGAACTCGTCCGCCTGATGGAGATCCTCGGCCAGCCCATCACGCTGGACGCCGCCCAGGAAGGCGTGCGGAAGCTGGACAAGGACGGCGACGGCCTGATTGACGTGGACGAGTTCGGCGCATTCCTGCAGAAATGATAGAAACAAGCTCTTGCTAGGCAAACTCTTGTCGCCTGAGCCACAATGGCGACAGGAGGGACGATGGCCATCAAGAGTGACATCAGCGAAACCCGGCTCCCCGCGGACATCGTGAGAACGCTCAAGGCGGGCATCGGAAGGGTCTCCGCCGAGGTGATCGAGGAGATCCAGACCCGGATCCCCGAGTACGCCAGACCGGCCGACGAGATCTACATCAAAGTCGTGAAGATGGCGGTCGAGGAGGCCATCGACGGCTTCCTCGACCGCATCGAGAACCCGGGCGCCCCCTTCGACCCCGAGCCGTTCCGCATGATCGGCAAGGGCGAGGCGGCCGAGGGCCGCAACCTGGAGCCGCTGCAGACGGCCATGCGGCTCGGCGCCCGCGTCTGCTGGCGGCGGCTGACGGAGATCGCCGACCCGCTCGGCCTGACCTCGCAGACCCTGTACGACCTGGGCGAGGCCATCTTCGTCTGCCTCGACCAGCTCGCCGACGCCGCCGCCGCGGGCTACGACGAGGCCAGGGCACACGCCGCCGGCGAGCTAGAACGCCGCCGCAACCGCCTGCTCGACCTGCTGCTCAGCCGGCCGCCCGCCGCCCCCGAGGCCCTCGCCGACCTGGCCAGGGCCGCCGGGTGGCGGCTGCCGAGGACCGTAGCGGGCGTGGCGCTCGACGACCGGCACGGGACGTACCGGGCGCCCGCGCTGCCGCCCGACGTGCTCGGCGGGCTGGAGCGGCCCGCGCCGTGCCTGCTGGTGCCCGATCCGGACGGGCCGGGGCAGGCGCAGCTGCTCGACCACGCGCTGCGCGGCCACCGTGCCGCGATCGGCCCGGCGGTGCCGCTGGCCGCGGCGGCGACGTCCCTGAGGTGGGCGCGCGAGGCGCTGGAGCTGTCCCGGCGCGGCGTGCTGCCGCGCGGCCTCCTGCGCTGCGCCGACCACATGGCCACGCTCGTGGTCTTCAAGGACGAGGAGCTGGTCGGCGCCATGGCGCAGGCCCGCCTCGCGCCGCTGGCCCACCTGCGGCCCGCCCAGCAGGACCGGCTGGCCGAGACGCTGCTCGCCTGGTTGCGGCACGGCCGGGGCGCCGGCGAGGTGGCCGCCCGGCTGCACGTGCATCCGCAGACCGTGCGCTACCGGTTGCGGCAGCTCGAAGAGCTCTACGGCGACCAGCTCGCCGACCCCGACATCCGGTTCGAGCTGGAGATCGCGCTCAGGGCCCGCCAGGCCCTCATCGCCGCCCGGTCGTGACCGGCCCGCCGCACCCGGCGGGGACCGGCCGGGACCGGGCGGCTCCCGTCAGGCGGTGTGCAGGTAGACCTGGCCGAAGACCTCGGACAGGTTCTTGATGTCCGTGGCGACGTCGGCCTCGGGGCTGCTGTAGTCGTAGACGGTGGCCAGCCTCGGGCGCACGGTGCCGAGCTTCTTGAGCTGGTCCCAGGTGGCGTTGGCCGCCCACTTCTCGCCGTACACCCGGTTGACCTGGCCCTGCGCGTCCTGCCAGCGGCTCCACAGGACGACGGTCTCGGCGGCGTCGGCCTGGAGCGGGGCGGCGATGCGGTCGGTGATGGCCTGGGTGGCCTGCTCGGCGGTGAGCTTGGAGGTGCCGGCGGCGGTGAACCCGGCGTCCTCGGCGGCGATCTGGGCGTAGGCGTCCCAGGCGCGGGCGCGGACCTGGATCCACTGGTTGCGCTGGGCCTCGGCGGCGTCGATCTTCCAGGTGGCGTACTCGGTGGCCAGGTGGCCGGTGTCCAGGGTCAGCTGGTCGATCTGGCCGCCGGAGAGCCAGGCGCCGATGCGGGCGGGGTCGAGCAGCGGGTACTTCTTGGTCATCTCGGCCTTGCAGGCGTCGTTGGCGCCGCAGCCGAACAGCGGGACCACTGTGTGCGCCGCCAGCTTCTTGCCCGGCACGAGGTTGCGCAGCGCGGTCGTGGCCTCGGTGACGAACTTGTCCAGCTCCTCGGCCGTGGCGAAGGTCTGGTTGTAGCCGAGCTGCGAGGTGAACCTGATCCCGGCGACCCCCGGCTGCGCGGCCAGGGCGGCGACCTTCTTGGCGGCCTCGGCCAGCTTGCCCGCCTTGTAGTCGTCGGCCAGCTCGGTCTCGATCCAGGTCCGCAGGCCGGCCTCGACCGCGCTCTTCACGGCCTGGCCCGCCGGGCTCTCGGCGGCGGCCGTCTTGGCGGCGGCGGAGATCTCGTCGGGGTCGACGTGGCACTTCTGGCCGTCCGGGCACTGGTCGGGGGTGCCGCCGTCCTCGGCGCCGTCGACGTCCGGGGAGTCGACGTCGTGCATCTCGCCGTCGCCCTCGGAGTCGGTCGCGCACTCGTTGCCCGGCTCGGAGCAGTCGACCACGATCTCGCGCATCGGGCCGGAGTCGATCATGTTCTTGCCGTCGTTGTCCAGCCAGAACCGGGCGATGTCGGCGGCCTCCTCGGGAGTGGCCAGCCAGCGGCAGACGACGTACGCCGGGGTGTCGGCGGACATCAGGTCGTTGCAGCCCCGTGGATCGTCCTGCGACCAGGCGGGAACTCCGACGCCGAGCAACGACAGGGTCAGTCCGATGACGAAGATCTTCCGCAGTCGCATGACGCCTTTACTCCCATGGGGGGCGATCGTGGGCAAATAGCACAATATCTGGACGATCAACAACCTTCAATGAGATCCACGGCGGTCCTCACGCGGTTCTCGACGGGCAGTAGGCATCACAGTCGAGCCCTGGCGAGGCAGCGGCGGGGTGATCATCCGTCTTCTTCCGCCCAGTGCCACCCCGAGCCGTCCGGGTTCTCCCGCACCACCCTCGTACGTCCCCGCACCACCCTGACCCACCCGGTGCGCGCCGCTTCCTCCCGCGCCCCCTCGGGCCCGCCCTCGGCCCGCCGGGGCGTGCGATCGACCTGCGCGTCAGGCATGCCTGGAAACTACGCGAGAACCGGGCGCGGTTCTTGCCTGACGCCCGCACTTTTCGCGACCGGCCCTGTCACCTCCGTGACAAATATTGGGACGACAACGCGCCGGCAGAAACGGCAGACTGGGACGGATTTGACCGTTTTCGAGGGGACCGGCCCAGTGCACAGCTACCTCCGCGACCTCGGGCTGCTCCGCGACCGCAAGTTCGCCCTGTTGTTGTCCGCGCGAACCATCTCCATGCTCGGCAGCGCCTTCGCGCCCGTGGCGCTCGCCTTCGGCATCCTCGACCTGCCGGGCGCCGACGCCACGACGTTGTCGGTGGTGCTCACCGCCGAGTCGCTGCCCATGATCGTGTTCATGCTGATCGGCGGGGTGATCGCGGACCGGTTGCCGCGGCAGCGGGTGATGATGGCCGGCGAGCTGCTCATGGCGCTGGGCTACTTCGCGCTGGCGGCGATGATGCTGACCGGCTGGGCGCCGCTGCCCGTGATGAGCGTCGCGGCGGCGGCCTGCGGCGTGGGCATGGCGATCATGTTCCCGGCGCTGACCGGCATCATCCCCGAGGTCGTGCCCGCCGACCGGCTGCAGGCCGGCAACGCGCTGCTCGGCCTCGGCGCGAACGCCTCGCGCGTGGCCGGGGTGGTGCTGAGCGGCGGCACGGTGCTGTTGTTCGGCGGCGGCTGGGCCCTGCTGGTCAGCGGCGCGATGTTCGCGCTGGCCGGCGTGCTGATCGCGCTGCTGCGCCCGACCCTCGCCGAGCGCGCGGCGGCCGAGCGGCACTCGGTGCTGGCCGACCTGCGCCACGGGTGGCGCGAGTTCAGCTCGCGGCAGTGGATCTGGGTGGTGGTCGCCCAGTTCTCGGTGCTGGTGATGGCGATCCAGGCCGGGCACGGCGTGCTCGGGCCGCTGCTGGCCAAGGAGACGCTGGGCGGGCCGGCGGCCTGGTCGGCGTTCCTGGCGGGCGAGGCCGTCGGGACGATCGCCGGGGTGCTGGTGTCGTTGCGGCTGCGCCCGCGCCGGCCGATCCTGCTCGGCACGCTGCTGTGCCTGCCGACCGCGCTGCCGTACGTGCTGCTCGGGCTGGACGCGCCGCTGTGGGCGATCGTGGCGGGGGCGTTCGTGCTGGGCGTGTGCTTCGACGTCTTCGGCGTGTTGTGGCAGACGACGATGCAGCGCGAGATCCCGGCGGAGTCGTTGTCGCGGGTCAGCTCGTACGACGCGCTCGGGTCACTGATGTTCGGGCCGATCGGGCTGATGCTGGCCGCGCCGGCGGCGGTGGCCTTCGGCACCGAGGGGGCGCTGCTCGGCTGCGCCGCCCTCGTCGTGCTGTCCACGCTGGCCGCGCTGGCCGCGCCGGGGGTGCGCAACCTGCGCGCCCCCGAGCCGGAGCCCGAGCCGGTCTCACTCTGAGCGGAACCAGGCGTTGGCCCGCGGCTGGAACATCAGCGTGACGGCCCCGAGCACGGCCGTCACGTGCAGCACCCGGCTGATCGTGAAGAGCCAGGTCACCATGTCGGCCCCGGCGGCCGCCTCGGCGATCGAGCCGCCCTGCAGCAGCCACTGGATCGGCCCCACGACCAGCGACAACGTGCCGAACACGCCGAGCCCGACGGCCAGCGTGAGCCTGGCCCAGTTCTGCCCCGCGCGCATCCGCAGCGCCAGGAAGACCGCCGCGGCGAAGACGGCCACCCGCAGACCGGCGCCGGGCAGCAGGTCCAGGACGCCCGAGGTGCCCTCGTAGAGCTCCCTGCCGACGGCGAGCACGGTCTCGAACGCCCCCGCCGCGACGGCGGACATCCACAGCAGCGCGGCGGCGTGCACGACGGGCGGCGGCTGGGGGGTACGGGGCTCGGCGGTCTGCGAGGCGAGGGCGGTGGTCATGGCGGGCTCCCTGTCGTGTCGGTTACAGGGAAAGTCTGATCCGCACGCCCGCGCCGATCATGCCCGTCGTCCCCCGAGTTCCGGTGAGGCGGGCCCTACCCCGAGGTCTCCGCTCGTGCGCAGGCCGCGGGCGACCGCGCGCTCGTGGCCGAGCCCGAAGCGCGGCTCGGGGACGCGCTCGCCGTCCAGGATCGCGGCCACGTACGCGGCCAGGGCCGGTGCGTGCTTGAACCCGTGGCCCGAGTCGCCGCCGAGCAGCCACACGCCGGGCGCGTCCTCGGCGATGATCCACTCGGCGTCGGGGGTGAGCGCGTACTGGCAGACCTGGCTGAACAGCACCGGCGCGGCGGCCAGCGAGGGGAACCTGCGCCGCAGGTAGTCGCGGGCCTGCCCGACCGCGGACGGATCCACCACCCGGCTGCCCTCCTCCGGCTCGTACGGCTCCCCTTCGGCATCGGAGGTGGCCTTCATGCCGACCCCGTCCACGTCGCCGTGCCCGTAGGCCGAGGAGCCGTAGTCCACCCAGGCGGGCGTCTCGGGGGACGACCACGCGGCGGGCGCGGCGAAGTGCACCGTGTCCTGCCTGGTCACCGTGACCGGCACGGCGAACAGGCCGGGCAGCCAGGCGCCGCACGCCCACACGACGCGGTCGGCCCGCCGCACCTCGCCGTCCACCTCGACCGCGCTCAGCCCCGGCACGGGCGCCGCCCGTCCCCTGACCAGCCGGACGCCGGCCGCCAGGGCCAGCCCGGCGGTCACCTGCGTCGCCCGCCGTGCCCTGAGCACGCCCGCGTGCGGCTCCCGGAGCAGGAAGCTCAGGTCGTCGCCGCGGTAGTCGGGGAAGAACCGCCGCCCGTCCGCCGGGTCGAGCACCTCAACCGGGATATCCAGATTTTTCAGTACTTGGGCGCTGGCGTGCTCCCACCCGTCCGGCCGGGCCGCGAACCACACCATGCCCGACTCCAGGAACAGTTCCTCGCCGGCCCGCTCACCCAGCCGCCGCCAGCCCTCCCGCGCCTCCCAGGCCAGCCGCGCGTACCAGTCGTCGGCGCCGTGCGCGCAGCGCAGGAGCCGCGTCTCCCCCGCGCTGGCCTGCCGGACGTGTCCGGGCTTGTGCTGTTCGACCAGGGTCACCAGCCAGCCGGTTTCGGCCAGCCGCAACGCCAGTGACGACCCCCATATACCGGCTCCGACCACAATGACCGATTTCATGGAACCACCGTGACCGCAGGACCCGCACCCGCGCAAGGGCTCAGACGATGATCAACCGGACCACGACGCCCGCGCAGTTGCCCGCCACGCAGACGCGCACCGGGACCTCGGAGATGCCGGCCGCCTGGGGCACCCCGCCCACGTGCCCGTCGGGGCCGATCGTCACGCCCGCGGGCAGCTTGGCGTGGTCGGTCACGCTGAAGGTGGGGATGACGCCCTGGGGGCCGCCGTTGATGCCGATCTCGCCGGCGAGCGGGACGCCGGCCCGGCCGGGGAAGGTCAGCTCGCGCGGCTCCCATGGAACGTTCCCGAGCACGACGAGGGTGATGAGCTGCTCCTCGCACGAGTCCCCCGTGCAGAGCCGGACCGGGGCGATGAACGTGCCCACGC
The DNA here is from genome assembly GCF_040631115.1 of Nonomuraea sp. NPDC005692. Lineage (NCBI taxonomy): Bacteria > Bacillati > Actinomycetota > Actinomycetes > Streptosporangiales > Streptosporangiaceae > Nonomuraea > Nonomuraea sp. NPDC005692. The sequence goes on along the minus strand of NZ_JBEXYU010000015.1, from coordinate 92,527 downwards.
GCGAGGGCGTGCCGGACAACCGCCCGCCCGCGTCGACGTTGACCCCCACGGCGACGTAGCCGGCGCGGAAGGTCACGCCCTTGGCGACCGGCAGCAGCCACTGGCTCACCGTGATGCCCTGGGTGAGGTAGAAGGTGTTCTCGACCAGCCGGTCGCCCCCCGGGCGCGGCGGCGGGTCGATCAGGGTCTCCCTCGCCATGTACGCGATCGGCGTCGTGAGCGACGGCACGGCCGGCGGCAGGGCGCAGAGAGCCAGCCCGGCGACCAGGAACAGCCACCTCTGCCGCATCTCCACCCCCCGACGCCTTCTCGTCCCTACGTACCCCTTCACCGTGCTCTTTCACTGGTCGGCCGCCACTCCATAATCGAAGTCATGGCCGCCGAATCCGCCCAGACGCTCGAACGCGGGCTGCGCCTGCTGCGACTTCTCGCCGACGGGAAGGGCGGGCGCACACCGACCGAGCTGAGCACCGAGCTGTCGCTGAGCCGGCCGGTGGTCTACCGGCTGCTCACGACGCTGCTGAACGAGGGGTTCGTCCGCCGCGACGCCGAAGGGCGGGTGCATCTCGGGTTCGGGGTGCTGGTGCTGGCCCAGGCCGTGCAGCCGCTGCTGCGGGCGGCGGCGGTGCCGACGCTGCGGCGGCTGGCCGAGCAGGTGGGCGCGACCGCCCACCTGACCGTGGCCGAGGGCGACGACGGGCTGGCGGTGGCGGTGGTGGAGCCGTCCTGGACCGACCTGCACGTGGCCTACCGGGAGGGGTCGCGCCATCCGCTGGCGAAAGGCGCGGCGGGCCGGGCGATCCTGGCCCTGCGCGAGGGGCGCGACGAATACCTCGTGACGGAGGGGCAGTTGCAGGTGGGGGCGCGGGGCATCGCCGCGCCCGTGACCGGACTGCCGTGGCTGGAGGCTTCGGTGGGGGTGGTGACGTTCGGCCCGCTGGAGGAGGGGACGGGGCCGCGCGTGGTGGCGGCGGCCGCCGAGCTGGCCGCCGCGCTGGGTTGACATCTCCACACCGATGGCGGACGGTAGTCACACATAGAGGACACATGCGTCCGGTAAGCGGACAACATGGAGGGCGGATGCCGTACTACCGCGTCGTTGGGGAAGTGCCGCGCAAGCGGCACACGCAGTTCAGGCGGCCGGACGGCGGCCTCTACGCCGAGGAGCTGATGGGCGAGGAGGGCTTCTCGTCCGACTCCTCGCTGCTCTACCACCGCCACCTGCCCACCGCGATCATCAAGGCCGAGGCGGTCACGCCCACGTCCGCGACGACGCGGCTGGAGCCCAACCTGCCGCTCTCCCCGCGCCATTTCCGCACCCAGGAGCTGTCGAGCGCGGGTGACCTGGTCAACGGCCGCATCCTGCTCGCCGGCAACGCCGACGTCCGGTTGTCGTACGCCACCAGCGACCGCCCCAGCGAGCTGTACCGCAACTCCATGGGCGACGAGTGCGTCTACGTGCAGCGCGGCTCGGTCCGCTTCGAGTCCACGTACGGCGTCATCGAGGCCGGCGAGGGCGACTACGTCGTCATCCCGACCGGCACGATCCACCGCTGGGTGCCTGACGGGCAGGTCAACGTGCTGGCCATCGAGGCGTCCGGGCACATCAGGCCGCCCAAGCGCTACCTGTCGCAGTACGGGCAGTTCCTGGAGCACGCGCCGTACTGCGAGCGCGACCTGCGCGCCCCTTCGCAGACCCTGCTCGTCGAGGGCGAGGAGGTGCCCGTCCTGGTCCGCACGCGAGGCGGCCTGACCAGGCTCGTCTACCGCAACCACCCCTTCGACGTGGTCGGCTGGGACGGCTACCTCTATCCGTACGCCTTCAACATCGACGACTTCGAGCCGATCGTGAAGAAGACGCACGCGCCGCCGCCGGTGCACCAGACGTTCGAGGGGCCCGGGTTCGTGGTCTGCTCGTTCTGCCCGCGGCCGCTCGACTACCACCCCGAGGCCATCCCGATCCCGTACAACCACCACAACGTGGACTCCGACGAGTTCATGTTCTACGTGGGCGGCGACTACACCGCGCGCAAGGGCTCGGGCATCGACGTCGGCTCGGTCTCGCTGCACCCGGCCGGGTTCACGCACGGCCCGCAGCCCGGCGCGGTCGAGGCGGTGATCGACGCGGTCGCCCGCGGCGTCACCACCACGAGCGAGATGGCCGTGATGGTCGACACCTTCCGCCCGCTCGACCTCGGGCCGGGCGCGCTGTCCTGTGAGGATCCCGGCTACGCATGGACCTGGGCACGATGACTCTCTTCGCCGAACTGGTCGACGACGCGGGCCTGTTCCCGCCGACGTCGCTGCACATGGACGAGGCGCTGGCCCGCAACCAGCGCGACCTGGAGCACGGCAACGGCGTGCTCACCCACCGCTTCCTCTGCCCGGCCAGCCGGCTCGACCGGCTGCGCGGGCACGCCTACCGGCCGCGGCGCATCGGGCTGATCGTGGACACGCCCGAGCTGCCCGAGTTCGGCGACCTGCCGGTGGACTTCGTCGAGATCCGGCTCGGCGCCGACGAGTCCGTCGCCGAGCTGGCCCGGCGCCTCGGCCTGCCCGCGCACGTGCGGCTGTTCGTCGAGGTCCCGCCGGACAGGAAGGTCGCCGGCGTGCCCGACGGGGTGGGCCTGAAGGTGCGCTGCGGCGGGCTCAAGGCCGAGGCGTTCCCCTCGGTGGAGCACCTCGCGGCGTTCGTCCGGGCCTGCGTCGAGGCCGACGTCCCGTTCAAGGCCACGGCCGGGCTGCACCACGCGGTCCGGCACTTCGACCCGAGCCTCGGCGTCGACCGGCACGGCTTCCTCAACCTGCTGCTGTCGGTCTGCGAGGCCGTGGAAGGCCGCGACCCCGCGCCCGTGCTGCGCACCACCGACGTCGGACATCTCGTACGGCTGGCCGGAGCCGTGACGGAGGAGACCGCGAAGCGGGCGCGGCGGCTGCTGGTCAGCTACGGCTCCTGCAGCACCGGCACGCCCATCGAGGACCTGCAGACGCTAGGAGTGATTCAGTGAGCTGGGGAGTGGACAACCTGCCCTACGGCGTGTTCTCCCGTCAGGGCGAATCGCCCAGAGTGGGCGTCAGGTACGGCGACAAGGTGCTCGACCTGGCCGCCGCGCTGCACGACGAGGTGTTCGCCGCCCCCTCGCTCAACCCGTTCATGGCGAGGGGCCGATCGGCCTGGCACGACACCAGGACCCTCATCCAGAACAAGCTGACCGGCGACTCCTCGGTCACCGAGAGCCACCTGATCCCGCTCGACCAGGTGCGGCTGCACATGCCGTTCGAGGTGGCCGACTACGTCGACTTCTACTGCTCGCTCGACCACGCGAGCAACATCGGCCGCATCTTCCGTCCCGACGCCGAGCCGCTGCTGCCCAACTGGCGTCACCTGCCCGTCGGCTACCACGGCAGGTCGGGCACGGTCGTCGTGTCCGGCACGCCGGTCCGGCGCCCGCACGGCCAGCTCAGGGCCGGGGTCTACGGGCCGTGCGCCAAGCTCGACATCGAGGCCGAGCTGGGGTTCGTGGTCGGCGTGCCGTCGGAACTGGGCTCGCCGGCCGGGGCGTTCGAGGACCACGTGTTCGGGGTGACGCTGGTCAACGACTGGAGCGCGCGCGACATCCAGGCGTGGGAGTACGTGCCGCTCGGGCCGTTCCTGGGCAAGTCGTTCGCGACCTCGGTCTCGCCGTGGGTCACGCCGCTGGAGGCGCTGCCCAGGGTCCCGGGCCGCCCGCAGGACCCCGAGCCGCTCGACTACCTGCGCAGGCAGGGCGACTGGGGCCTGGACATCGCCGTCGAGGTCGTGCTCAACGGCGACGTGATCTCGCGCCCGCCGTACCCGAGCATGTACTGGACGCCCGACCAGATGCTCGCCCACATGACCGTGAACGGCGCCTCCCTGCGCACCGGAGACCTGTTCGCCAGCGGCACGATCTCCGGCCCCGAACGCGACGAGCGCGGCTCGCTCATCGAGCTGACCTGGAACGGCGCCGAACCGATCAAGCTGTCCGGCGGCGACACCCGCACCTTCCTCCAGGACGGCGACACGGTGACGATCCGGGCCACCGCGGGTGGCCTGACATTGGGCGAGGTGTCCGGAACCATCGGATAAGTAACTCAAGGTGCTTCGACCGTCACTCACCGCTAATCTGGGAACTCCCCTTCCCTCGGAAAGCCCTCGGAGAGTGACGTGCGGCGTGCCGCGATCCTGTGTGTCGCCTTCCTCCTGGCCTGCTGCGGCTGCGGTCCCGTCGGCGACTCCCCGGCCGCGCCCGCGGTCGTGCACGTCTTCCCCGCCTTCGACGCCAAGCGGGCCCGTCCCGACAAGGGGCTGGTCATCACGGCTCAGGGCGGCCGGCTGACCCAGGTCCTGGTCTACGAGGGAGGCGAGCACGTCCCGGGCCGGCTCGACGCCTCGCACACCAGGTGGCGCTCCGACTGGACGCTCAAACCCGCGACCGAGTACACGGTGACCGCCACGGCCGCGGGCGAGAACGGCCCGTCCACGGTCTCCATGGGCCGCTTCCGCACCCGCGCCGCCGAGCACACGTTCGGGGTGGCCGCCACCGCGCCGCTGCCCGGCGAGACCGTCGGCGTGGGCATGCCGGTCGTCATCGACTTCGACACCCCGATCCAGGACAAGGCGGCCGTCGAGCGGTCGCTGGAGGTCACCACGAAGACCCCGGCCGAGGGCGCCTGGCGCTGGACCAGCGACACGCAGGTGGTCTACCGCACCCACCGGTTCTGGGCCTCGGGGCAGCAGGTGATGGTCAGCGCCCACCTGGCCGGGGTGCGCCCCGCCCCGGGCGTCTATGGCACCCTCGACTCCACCTTCGCCTTCACCGTGGGCCGCAGGCAGACCAGCACGGTCGACGCCCGCACCCACCAGATGGTCGTGCGCCGCGACGGCAGGGTGGCGCAGCAGATGGCCATCAGCGCCGGCATGGCCACCACGCGCGAATACACCACCACCAGCGGCATGCACCTGACCATGGACAAGGGAAACCCGGTCCGCATGATCTCCCCAGGCCGCGCCAAGGGCGACCCCGGCTACTACGACCTGCTGATCGAGCACGCCGTGCGCATCTCCAACAGCGGCGAGTACGTGCACGCGAAGGACAACGTCTGGGCCCAGGGAAGGGAAAACGTCAGCCACGGCTGCATCAACGCCCGCCCCGACCAGGCGGCCTGGTTCTACGCCGGATCGCTGCGCGGCGACCCCGTGCTGATCACCGGCACCGCCCGCCAGCTGGAATGGGACAACGGGTGGGGCTTCTGGCAACTTCCGTGGGAGAAGTGGGTCCTGGGAAGCGCCCTGGCCGCCCCGCCGGCCGGCCGGTGACGGGTGCCCTGCGGACGAATGGGGGATTACGGTGGTAAGGGGGAACCAGTCACACACACAGGCCCGTTATAGGTTCAGGAGGGCCGGAGCATGGATGAATGGGTCATCTGGATAATCCTCGCAGTCGTCCTCGGTGTGGCCGAACTGTTCACTCTCACGGCGGCCCTCGGCCTCCTGGGCGTGGCCGCTCTCCTGACCGCCGTGACGGCCGCCGTAGGGCTGCCCGTCCCCTTGCAGATCCTCGTGTTCGCCCTGTCGTCCGCGGCGGGGATGGTGGTCATCCGGCCGCTCGCCGTCCGCCATCTGCAGCAGCCGCCGTTGCAGCGTTTCGGCGTGGAGGCGCTGGTCGGCAAGCCCGCGTACGTGGTCTCCGAGGTCACGGGCCGCGACGGGCGGGTCCGCATCGGGGGTGAGGAGTGGTCCGCACGCGCTTATGACGAGACCCTGGTGATCCCCACCGGGGCAACCGTCGACATCATCGAGATCGAGGGCGCCACGGCCCTCGTGTATCCACGGGAGTGACCACATGGACCCGTTGCTGATAGCCGGACTGCTGATCATCCTTTTCGCCGCGTTCACCGTGCTCAAGGCCGTGCGGATCGTGCCCCAGGCGCGGGCCCGCAACGTGGAGCGGCTCGGCCGCTACCACCGCACGCTCAAGCCGGGTCTCAACTTCGTCATCCCCTACGTCGACCGCGTCTATCCGATGATCGACCTGCGCGAGCAGGTGGTGACCTTCCGCCCCCAGCCGGTCATCACCGAGGACAACCTGGTCGTCGAGATCGACAACGTTTTGTACTTCCAGGTCACCGACCCCCGGGCGGCGGCGTACGAGATCGCCAACTACATCCAGGCGATAGAGCAGCTCACCGTCACGACCATGCGTAACGTGATCGGCTCGATGGACCTGGAGAAGACGCTCACCTCGCGCGACACCATCAACAGCCAGCTGCGCGGCGTGCTCGACGAGGCCACCGGCAAGTGGGGCATCCGGGTCAACCGCGTCGAGGTCAAGGCCATCGACCCGCCCAAGACCATCAAGGACGCGATGGAGAAGCAGATGCGGGCCGAGCGCGACAAGCGGGCCGCGATCCTCAACGCCGAGGGCCAGCGCCAGTCGCAGATCCTCACGGCCGAGGGTGACAAGCAGAGCCGCATCCTGCGGGCCGAGGGCCAGCGCTCGGCCGCCATCCTGGAGGCCGAGGGCCAGTCGCGCGCCATCGACCAGGTCTTCCAGGCCGTCCACCGCAACGACCCCGACCCCAAGCTGCTGGCCTACCAGTACCTTCAGGTGCTGCCGCAGCTCGCCCAGGGCAGCGGCAACACGTTCTGGGTCATCCCGAGCGAGGTCACCTCGGCGTTGCAGGGCGTCTCGAAGGCGTTCACCGAGGCGCTGCCGAAGTCGGCCGCCACCCGCGAGGAGGAGCCCCGGCCGTCGGAGGAGCTGGACAGGGAGATCGCGGCGGCCTCGGAGGCGGCGGCCGAGGCGGTCGCCGACGCGCAGGAGGCCGAGAGCCCCAAGGGCCCCCGCCAGATCACCCAGGCCGTCAACGAGCCGTCCCCGTTCCCCGACCTGGAGCGCGAGCGCGACCCCAAGGACGCCGGCCGCTGACGTCCGCCGGGGCCGCGCGGGTCCCCCCGCCCGGCCCCGGCGCCGCTCAGCGCTGGCCGTTGTCGAAGTACGCGGCCAGCTCCGGGTCCAGCGACGGCACGTCGTACGGCATGCCGCCGTCGCGCAGCGACATCGTGGCCATGTACCCGGCGGCGACGCTCATCCTGGCCGCCACGGGTGAGGTGTCGGTCGCCCCGCCCTCCCTGACGAACCGGCAGAACTCGGCCATGATCTGCGTGTCGGCCCCGCCGTGCGAGCCCTGCGCGGCCGGCACCTGGTAGGCGATGTCGCAGTCGTCCCGGTAGGAGGTGGGGCCGGTGTTCCACACCTTGACCGTGTCCCCCGGGCCGTCGCCGAAGTTCTCCAGCCGGCCCTCGGTCCCGATGACCGTGTAGTTGCGCACGTAGTCGGGGCTGAAGTGGCACTGCTGGTAGGCGGCGATGACGCCGTTGTCCAGGCGCATGTTCATGACCGAGACGTCCTCGACGTCGATCACGTGGTGCAGGTCGCGTCGCTGCGTGGGCGGCCACTCGAACTCCCGCAGCCAGCCCTCCGGCCGGGGCGTCCCGGGCTCGCGGCGCGGCAGGTCGCCGTAGACCATCAGGTCGCCGAGGGCGTTCACGCGGGTGGTGTAGCCGCCGGCCAGCCAGTGGATCACGTCGAGGTCGTGCGCCGCCTTCTGCAGCAGCAGGCCCGTCGTACGGGTGCGGTCGGCGTGCCAGTCCTTGAAGTAGTAGTCGCCGCCGTAGGACACGAAGTGGCGTACCCACACGGTCTTGGGCTCACCGATCACACCCTTGCGGATGATGTCGCGCATCAGGCGGACCACGCCCATGTGGCGCATGTTGTGCCCCACGTACAGGCGGCTGCCCGTCTCGCGGGCGGCCCGCAGGATGTTGTCGCAGCCCTCGACGGTGATGGCCATCGGCTTCTCCAGGTAGACGGCCTTGCCGGCCTGGAGAGCGTCGATGGCGATGCGCTCGTGCGTGTCGTCGGGGGTGTTGACGACGATCGCGTCGAGATCCGGCCGGTCGAGCAGCTCGCGGTACTCCCCGGTCAGGAACTCCGCCTCGAACCGCTCCGACTGCTTCTTGAGCGCTGCCGGGTCGGAGTCGCACAGCGCGGCCACGACCGAGCCCTCGCCCGGCCGGTGGGCGGCCAGGGCGAGACTCGTCCGCAGGCCGAGCCCGATGACTCCGATGCGCAGGTCTTCCACAAGTGTCCTTTCAAACGGTAGAACGATCAGCCCTTGGCGATGGAGGCCTCGTACTCGGCACGCATCGCCTCGCCGCCCCTGCCCAGCCACTTCTTGACGAAGGCCGGCCAGTCCGACATCGACTTACGCCCGGTCACGATGTCCACGACCATGTCCGAGGCCATGGTGCTCAGCTCACCGTTCTTCTGGGTGTAGGTGTCGGAGAAGTGGCCGGTGGTGACGCGCTCCTGAAGCATAGAAGCGATCTTGGTCTCGAAGTCGTGGATGAGCTTGGTGCGTTCGGGCTGGCCGGGCAGGAACAGCGCGGACGGCGACCCGATCACGAACGAGAGCGGCTGCTGCGTGGTGGGCACCTCGGCCGTGCCCTTGTCGGTGAAGGCGAGGTCGCCGTCCTTCTTGGTGAAGTGGGTGCCCTCGACGCCGAAGTTGACGCGCTCGTACTCCTCCGTGCCGAACGGGGCGGCCAGGTAGTTGAGCACCCCGAGCAGGGTCTCGATGCGCTTGGCGTCCACCTTCTTGCTGATCGAGGTGAAGCCCACCGAGCCGAGCCCGGCGTTGTAGACCGGCTTGGACGACGGCGTGGCCGCGAACGGCACGATCGCGCCCAGGTTGTACTTCTGGGTCTTGGCGTCGTTGAGGAAGCCGGGGAACGACTCGACGTACGCGCCGATCTGGCCGTTGGCGACCTTGTCCTTGATGGTGGCCAGGGCGGGGTCGGGCCAGAACAGGTTGGCCTTGAAGCACTTGACCGCGAGCTCCAGCGCCGCCTGGTACTCGGGCGTCTCGAACTGGTGGGTCAGCTTGCCGCCGGTCAGCTTCCAGGTGTTGGGGGCGCCGTACCAGTGGCTGAACATGTGCACGTGGTTGTAGTAGCTCGGCTCGAGCGGGTACTTGTTCTTCTTCACGTCGAGCAGCTGCTTGGCCTTGGCCAGGAAGTCGTCGGCGCTGGTGAACTCGGTGCCGCCGACCGGCTGCCAGTAGTCCTGGTTGACCAGGAACACCTGGCCGAAGCGGCTGTAGGCCACCGCGACGCCGTACAGCTTCCCGTCGGTGACCGCGGACTTCCAGGTCACGTCGCCCAGGTTGGCCAGGTTCGGGTACTTCTTGATCGCGTCGCCGCTCAGGTACGACGTCAGGTCGTGGAACTTGGCCGCCAGCAGCTCGGGCACCCGCTGCAGGCCCTGGTTCGGCGGGAACCAGACCAGGTCGGGCAGGTCGTCGCTGGCGATGATGGCGTTGAACTTGTCGGGGTAGCCGTCGCCCACGACGATGTTCATGCTCCACTCGGAGCCCAGGGCCTTGCTCAGCTCCTGCAGGTAGGTGTTCTGGCCGGGGGCGGGCGGCGCGACGTCCCACGTCTGGGTGAGCGAGGTGATCTTCTTGCCGTCGCCCGGCGCGGTGGCGACCGACTTGACCAGCTCGCTCGGGTACTTCAGGTACGCGGGGTCCTGGCCGGCGTCGATCGGCAGGTCGGGTGTGGGGATCTTGGCGGCGGTGTACGTCGGCAGCGTCAGCTTCTTGGACAGATCCGCGCCGCCCTTCTTCACGCCTGCGGGGCCGCTCTCGCCGCCGCAGGCCGCGAGCCCGGCGACCGTGGCGCCGGCGAGCGCGAGTCCGAGGAATCCACGACGGGACATGATGGATGACATGGTTGCTCCCGGGTTCTCAGCCCTTGATGGCGCCGGTGAGGACGCCCTTGGTGAAGTACTTCTGGAGGAAGGGGTAGGCGAGCAGGATCGGCACGAGCGCGATGATGAGCACCGCCATCTGCACCGACGAGGCGGGCAGGTCACGCACGATCGCGACGTCGGAGCCCGTGGCCGAGGTGCCGCGGAAGATGAACTGCCGCAGCACGACCTGGATGGGGTGCTTGGTCTGGTCGTTGATGTAGAGGATGGCGTTGAAGAACGTGTTCCAGTACGAGACCGCGTAGAACAGGCCGACGACGGCGATCACCGCCTTGGACAGCGGGATCGCGATCCGCCACATCATCCGGAACTCGCCGCACCCGTCCATGCGGGCCGCCTCGAACAGCTCCTCGGGCAGGTTCTGGAAGAACGACCTGACCACGACCACGTTGAACGCGTTGACCAGCACCGGCACGATGAGTGACTGGTAGGTGTCGATCATGCCGAGTTCCTTGACCATGAGGTAGCTCGGGATCATGCCGGGCGTGAACAGGAACGTGGCCAGCACCATGAGCAGGATCGGCTTGCCGCCGAGCATGCCGCGCCGCGACAGCGCGTAGCCGAGGAAGACCGTGCAGATCAGGCTGAGCGCGGTGCCGGTGAGCGTGATGCCGATGCTGATCAGTACCGACCGGGTGACCGCGCCGCCGGACAGGATCAGCGAGTACGCCTCGAAGGTCGGGTGCGAGGGCCAGAGCACGTAGCTGCCGCCGTTGGCGATGCTCTCGGCGCGGCCCATCAGGCTCGTGCCGACGGCCAGCCCGAACGGGTACAGCACGGCCACGGTGATCGCGGTCAGCACGACGAACTTGAGCGTGCGCCCGGCGATGGTCGGGCGTTCCATCCACGGCGGCCTCATCGATAGATCCCCTGCTCTCCGAAGCGGTGCGCCAGCTTGTTGGCCGCGTAGATGAGCGCCGCGCCGATGAGGCCCTTCATGAGGCCGGCGGCGGTGCTCATGCCCCAGTCGCCGTCACGGATGCCGTGGTAGTAGACGTAGGTGTCGATGACCTCGGCCGCTCCGGCGCCCACGGCCTCCCGTTGCAGGACCATCTGCTCGAAGCCGACGGACAGGATGTCGCCCAGGCGCAGGATGAGCATCATGAGGATGACCGAGCGGATGCCGGGCAGCGTGACGTGCCACAGGCGGCGCTTCCAGTCGGCGCCGTCGATGGCGGCGGCCTCGTACTGGCTCATGTCGATCGCGGTGATCGCGGCCAGGAAGATGATCGTGCCCCAGCCGCAGTCCTTCCAGATGACCTGGGCCGTCACGAGCAGCTTGAACGTGTCCGCGTTCGACATCAGGTTGCCGATGGTGATGCCGTGCGAGTTCAGGAACGAGCTCACCGTGCCGGCGCCACCGATGACCTGCTGGAACATCGCCACCACGACCACCCACGACAGGAAGTGCGGCAGGTAGACGACGGTCTGGATGAACCGCTTGACGCGGTGGCCGATCAGGGAGTTCAGCAGGAGCGCGAGCGCGATCGGGGCCGGGAAGTAGAGGACGAGCTGGAGCGCCGTGATCTGCAGGGTGTTGCCGACCGCGCTCCAGAACTCCGGCTCCTCCAGCAGCATCACGAAGTTGTCCAGGCCCACCCAGGGGCTGCCCGCGATGCCCAGGAACGGCGCGTAGTCCTTGAAGGCGATGACGTTGCCGAGCAGCGGCACGTAGAAGAAGGCCACGAAGTACAGGACGCCGGGCAGGCACAGGGCCAGCAGCGTCCAGTCGCGCTTCAGCCGCTCAAGCAGGGTGACAGCGGCCACACGCTCACCTCCAGTCGGGTCGGGATGGCTGGAGGCTAGTACCGATTTATGCAAATAACTAGGTTAAAGCGATCAGATCTGAGCATGCTTGCTGGATCGATGTCGCTCAGCGACATGTCCGTGACAGAACGGTTATCTAATTAACCAAGATGGCTACGTAAAGAGCAGGCGATCCGCCTGATCGAGGGCGAACCGGACGGCGCCCACCGTGATGCACTCGCTGCCCAGCCCTGAGGCCACCACCTCCGGCGGGTAGAGGCAGTACTCCTCGAACAGCTCGCGTACCGGCTCGACCAGCAGGTCTCCGGCCGAGGACAGGCTGCCGCCGATGACCACCATGTCCGGGTCGAGCGGGTTGACCACCGTGACGAGCCCGGCGGCCAGGCCGCGCGCGAACTCCCTGACCGCCTGGCCCGCCCGCTCGTCGCCGGCGCGGGCCCTGGCGATCGCGAACTCGGCGCACTGCCGGCTGGAGCGCAGCTCGCCCGGCTCGACGGCCATCGCGTAGTCGAGGACGTACCGGAAGGCGGTCCAGTTGTTGTTCGGCTGGGCCCCGATCTCGCCCCCCGCCGCGTGCGCCCCCCGGTACGGCCGGCCGCCGATGAGCAGGCCCATGCCGATGCGGTCGCCGGTGAACAGGTAGACGACGTCGTCGCGCCCCTGGGCGGCGCCCCGCCAGTGCTCGGCCAGGACGGCCAGGCGCATGTCGTTCTCGACGAGCACCGGCGCGGGGATCCGGGCCGACAGCTCGCCCTGCAGGTCGAGGCCGGTCCAGTCGGACAGGGCGACGCTCTTCACGACACGCCCGGAGCCGTCGACCGTGCCGGTGGTGCCCACGCCGACGACGGTGACGTCCGCCAGCGCCAGCCCGGCCTGGGCGGCGGTCTCCGTGGCGAGCCCGACGATCTGGTCGAGCCGCTCGGCCGCGGGCATGTCGCGGTGGTTGGGCGCGCGGCGGGTGACGGTGATCGTGCCGTTCAGGTCGGCCAGCATGGCGCGCAGGCTGGAGCCGCCGATGCCGACGCCCAGCACGTGCCCCGCCGAGGCGCGGAACCTGAAGCGTTTGGCCGGTCGCCCACGCTGGCGGTCGCCGGCCTCCTCCTCGCACTCCTCCGCCCAGCCCTCGGTGACCAGGTCGTCGACGATGACCTCGGCCGTCGGCCTGGACACCCGGGCGGACCTGGCCAGCTCCGACAGCGTGGCCACGTCGGCCTCGCGCAACCCGCGCAGGATGGCCGCCGAGTTGAGCTTGCGCAGAAGCGAGGCGTCGCCGCTCTGCTGTCGCACCGATACCTCCGAGTCGCCGGGCAGGTCATCTTCAAGCTTATTTCGTAATTGTGCCTGGTCCCACGGCCGCGTGAAGCTGAGCTGTGGGGGCACTTAAGAATCCCTCGATGGACATGTTCCGAGGGGAGCGGGCACAGTGCGTTAGGTTCGGAACAGGGGGAAGTGAAGCGATGAAAGCGCTGGTCAAGCAGAAGGCCGAGCCCGGCCTTTGGCTGGTGGACGTGCCGGAGCCCGAGGTCAGGCCGGGCGAGGTGAAGATCCGGGTGCTGCGTACCGGCATCTGTGGCACCGACCTGCACATCCGCAAATATGACGACTGGGCGCGGCACACGCTGAAGCTCCCGCTCGTCGTCGGGCACGAGTTCTCCGGCCACGTGGTCGAGGTCGCGCCCGGTGTGGAGGACATCGCCGTCGGCGACCTGGTGAGCGGCGAGGGCCACATCGTCTGCGGCAAGTGCCGCAACTGCATGGCCGGACGCCGTCACCTGTGCCGCAACACGGTCGGCCTCGGCGTCAACAGGGACGGCGCGTTCGCCGAATTCGTCACGCTGCCCGCCTCGAACGTATGGGTGCACCGGGTTCCCGTTCATCCCGACGTGGCGGCCATCTTCGACCCGTTCGGCAACGCCGTGCACACCGCGCTGTCCTTCCCCCTGGTCGGCGAGGACGTGCTGATCACCGGCGCCGGCCCGATCGGGCTGATGGCGGCGGCCGTGGCCACGCACGTCGGCGCGCGCAACGTGATGATCACCGACGTCAGCGACGAGCGCCTCGACCTGGCCGGCAAGCTCGGCGTCACGCTCGCGCTCAACGTCTCCAGGGCCACGATCGACGAAGGCATGCGCCAGCTCCACATGCGGGAGGGCTTCGACGTCGGGCTTGAGATGTCCGGTAACCCTGGGGCCATGCGTGACATGATCGCGAACATGACGCACGGAGGGAAGATCGCGATGCTCGGTCTTCCCGCCGAGGAGTTCGCCGTCGACTGGGCCACCGTGGTGACCTCGATGCTCACCATCAAGGGCGTTTACGGCCGGGAGATGTTCGAGACCTGGTACAACATGTCAGTCCTGCTGGAAAAGGGTCTCGACCTCTCCCCCGTGATCACCGATCGGTTCCCGTACCACGACTTCGACGCCGCCTTCGACACGGCCGCGAGCGGCCGTACGGGCAAGGTCATCCTCGATTGGAGCGCTTGATGTTCACGAACGTGCGCGAGCAGCTGCGTGCGACGCTCGACGAGATCACCGAGGCCGGGCTGCTCAAGCCCGAGCGGGTGATCACCACCCCGCAGAGCTCCCAGGTCGGTGTGGCCGGGCGCGAGGTGCTGAACTTCTGCGCCAACAACTACCTGGGCCTGGCCGACCACCCCGAGGTGGTCGAGGCGGCCAAGCAGGCGCTCGACCGCTGGGGCTTCGGCATGGCCTCCGTACGGTTCATCTGCGGCACCCAGGAGGTGCACAAGGAGCTCGAATCGCGCCTGTCGGACTTCCTGGGCATGGAGGACACCGTCCTCTACAGCTCGTGCTTCGACGCCAACGGCGGCGTGTTCGAGACCCTGCTCGACGCCCAGGACGCGGTCATCTCCGACGCCCTCAACCACGCGAGCATCATCGACGGCATCCGCCTGTCCAAGGCCCAGCGCTTCCGCTACGCCAACCGCGACATGGCCGAGCTGGAGGCCAGGCTCAAGGAGGCGTCCGACGCCCGGCGGCGGCTGATCGTCACCGACGGCGTCTTCTCCATGGACGGCTACCTCGCCCCGCTGCGCGAGATCTGCGACCTGGCCGACCGGTACGACGCCATGGTCATGGTGGACGACTCCCACGCCGTCGGCTTCGTCGGCCCCACCGGCCGCGGCACGCCCGAGCTGCACGGCGTCACCGACCGGGTCGACATCATCACCGGCACCCTGGGCAAGGCGCTCGGCGGGGCCAGCGGCGGCTACGTCTCGGCCCGCAAGGAGGTCTGCGAGCTGCTGCGCCAGCGGTCGCGGCCGTACCTGTTCTCCAACTCCCTGGCCCCCGTCATCGCCTCGGCCTCGCTGCGCATCCTCGACCTGCTGGAGACCTCCGGCGAGGCCCGCGAGCAGCTGCGTTCGAACACCGCGCGCTTCCGCAGCGAGATGACCAGGGCCGGGTTCGACATCCTGCCGGGCGAGCACCCCATCGTGCCCGTGATGATCGGCGACGCCGCCGAGGCAGGCGCCATGGCCGAACGCCTCCTCGACCTGGGCGTCTACGTCATCGGCTTCTCCTACCCGGTCGTGCCGCACGGCCAGGCCAGGATCCGGGTGCAGCTCTCGGCCGCCCACTCCACCGAGGACGTCGACCGGGCCGTGGCGGCTTTCGTCCAAGCACGCCAGGGTTGAGTATCCTCGCTGCGTGATTGACACGCGGCGGCTGCGCACACTGCGGGCGGTGGCCGACCACGGCACGGTCACCGCCGCCGCGGCGGCGCTCCACCTGACCCCGTCGGCGGTCTCCCAGCAGCTCGTGGCGCTGGAGCACGAGGTGGGCCACCGGCTGTTCACGCGTGACGGCCGGGGCGTGCACCTCACCGCCGTGGGCAAGATCATGCTGGGGCACGCCAACGAGGTCCTGGCCCAGCTCGAACGCGCCGAGGCCGAGGTGGCCGCGTACACCACGGGCGAGGCCGGCGAGGTGACCGTGGCCTGCTTCGCCACCGCGATCAGCGCCGTGCTCTCCCCCGCCATCGCCGCCCTGCGCACCACCGCGCCCGGCCTGCAGGTCCGGGTGCTCGACGCCGAGGGCGACCACAGCCTGGCCATGCTGCTCGACGGCGGGGCCGACCTGGCGGTGACGGTCGAGTACCGGGGCGGCCCCGACGCCGCCGACCGCCGGCTGTCGCGCATCCCCCTGTACGCCGAGCCGTTCGACCTGGTCCTGCCCGAGGGGCATCCGGAGGCGGGGTCGGCCACGCTGGTGTCGCTCGCCGCCGACACGTGGATCGGTCCTTATCCGGGCAATCCCGTGCACGACGTCATCACGTTCGCGTGCCAGCAGGTGGGGTTCACGCCCAACGTCGTCCACTGCTCCGACGACTTCCGGGCCGTGGTGGCGCTGGTGGGGGCGGGCGCGGGGGTGGCGCTCGTGCCGCGGCTCGCGCTGCGGGACATGGCGCTGTCCGGGGTCGTGGTGCGCCAGACGCCGGGGCCCGATCGCCGCGTCTTCGCCGCGATCCGCCGCGGGGCCGACGCGCACCCCCTGCTCCGGCCACTGTTGTCGACCCTGCGCACGGTCGCCGCCTCCCTCACCTCCGACTGACCGCCCCTTCCGGACCCGGCGGAGGGCCGCGGCTTTCCGACCCACCCCATGGCGATGGGGGGCACCGCTGTCACCTCGCCGGCGGGCGGGATTCGGCGATCTTGCGGGTTAGCGTGGGCGTATGGGAAGGGGTATGCCGTATCGGGACCTGCTGGGGCTGCCCGGGGTGGGGGCGCAGGCCGTGTGCGGTTTCCTCTCCCAGCTCACCCAGCAGGTCGCGCCCGTGGGGATGGTGCTGGTCGTCCAGGACGCGACCGGGTCGCTGGCGCTCGCGGGCACGTGCGCGGCGGCGTTCTCGGTGGGCGCGGGCATGGGCAGGCCCGTCCAGGGGCGGCTCATGGACCGGCGCGGGCCTCGGGTGGTGCTCGCGGCGACGGCGTTCCTGCACGTCGTCGCGCTGATCGTGCTCGTCGCGGCGGCGGCGGACGGGTGGCCGGTGTGGACGTCCGTGGTGCTGGCCTGGGTCGCCGGGGCCGGGCTGCCGCCGATCTCGGTGAGCATGCGCGTCGAGTGGGGGCGGCGGGTGTCCGACGGCGCTCGCACGGCCGTCTACAGCCTGGTCTACCTGGTGCAGGAGCTGGCCATGCTGATCGGGCCGCTGCTGTTCGGGCTGGTGATCGCGGGGGCCTCGTCCTCGCTGGCGCTGGGGGTGGTGGCGGTGGCGGCGGGGGCGGGCACGCTGGCGTTCTTGCGGGCGTTGCGGGCGGGTGGGGCGGCGTCCGTACGGGAGGGCGGGCGGGTCTTCGAGGACCGCCGGATGCTGGTGCTGCTGGCCGTGGTGCTGCTGCTCGGCGGCACCATGGGGGCGTTGCAGGTGGGGGTGCCCGCGCTGTCGGCCGCCCGTGGCGTGCCCGCCGCCACCGGGGTGCTGGTGGCGGCGCTCTCGCTGGGCGGCATCGCGGGGGCGGCCGGGTACGGGGCCCGTACGTGGGCGTCCTCGCCGGCGGCGCGGCTGGTGGGGGCGATGCTGGCGCTCGGGGTCGTACTGGCGCCGCTGGCGGTGGTGGGGGCGTTGCCGGTGTTCTGGGTGGTGCTGTTCGCCGGGGGGATGGTGCTGAATCCGGCGTTGACGACGTCGTCGCTGCTGGTGGACCGGTTCGCGCCGGGGGCCCAGGGGGAGGCGTTCGGGTGGTTGTCCACGGCCTTGGGGATGGGGGCCGCGGCCGGGTCGGGGGTGGCGGGGGTGGCCGGGCAGTGGTTCGGGCCGCCGGCGCCGTTCCTGGTGGGCGCGGCGTCCACCCTGCTGGGCGCACTCCTCGCGGTCCCTCTGCTCGGACGGAGGCGCGGGTGACGGCGGTCCTGCTCACGGGGACCCGGGTGACGGCGGTCAGGAGCGGGCCACGGTGACGGCCTCGGTGAAGCGGGTGTAGCGGTCGAGCTCGGCCGTCACGGGCTCCAGCACGTAGTCCTCGGCGACCTCGCCGATGGCGGCGCGCAGGGCGCGTGCCGTACGTCTGGCCCGGCGCCGCCCGCCCGCCCACGCGGCCAGCCTGGACAACACCGCGATCACCACCCCGGCCAGCGCGCCGCCCGCCAGCAGCACGGTCGGCCACGGCACCGCGCCCACGGTCGGGAGCGGCGGCTGCGGCAGGCGCAGGTAGTCCATCCCGAACAGCACCCCCAGCCACAGCGCGCCCGCCACCATGACGGCGAAGACCAGCCACTGCAGCACGTTCACCATCCGCCACCACCGCGGCCTGCGGGTCGTGCCGGCGGTGGTGCGGCCCACGGCCCGGTCCACCGCGTCGGCCAGCTCCGGGGAGCGCGAGCGCGCGGCCTGCCGCACCGCCGCCGCCCACGGGCCGGGCAGGTCCGCGACGGCCCCCTCGCCGACGTCCCTGATCGCCGTCTCGACCTGCGCCCGCTGTACGGCCGACGCCGCCGGCACCGACGTACGCCCGACGATCTCCTTGCCGGGCTTCCCCACCCCGATCCTGAGCCTGCGCAACGGGTCGGGCCGGAACCTGCGCAACCAGCGGGTGACCGGCCAGCCGGTGGCGACCACGGCCCGGTGCCGGTGCCCCTTGGCCACGGCCTCCAGGACCAGCGGCACCCCGGCGGCCTGGGAGAGCGCGCCCGTGAGCCGCTGGTCCAGCCCGGCCGCCCGCCGGCCGCCGGGGTCCGGCCGCGCGCCGTCCGCGGCCAGGTGACCGGCGGCGGCGGTGACGTCGGCGGCCAGGCGGGCGGCCCACGACTCGCGCTCGGCGACCCGGTCGGCGAGGATCGAGCGCAGTTCCGGCAGGCCCGTCCCGGTCCTGGCGGAGACCGGCAGCACCGGCACGCCCGCCAGCCCGTCCTCCTCCAGGAGGCGGCTCAGGTCGGCCACGCAGCGGTCCACAGCCTGTGGAGGCAGGCGGTCCACCTGGTTGAGCACCACCAGCATCACGTCGCGGTGGCCGGCCAGGGGGCGCAGGTAACGTTCGTGCAGCGCGGCGTCGGCGTACTTCTGCGGGTCCACGACCCAGACGAGCAGGTCCACCAGCGCCACCAGGCGGTCCACCTCAAGGCGGTGGGAGAGCCGGATGGAGTCGTGGTCCGGAAGGTCGAGGAGCACGAGACCCGACATCCCGGGCGCCTCGGCGGCGGAGTGGCGGCGCGGGACGTCCAGCCAGTCCAGCAGCGGGCCGGCCCCCTCGCCGTCCCACAGGGCGGCCTGGGCGGTGGACGTCGTCGGCCTGGTGACGCCCACGGCGGCCAGGTCCTCGCCGGTCAGGGCGTTGTAGAGCGAGGACTTGCCGCTGCCGGTCGCGCCGGCGAGCGCGGCCACCGTGTGGTCCACGGAGAGGCTGCGGCGGGCGCCGGCCCGTTCGGCGACGGACCGCGCGGCCGACACGTCCTGCTCGGGGAGGCGCCCCTCGGCGAGCTCGGCGGCCTCCAGCAGGGCGGCCAGCCGGGAGTCGAGCGAGGGCCCCTCCTTGCGGCGCAGCAGCTTCACGGCCCCTCCGTGCGGTCACCAGCGGGCGGCCGGGGCGCGCCGGGAGCGGGAAGCTCGGCCGTGGGAGCGGCGGCGGCGGGGAGTTCGGCGCGGTGGTCGTGGACCGCGCGGGCCGCCGCGCGCAGGGTGTCGGCCGTGCCCCTGGGCGGTTCGACGGTCTCCAGCCGGGCGGTGAAGCGGGCGGCCTCCTCCGCCAGCAGCACCCGCACCCGTTCCCGCAGGTCCTCGCGGGCCCGCGTGGTCAGCGAGCGCACGGCCTGGTCGCCGAAGACGGCCTCCAGCAGCTTCTGCGACAACACGCTCGTGCCGCCCGCGATGCCGACCTCGATCCCGGTGAGCCCGCCGGTCGAGGCGAACACGGCCAGCATGAGCAGCAGCCCCGCCCCGTTGACCCCGAACGAGGCCAGCCGGGCGGTGGTGCGTTTCTCCGCCCCCTCCTCGCGTACGAGGTCGAGGACGAACTCCTGCCAGCCGCGCACCGCCGCCTCGGCGCGTGCGGCCAGGTCGGGAGAGGCCCGGCCGAGCCGCGCGGACTCCATGGCGCCGAGCCGGTCGAGCAGCCCGCCCCCGCCCGGCGCGGCCGACCACCCTTCGAGCGCGCGTTCTGCGGCGCCGTCGGCCGCGCCTCTGATCAGCGACTCGACGCCGCTCTCCAGGGCGTCCTTGAGCTCGACGGCGGGGGCGCGGCCGGTGAAGAAGCCGACGATCCGGTCACGCAGCCACCCCACCCGGCTCTCCAGGGAACGCATGAGGTCGCCGGTGCCGATGAAGTCCTGCCAGCGGGCCAGCACCTCGCCGCGCAGCAGGGAGCCGTCGCGCATGCCCTCGTCGAAGTCGGCCATGCCGCCCGCGTACGCGCCGGTCACGATCGTCCGCAGCCCGTCGAAGGCGGCCTGCTGGCGTTCGACGGCCGTGGCCAGCGCGGGGACCCGGGTGTCCAGGCTGTCCAGGGCGCCCGACAACGTCTGGCGGACGACCCGGGACCGCTCGGCGGCGTCGGCGGCCAGCCCCGTGAGCCAGGAGACGATGGGCCGCACCGACTCCTCCGGCAGCCGCGCCTTCTCGTCGGGCAGCGCGGCCTCGGGCACGGTGAACAGCCGGGTGCCCGACAGGCCGTTCTCCGCCAGGAGCCGGTCGAGGTCGCGCGAGACGGGCTCGACGGCCTCGGGCGCGATCCGGTCGAGGACGACGGCGAGGGCCGTGCTGCGTTCGCGGGCCGAGCGCAGGAAGCTCCAGGGCACCTCGTCGGCGTACCGGGCGGCGGTGGTGACGAACAGCCACAGGTCGGCGGCGGCGAGGAGCTGCGCGGCCAGCTCCCGGTTGGAGGTGACCACGGAGTCGATGTCGGGGGCGTCGAGCAGCGCCAGCCCGGCGCCGAGCGCGTCGGAGGCGACCACGCGCAGCGCGCCCGCGCCGCCGCCGCCGGAGTCACCGGTGGCTCGGGACAGGCCGGGCAGCACGTTCTGGCCCGTGAACCAGTCGCGGTCGGCCGGGTTGACGACGAGCGTGGGCACCAGCGTGGTGGGCCGCAGCACGCCGGGCTCGGCCACGTCGGCCCCCACCAGCGAGTTGACCAGCGTGGACTTGCCCGCCCCGGTGGACCCGCCGACGACGGCGAGCAGCGGCGCGTCGATCGCCCGCAGCCGCGGCAGCAGGTAGTCGTCGAGCTGCCCGGCCAGCTCGCGCAGGGCACGCCGGTCCGCCGCGGCCTCGCCGATCGCCAGCGGGAACAGCTCGCGATCGAGCGGGCGGCGCAACGACTCCAACGCCCCCAGCAGATCCATAGGTGCCAACCCCGCTTCCCGCGGTACGCCGCTCGACACCTCACGCCCGCAGGTCCACGCTACGGTGAGCGCCCGGGACGGTCCACCGGGCGGGGCCGCGCGGTGGGATCAACCGGCGGGCGGCGGCTCCCTGAGCACGTACCCGACGCTGCGCAGCGTGTGGATCAGGCGGGGCTCGACGTCGTCCACCTTGCGCCGCAGGTAGGAGACGTACGACTCGACGACGCCGGCGTCGCCGCCGAAGTCGTAGTTCCACACGTGGTCGAGGATCTGCGCCTTCGACAACACGCGGCCGGCGTTGACCATGAAGTAGTGCAGCAGCTTGAACTCCGTCGGGGACAGCCGTACCTGGCGGCCGGCCCGCCAGACCTCGCGGGCGTCCTCGTCCAGCTCCAGGTCGGCCACCTTCAGCCGGCTGGCCGGCGCCCCCTCCGTCCTGGTACGGCGCAGCACCGCCCGGATCCTGGCCTGCACCTCCTCCAGGCTGAACGGCTTGGTGACGTAGTCGTCGCCCACCCGGAGGCCGGCGATCTTGTCCTCGGTGGCGTCCCGGGCGGTGAGGAACAACACGGGCGCGTCGATCCGCCTGGCCACCTCGAACCCGTCCAGGTCGGGCAGCATGACGTCGAGCACCACCAGGTCGGGTGAGGCGCGTTCGGCGACCTCGACGGCCTCCTGCCCGTCGGCGGCGGTCAGCACCTCGAACCCGGAGAAGCGCAGGCTGGCGGAGAGCAGGTCCCTGATGCTGGGCTCGTCGTCCACCACCATGATCAACGCCTCGCGGACCTCGCGGAGCTCGGGTTTTGTCACGATTCCAGGGTGACCCAGGCACCTGAGGGTTAGCTGAAGGCTCACTCCAAGGCGAGTGGGAGTTCGACCCGGAAGGTGGAGCCCTCCGCGGGCGAGCTGGTCAGCGTCACGGTCCCGCCATGGGCCTGGACGAGCGCCTGCACGATGGCCAGGCCGAGCCCGCTGCCGCGGTCCTCGGAGGAACGGCGGCGGCTGCGCGCGGAGTCGGCGCGGTAGAAGCGTTCGAAGACCCGCTCGACCTGCTCGGGCGGCAGGCCGGGGCCGCTGTCGGCGACCTCGGTGAAGACCGTGTCGTCGGTCGCCCCGGCCCGGACGACGATGGGGGTGCCCGGCTCGGTGTGCACGATGGCGTTGGTCATGAGGTTGCTGATGACCTGCCGCAGGCGCACCTCGTCGCCGGAGACGATGAGCGCCGCGCCGCCGACCACGTCCAGCTTCACCGTACGGTCGGGGGCGAGGATCCTGGCGTCGTGCACGGCGTCGGCGACCAGGGCCAGCATGTCCACCGGGCGCATCTGGAGCGGGCGCTGCTGGTCCACCCTGGCCAGCAGCAGCAGGTCGTCCACCAGCAGGCTCATGCGCCCGGCGGCCTTCTCCACGCGCTGCATCAGCTCGGCGGGGTCGGCGCCGGGGTTCTGGCGGGCGTACTCGGCGAAGCCGCGGATGGAGGTGAGCGGGGTGCGCAGCTCGTGGGAGGCGTCGCCGACGAACTGGCGCATGCGGTCCTCGGAGCGGCGGGCCGCCGCCTCGGACGCCGAGCGCGCGGCGAAGGCGGTCTCGATCTGCGCGAGCATGCCGTTGAGCGACCTGGCCAGGCGGCCCACCTCGGTACGGGGGTCGGCGTCCGGCACCCGGCGGCCGAGCTCGCCGCCCGCGATGGCCTCGGCCGTGCGCTCGATCTGGCCGAGCGGACGCATGCTGCGGCGCACGATCGTGACGCCCGCGACCGCCAGGATGAGCAGGATGCCGCCGCCGCCGAGCAGCTCGATCAGCACGAGCCGCCGGGTGATGGCGTCCACCTCCTCCAGGTCCACCGCGACGACCAGCGTGCGCCGCTGGATCACGCTCTGCAGCACCCGCCACTCGCCGTCGCCGCCGGCGGCGGGCGCGGTGTAGGCGTCGTCGCCGGGCGACTCGCGCAGGACGGGCTTGGGCTTGGCGTCCACGTCGCGGTCGCGCAGCATCGGGACGAACGCCTCGCCCGGCTCCTTGACCAGCGCGATCGCGTCGGACTCGATGAGGATCGGGCGGTCGGGGGTCTCCCTGTCCCGGCGCCAGTCGCTGACGACCTTCTTGTGCATGCGCACGCTGAGCAGGTTGAGCTGGCTGTCCACCCGGTCCATGAGGTAACCGTGCAGGACCGAGACGCTGACCAGGCCGACGAAGGTCATGCCGCAGCCGAGCAGGGCCAGCATCGCAGCGATCAGCTTGACCCTCAGCGGCAGGGCTCTCATCAGGGGCTCGGCGGCAGGCGCAGCACGTATCCGACGCCCCGCAGGGTGTGGATGAGCCGGGGGCTACGGTTGTCGATCTTCCTGCGCAGGACGGACACGTACGACTCCACGATGCCCACCTCGCCCCTGAAGTCGTAGTCCCAGACGTGGTCGAGGATCTGGGGCTTGGACAGCACGCGGCCGGCGTTGGTCATGAAGTAGCGCAGCAGCTTGAACTCGGTCGGCGAGAGCGAGACGGCGTTGCCGCCGCGCCAGACCTCGTGGCTCTCCTCGTCCAACTCGATGTCGGCGAAGGTCAGCCTGGGCGGCGCGGCCTGCGCGTCCCCGCTCGTACGCCGGAGCACCGCGTGGATCCTGGCCACGACCTCCTCCAGGCTGAACGGCTTGGTGACGTAGTCGTCGCCGCCGATCGTGAGCCCGCGGATCTTGTCCTCGGTCTCGTCGCGGGCGGTCAGGAACACCACGGGCGTGTGCAGCCCGCCGCTCCGCATCCGCCGGACGATCTCGAACCCGTCCAGGTCGGGCAGCATGACGTCGAGCACGACGAGGTCGGGCCGGTGCCGTTGCACGGCGTTGACGGCGTCGAGGCCGCTCTTGGCCGTGGTCACGTCGAAGCCCGCGAACCTCAGGCTCGCGGCGAGGAGTTCGAGGATGTTGGGGTCGTCCTCGACTATCAGCAGGCGTGATTCCATCACATCCAAGGATGCCCTCATCGGGAGAGTGCTGGAACAATTCCGGCGATATGCCGGGCAATTGCCAGGCTTGACGTCGCCGCGGGCGAGGGCGCGTTGCGGACCAGGACCACGCTCCCGTGGACGTCGACCACGAAGTCGTCCACCAGCCGGCCGTCCCTGGCGACGGCCTGGGCGCGTACGCCGCCGCCGGTCCTGACGAGGTCGGCGGCGGTGAGCTCGGGCACGTACCGCCGGGCGGCCCGGACGAAGGCGCTCTTGACGAGCGAGCCGTAGACCTCCTTGATCCCGGTACGCCAGTGGGTGCGAGCCATGCGAAGCGTCCCCGGCCAACGCATAATTTGACCGAAATTTCGTACATCTCGCCATCTGTAGCCTTCGTAGGCCAGGGCCAGCACCGCGTTCGGCCCCACCAGGACCTCGTCGTCGATGTGCCTGGTCAGATGCACGCCCAGGAACGGGTACCGCGGGTCGGGCACCGGGTAGATCAGCCCGCGCACCAGCTCCCTGGCCGTCCCGGCCAGCGCGTAGTACTCGCCCCGGAACGGCACGATCCGCACGTCCCCCGGCGCCCCGGCCATCCTGGCGACCGCGTCCGTGCCGAGGCCGCCGCAGACCACCAGCCGGTCGAAGGTGAACCGCCGCCCCCCGGCCAGCACCTCGACGCCCCTCGACGTCTCGCGGATCGCCCGGACGGGGTGGGACAGGCGTACCGAGCCGCCCGTCCTTGCCACGTCGAGGGCGAGCGCGCGGGCGACGGCGGGGAAGTCGGCGATGGCGGTGTGCGGCGAGTGGATCGCGGCGACCCCGACCGCGTGCGGCTCGATCTCGCGCAGGCCGAGGCCGTCCAGCTCGGCGACGCCCGGCACGCCGTTGGCCCGCGCCCGCTCGGCCAGCGCGCGCAGCGGCGCGCGCTCGGCCCGCGTGCTCGCCACGACCAGCTTGCCGACCTCCCGGTAGGGCAGCCCGTGCTCGGCGCAGTACGCCTTGAGCAGCGCCACGCCCTCCCGGCACAGCCTGGCCTTGAGCGAACCCGGCGGGTAGTAGATCCCGGCGTGCACGACGCCGCTGTTGTGCCCGGTCTGGTGGGCGCCGACGCGCGGCTCCTTGTCCAGCACGGTCACCTCGGCGCCGCGGGTAGCGGCCAGCTCGCGCGCCACGGCCAGTCCGACGATCCCGGCGCCGACGACACCGATCTTTTCCGTCACACACCTGATTTTCCTGGTAAAGGCCGCCCTGCCGCCATACCTGGGCGAATCGAACATGAGTACGATGGCCTTCATGTACGTCCCGCCAGAGTGGCCCGCCGAGGTCCGCCCGCCCAGCGTCCCCGACTGGGAGACCTCGGCGGTGGCCTGGCTGCTCGACGCGGTGCCGCCCGACTACCGGGCCTACGAAGTGCTGAGGCGGCACCCGGTGGCCCTGGCCAGCATGGCCAGGCATCACGTCCGGTCGGCGGTCGAGGCCGCCCGCGCGGGCTATCGCGGCGCGGCCGTCGATCTCAAGGGCCACCTGCCGCCGCACGCCATCGAGGCCGTGCTCGACACCTACCGCGAGGAGGGGCCGCGGCTGGTGCGCCTGTCGCGCTCGATCGAGGTGGTCGAGCGCGCGCTGCGCGGCGACATGTTCACCGCGACCATGCGCAACCCCTGACTGCTCACCGGGTGCGGCGCGCGATGAAGGTGATCACCCCGGTCGCGCCCGCGGCCGCGGCCAGCCAGATCAGCACGTCTTTGGCGGTCAGGCCGCTCGGCTCGGTGGTGTCGGACGGCCGCGCGCTCTCCTGGGCGGCGACGGGCTTCGGTGTGGGGGTGCGCGTGGCCTGGGCACGCTCGGGCAGCGGCACCCGGTAGACCGGGCTGTTCGGGCCCTCCGAGCCGACCAGCAGGGCCTTGCCGTCGGCGGTGTAGGCGATCGACTCGGCCTGCCGCAGCTCCGGCATGGTGACCCTGGCCAGGGTCTCGCCGGATGGGCGGTAGAGGGTCGCCGAGAAGTACGTGCGGATGACGTAGGAGGAGCCGTCGGGGGCGTAGGCGGCGTCCGTGGCCATGATCGGGGCCGCGGCTACCCTGCGCAGCACGTTGACCTTGTCGGAGCGCAGCCGCTTCGGCGCGGCGTAGACGGACCCGGAGAACTCCTTGGACACGACGTAGAGGCGGCCGGTGCGCGGGTTGATCATGATGCCTTCGGCGTTGCGGCCGCCGCCGGCGTAGCGGAAGCGGTAGCGGGTGGCCGGCAGCGTGGCGTCCCGGAGCGTGCGCGGCTCGGCGACCTTGTAGATCGACACGTCGGGCCAGGCGCCGTCGAGGTTGTCGCCGATGTCGGCGAACCAGAGCGTGCCCTGCCCGGTGGCCGGGTCTCTGGTCGCGGCCATGGCCTCCCAGTCCCTGGCCTGGGCGCCGCGCAGGTGGAAGGTGGCCTTCGTCCGCCCGTCGGCGCCGACCGCGTAGAAGACGGGGGCGGCGGAGCTGTCGTTGTGGGTGTAGAAGACGTTGTCGTGCGTGGGCGACACGGCCAGGCCGCTCGACTCGGTGATGGTGCGGTCCTTGAACGTGAACAGCTTCTCCGGCCCGTCGTCGTCGGCCCACGCCGGAGCGGCCGACAGCGCGAACGTCGCCGCCACGGCGGCCAGGACCCGGAACACGACATCCCCCACCTCGCCATCATGCCCCACGGCTGCGCCCGGGACGCTCAGGCCACCGCCTCGGCCGCGCCCACGCGGGCGCTGTGCCGGCGGAACCCGGCCCCCTGGAGCACCAGGAGCAGGACGTTGGCCGCCGCCATGGCCGCCCAGAGCCCGGTGATGCCCCACGTCCGCGCCACCGGCACCGCGGCCGCCAGGAGCGCGCCGTAGCCGATAACGAAGTAGGCCAGGCTGGCGCCGGACCTCTTGAGCGCGGTCAGCCCCATGCCGTGCACTGCCTGCGCGGCGTCGGCCAGCGACGACACCAACATCAGCGGCAGCAGCGCGAGGGCCCGCTCGCGTACGGCCGCGTCACCGGTGAACAGCCCGAGCACCCGCTCGCCGAGCAGGAGCAGCGCCAGGGCCGCGGCCAGCGTCCCGGCGACGGCGAGCAGCGCGGCGGCGCGGTTGGCCCGCCGCGCCGCGGCCGGGTCGCCGGCGCGGGCCACCTCGGGCACCGACGCCTGGGCGACGGAGAGCGAGGCCAGCATGAGGAGGCCGGTGAGCGTGGTCAGCACCGCGTGCGCCGCGGTGTCGCGGGCGCCGGTCGTGCCCGCGGCGAACGTGACCACGCCGAGCACCCCGAACTTGATCAGCACGGTCGCCGCCAGCGGCACGCTGACCCTGGCCAGCCGGACGATCTCGGTCATCCTGGGCCGCCCCTGCCCGATCGGCCGCCCGAGCGCCCGGCGCAGCAGGAGGCTCGCCACGACCGCGGCCACCACCCCGGCGACCAGCCAGGCCACGCCCACGCCGTCGAGACCGATCCGCGGCGCCAGCACCACGGTCAGCACGCTCAGCACCAGACCGAAGGTCAGGCTGGGCCACAACACGTCGCGGCTGCGCCCGAGCGCCACCAGGATCGTGCTCGCGCCGCCGGTCGAGGCGAAGACCAGCAGGTAGCCGGCCAGACACCAGGGCAGCAGACCCAACTCGCCGACCACCTCGGCGGGCACCCCGCTCACCCGCGCGAGCACGGGCACGCAGATCACGGCGAGCGCCCCCAGCGTGCCCGTGGCCAGGCTGAGCCAGCGCGCGTCCCGTACGACGGGCACCGCCGCGCCCGGATCGTCCCGGTACGGCGCCACGAACGGCCCGAGCCCCCGCAGCGCGCCCTGCACGGCGGCGGTGGCGGGCGTGAGCACCGCGGTCATCACCGCGAAGGCGGCCAGCGCGACCGTCTCGTGGTTGCCGAGCACGGACGTGATCACCAGCGTGCCCACCATGCCAGTGACCATCGCCAGGAAGATCGGCAACGCGGCGCGGAGCAGGACGATCACGACGACCCCGCGCAGATCATGAACTCAGCCTATGGCCTGGAGCGCACTCCAGGTATTTAGTGTGGACCCCATGGACTATGTCAACCTCGGACGCAGCGGCCTCCAGGTGAGCCCGCTCTGCCTCGGCACGATGAACTTCGGCCCGCTGACCTCGGAGGAAGACTCCTTCGCGATCATGGACAAGGCCCACGACCTGGGCATCAACTTCTTCGACACCGCGAACGTCTACGGCTGGAAGAAGGGCGAGGGCATCACGGAGAACATCCTGGGCCGCTGGTTCGCCCAGGGCGGCGGCCGTCGCGAGCGCACGGTCATCGCGACCAAGCTCTACGGCGACATGGGCGACTGGCCCAACGAGCGCCGCCTGTCGGCACTGAACATCCGCCGGGCCTGCGACGCCTCGCTGAAGCGCATGCAGACCGACTACATCGACATCTACCAGGCCCACCACGTCGACCGGAACACGCCTTTCGAGGAGTTCTGGGAGGCCATGGAGGTCCTGCGGCAGCAGGGCAAGGTCATCTACGTGGGCTCGTCCAACTTCGCGGGCTGGCACATCGCCAAGGCCCAGGAGACGGCGGCGCGGCGCGGCACGTTCGGGCTGACCAGCGAGCAGAGCCACTACAACCTGCTCACCCGGACGGTGGAGCTGGAGGTGCTGCCCGCCTGCGAGGACTACGGCATCGGCGTGATCCCGTGGAGCCCGCTGGCCGGCGGGCTGCTCGGCGGCGTCCTACGCAAGATCGACAAGGGCCGGTCCGCCTCCGACACCATGGTCCGGGAGCTGGACAAGCACCGGGACAAGATCGAGGCGTACGAGAAGCTCTGCGACGAGCTGGGCGAGGACCCGGCGTACGTGGCGCTGGCCTGGCTGCTGCGGCAGCGCGCGGTCACCGCCCCGATCATCGGCCCGCGCACGCTGGAGCAGCTCGAAGGCAGCATGCGCACGCTGGAGATCGAGCTGGACGAGGCCACCCTGGCCCGCCTCGACGAGATCTTCCCCGGTCACCGCACCGCCCCGGAGGACTACGCCTGGTGACGGCGTGACCGGCCGGGCCCGGCACGACCACGGGCCCGGCCGCCCGGGGCGGCTCAGGTCAGCAGGGCGCCGAGCAGAACGATCAGGAACAGCAGGCCGAGCACGAGGGGCAGCAGCCAGGGGCGAGGACGGTCCACGCCCTGGAGCCTAGCCCCGCTTCACCGGTGCGAGCGCCCAATCGCCGAGTGACTCGTACCTCACCGCAGGCCCGGTGTGGCTGTGGAACAGGTGCAGCCGCTCGGCCCGCCACGGCGTCCCGGCGAACCCGGCCAGCGACTCCACCAGCTCTCTGAGGTCGGTGTCCGTCCGGGCCCTGGCCAGGGTGAGGTGCGCGTGGAACCGTTTCTCGTCGGTCTGCACGGCCCCCGCGCGGCGGCCGGCCGCGCGGGCCGAGTCGGCCAGCCGGGTCATGGAGTCGCCCGCGACCCCGGCCCAGAGCACCCTGGCCCGCCGCGCCGAGGAGAACGCCCCGGCCCCGGCGAGGGCCAGGTCGAGCACCGTGTGCCGGTGGGCGGCCCGCTCCAGGCGCACCCGCAGGTCGGGCAGCGCCCGTTCGGGCACCTCGCCGTAGAAGGCCAGCGTGACGTGCCAGGTAGGGCGGCCGGCCCAGCGCAGCCCCGGCACCTGCCCGACGTACGGCGCCACGGCCCGCTCGACCTCGTCGAGCGCCTCCTCAGGCGGAACCACGGCCGCGAAGAGCCTCATGTCATGCGATTGTCCCCCGGACGGGAACGGATCACGCCATCGCCAGCGCGGGCCTGGCCATCCGGTTGCCGATCAGCTTGGTCACCAGCACCGCGAGCCCGGTGCCCACCAGGACGAGCACGCCCGACAGCAGCACGCCCGTACGCGGCCCGCCCAGCTCCGACAGCCACCCGATCAGCGGCGCCCCGACAGGCGCTCCCCCGGTGAAGACCAGCATGTAGATGCCCATGACCCGGCCCCGCATCTCGGGGGACGTGGCGATCTGCACACTCGCGTTCGCGGCCGTGTTGATGGTGATCAACGCGATGCCGGTCGGGACGAGTAGCAGCAGATAGACGGGGTAGAAGGGGGCCAGCCCGGTCAGCACCTGGAACAGCCCGAACCCGATCGCCCCGGAGAAGAGCACCTTGCGCGAGAGTCTGGCCCGCCGCGCCGCCAGCAGCGCGCCGCCCAGCGCGCCCACCGCGAACATGCTGGAGGCCAGCCCGAACGACGACGCCCCGGCGCCGAACACCTCGCGGGCCATCAGCGCGATCGACATCGAGAACGACTGCGAGAACATCGACACGAAGGCGATCAGCAGTATCGGCATGAGGAGCTCCTCGCGCCGCAGCACGTACCGCAGGCCCTCCCTGAGCTGGCCCTTGGCCCTGGGCACCGGCTCGGACAGGTTGAGCTCGGACTTCCGCATGAAGACCAGGCTGGAGATCACCGCGCCGAAGGTGAGCGCGTTGATCAGGAAGATCGGTCCGGTGCCGCCCAGCACGGAGATCAGGATGCCGGCCAGCGCGGGGCCCACCACGCGGGCGAGGTTGAAGATGGAGCTGTTCAGGGCGATGGCGTTGGGCAGGTCCTGCCGTCCGACCATCTCGACCACGAACGCCTGCCTGGTCGGCACCTCGACGCAGGAGATCAGGCCGAGCAGGAACGCCATCACGAACACGTGCCAGACCTGCGCGGTGCCGGTCATGGTCAGCACGCCGATGGTGAGCGCGAGCACCGCCATCATCGACTGGGCGGCGATGAGGATGGGCCGCTTGGGGTATCGGTCGGCGAGCACGCCGCCGAAGAGCCCGAACAGCAACATCGGCAGGAACTGCAGGGCGGTCGCCAGGCCGAGGGCCGCCGCGCTGCCTCCCACGCCGTGCGGGCCCTTGGTCAGGTCGAGCACCAGCCAGTCCTGGGCGGTGCGCTGCAGCCAGGTGCCGACGTTGGAGACGGCGCCACCTGCCGCGAACATGCGATAGTTGCGAACCTTGAGCGACCGGAACATCCCGGTCTTGGGTTGCTCAGGCTCTATATCTTGCTGAGCTTCTCCAGGATCGGCGCCGCCTGCCGCAGGATCGACCGCTCCTCCGGCGAGAGCTCCTTCAGCCGCTGTGTCAGCCACGCCTCCTTGCGGCGGCGTTCCTCCTTCAGCAGCGTCTGGGCGGCCTCGGTCACGGTCACGGTCACCTGACGCCGGTCGGTCGGGTGCGGGGTGCGTGCGACCAGGCCGCGTTCCTCTAGCGCGGCGATCACGCGCGTCATCGAGGGCGGTTGCACCTTCTCTAGCTCGGCCAATTCGCCGGGGGTTATCCCGGAATGCCGTTCCACGGCGGCGAGCGTCGCGAACTGGGTGGGCGTCAGCGAGTGCGCCGCCGCCTGACGCCGGAGTCGCCTGGTCAGCCTTGCCATCGACACGCGCAGGGCTGAGGCCAGGCCCGCGTCGCTGCGCAGGTCCATCTTGGGCTGGTTGTTCATTAGCACGTCTCATTACCTTTGCTAACTATATGCGAAGGCAAGATATTTCCCTAGGTCAGGTTCGTCTCACTCCTTGATACCCCGAAGCCGCCCCACATGCGCGGGGCGGCTCCTGGACATCGAGGTCAGAGACCGATCGCGGCCCGGATCGGGCCGATCGCGAAGTAGAGGACGAACAGCGCGGTGACGCCCCACATCAGCGGGTGGATCTCGCGCGCCTTGCCCCGTACGACCTTGACCAGCACGTAGCTGATGAAGCCGGCGCCGATGCCGTTCGAGATGGAGTAGGTGAACGGCATGACGACGATGGTGAGGAAGGCCGGGATGGCGATCTCGTAGTCGTCCCAGTCGATGTCGCGGATGGCGGTCATCATGAGGAAGCCGACGACGACCAGCGCGGGCGTGGCGGCCTCGTAGGGCACGACGGCGACCAACGGCGCGAAGAAGATGGCGACCAGGAACAGCACACCGGTGACCACGCTGGCCAGACCGGTCCGCGCGCCCTCCCCGACGCCGGCGGCCGACTCGATGTAGGTGGTGTTCGACGAGACCGAGCCGGCGCCGCCCGCCGCCGCGGCGATCGAGTCGACGAGCAGGATCTCCTTGGTCCGCGGCAGCGTGCCGTCGGCCTGGACCAGGCCCGCCTGACGACCGACGCCGACGATCGTGCCCATCGTGTCGAAGAAGTCGGTGATGAGCAGGGTGAACACGAACAGCACGGCCAGCAGCACGGAGATCCGGCTGAAGGCGCCGATCGGGTCGAACTCCGTGAACAGCGTCAGCGGGTTGTGGAAGCCGAAGATCTTGTCGGCGGCGGGGATGGCGGGGACGTTGAGCTGCCAGCCGCCGGCGTTCTTGGGCGAGGCCGCGCCCACCTTGGTGACCGCCTGGACGACCATCGCCAGGACGGTCGAGCCGACGATGCCGATCAGGATCGCGCCCTTGACCTTCCGCGCCACCATGGCGGCGGTGGCCAGCAGGCCCACGATGAACACGAACACCGGCCAGGAGGTGAGCTGGCCGCCGATGCCCAGCTCCAGCGGCGTGCCCGCGGCCTTGCGCACGAAACCGGCGTCCACGAAGCCGATCAGCGCGATGAACAGGCCGATGCCGACGCTGATGGCGGTCTTGAGCTGGGCCGGGATGGCGTGGAACACCGCCGTCCGCAGGCCGGTCAGCACCAGGATCGCGATGATGACGCCTTCGAGGAAGACCAGGCCCATGGCCTCCTCCCAGGTCATCACCGTGGCGATGTTGAAGGTCACGAAGGCGTTGAGCCCGAGCCCGGCGGCCATCGCGAACGGCACCCGGCCGACCACGCCCATGATGATCGTCAGGATGCCCGCCACGAACGCCGTGCCCGCGGCGACCAGCGCCACCTGCGGGGTCGTGCCATCGCCGATGACCTGGCCGTCGATGTCCTTGCCATAGGCGAGGATGATCGGGTTCAGCACCACGATGTAGGCCATCGTGAAGAACGTGGCCAGGCCGCCACGTACCTCACGGGAGATCGTGGAG
This sequence comes from Nonomuraea sp. NPDC005692, assembly GCF_040631115.1. NCBI lineage: Bacteria > Bacillati > Actinomycetota > Actinomycetes > Streptosporangiales > Streptosporangiaceae > Nonomuraea > Nonomuraea sp. NPDC005692. The sequence continues at coordinate 59,689 of NZ_JBEXYU010000015.1, read as the reverse complement.
TCTCGTGCAGAGATTGCGAAGAAACGGTCTATTGCATTACGCATGTCACTCACGGGGCGAAGAGTGACAGTACTGGTGAGCTGGGAAAAGTGTCCGCAATCGGATCGAGACCCGATTGGAAGCTAGGGTGGACACGTGAAGCAGCAGTGGCACCCTGATCCCGAGCCGATCAAGACCAACGACACGGCCGCCGTCGGTGCCGGCACCGCCCTGTGGGCCGTCGCCCTGATCGTCCTGCTGATCTTCCGCCCGGCCCCCGAGAACACGTGGTGGATCTGGACCTGCGTCACCGGGGTCGGCTTCGGCCTCTTCGGCATGTGGTTCGTCCGCCGTCCGCGCCGGGGTTGACATTCATCATCTTCCGGACATCTCCGAAGTCATCAGGAAGCCATGTCTCCCTCCACTACCTGGGCGGACACCGTCCCGGCAGGCTGGTCAGCATGAAGAAGGCGATGTTGACGATCCTGCTGGGCGCCGCCGTCCTCGCCGGGTGCGGCACCACAGGTGAGCCCGCGAAGCAGGCCGGCCCCGGCAAGGGCACCGTCGCCTGGAGCCCGTGCACCGGGCTGACCGGGCCCGACGGCAAGCCGCTGCCCAAGGACGAGGCCGTCCAGTGCGGGGCCGTCCAGGTGCCGCTCGACTACGGCGACCCCGGCGGCCAGAAGATCGACCTGGCGCTGATCCGGATCAAGGCCACCGGCGACCCGCTCGGCTCGCTGGTCCTCAACTTCGGCGGGCCCGGCGGGTCCGGCGTCGACACGCTGGCCCAGGCCGCGAAGGCGTTCGGCAGCCTGGGCACCCGCTACGACCTCGTCAGCTTCGACCCCCGCGGCGTCGACCGCAGCGCGGGCGTCAAATGCGGCGGCAAGCTCGACGCCCTCCTCGCCGCGCCCGCCGGGGCCGACGGCGAGGCGATGTCGAAGAAGTTCGCCGCCGCCTGCGAGAAGGACTCGGGCAAGATCCTGCCCCACGTGGGCACCGTGAACGCCGCCCAGGACCTCGACCGCATCAGGGCCGCGCTCGGCGACCGGCGGCTCAACTACTTCGGCTTCTCCTACGGCACCCACCTCGGCGCCGTCTACGCCACCCGCTTCCCCGCGAACGTCGGCCGCTTCGTCCTCGACGGCGCCTTCGACCCCACGGTCACCTTCGAGCAGCGCGCCGTCACCCAGGCCACCGGCTTCGCCCACGCCTTCGAGGCGTTCGCCGAAGACTGCGTGGCCCAGACCTGCGACCTCGGCCAGGACCCGGCCGCCGTGCGGAGCGCCGTCGAGAAGCTGCTCGACGGGCTCAGGAGCAAGCCGCTCAAGGTCGGCGACCGGCAGCTCACCTACGGCCTGGCCCAGCTCGCCGTCATCACCCCGCTGTACGCCAAGTCCGCCTGGCCGGTGCTGGAGCAGGCCGCCGCGGCCGGCATCAAGGGCGACGGCGCCACCCTGCTCGCCCTGGCCGACGCCTACACCGGACGGCGGCCCGACGGCACCTACTCCACCATGATGACCAGCCTGCAGGCCATCACCTGCGCCGACACCACCGAACGCCCGACCGCCGCCGACATGGCCCGGGTGGACGACAGGATCAAGAAGATCTTCCCCATCCTGTCGGCGGACGGCACCGCCACCGCCTGCGGCCACTGGCCCACCCCCGGCGACGACGCGGCCAAGCGCATCGACGCCACCGGCTCGGCGCCCATCGTGGTCATCGGCGGCAAGGGCGACCCGGCCACGCCGTACGAGTGGGCCACCGCGCTCAACGCCAAGCTGAGGACCGGCGTGCTCATGACGTACGAGGGCGAGGGCCACGGCGCCTACCTGAGCGGCGACGGGTGCGTGACGCGCGCGGTGGACGCGTACCTGCTGAACGGGAAGGTGCCGGCGGCGGGCACCACCTGCGCGGCCTGACCGCGGCGGGCCGCCCCCCGAACGGGGAGGCGGCCCGCCGGTCTCAGGACAGGTCGGCCTCGGCCAGCAGCAGCGGCACCGCCTCCGGGTCGCGCAGCAGCGCGGCCACGGCCAGCCGGTCGTTCCACTGGCCCGTGGCCCAGGCCAGCCCGCGGGCCAGCCCGTCGACGCCGGTGCAGTGGACCGCGCCCTCGAAGAAGCGCCACGTGCAGGCGACGCCGTCGACCAGCAGCTTCTCGTGCTCGACGTACGTCTCGGGCGCCGTCGGCAGCAGCGAGCGCACCTGCGGCGGCACCGCGCGCACCTCGCCCTGCGAGGTCACCTCGCCGGTGGCCAGCTCGCCGGCCAGCGGCAGGTCGAGCAGCTCCGACAGCGCCTCGGCCAGGTCGTAGGAGGCCAGCACCAGCGGCCGGTCGGTGACGAGCTGCAGCAGGTCGGGGGCCTCGACCACCACGGCGTCCTCGGCGGCGGCCACCACGATGTCGCCGCCGAGCACCGCGCGCACCCGCGAGGGCGGCTCGACCCGGGACGGATCGACGGCGGCCAGCGCGATCCACAACGCCCGCAGCTGCGCCCGATCGACCTCGATCGCCGGGTCGGCCATCAGCTCCAGCAGCTCCTCGGGGCCGCCGTGGGCGGCCAGCAGCTCGGCGAGCGTGGTGCGCACGCCGAGCATCGACAGCGCCGCCTCGTCGAGCCCGGCCGGCGCGTCGGCGTAGAGGCCCTGCAGGAGCGGGTCGGCGCCGGGCAGCCGCAGCTCAAGCGGCTTGCGACCGCCGAGCACCGGATGGTTGGCCAGCCACCACGCCGTGTAGGAGGGCACCTCCACGCCCTCGACGCGCAGCGGGTGCAGCGCGGCCCGCAGCGGCGGGCGGGTCAGCAGCGGCAGCGCGGCCGCCCAGTCGGCCACCAGCTCAAGGTCGCGCACCGCCGCGAACTCGGCCACCACCGGCGGCACCGCGAGGTCGGGCAGCAGGTCGAGCACGTGGTCGAGCCAATCGTCCTCGCCGTCGAGGTCGTGGTCGCAGTCGTCGTGGTCGAGCAGCACGTCGGAGTCGTGGGCGACGGCGAACCCGTCGAGCACGCCCGCCGCCGCCAGCACCCGCGCCCCGTAGGTCTCCTCCAGCTCGGGCGCGGCCACGCCGAGGTGGCTGTCGGCGGCCAGCAGCCCGGCCAGGGCCCCGTCGGCGAGCATCAGCTCACCGGCCGCGTAGAGCTCGCCGTCGGCGCCGCGCAGCGCCAGCTCGGCCAGCCACGGCGCCTCGCCCGGAACCAGCCCGGACGCCGCCACCAGCGACAACACGGCCCGCGCGACCGGCTCGGGGTCGGCGCTGTCGAGCGACTGCGCGACGGCGGCCTTGGTCAGCGGGTCTTCGAGCACCGTGCGCGGGGTGGCCTCGGCGGCGCCCAGCCGCAGCAGCGCCGGATGGGCCGCCTCCGGATGCACGATGCGCAGCCCGAGCGGGGTGAGGTCGAGGTCGGCGCCGCCGTCGGTCAGGATCAGCGTGCCGCGCGGGCCGCGCACCACACGGCCGTCGGTCAGCGGCACCGGCAGCGCGCCCAGCGACTCGGGATCGTCGGCGGGCAGCACCGCGTACAGGGAGCGCCACCAGGACGGCTCACGCGCCTCCACGGCCTCCCCGGACAGCAGGTCGACCACGTCGGCCAGCTCCACCCGGCGCACGCCCAGGGCGACCATGGCCGGATGCCTGGCCGGCCACCCGGCGGGCAGCAGCCCCGGCACGAAGGCGGCCACGGTGTCGAGCAGCTCGGCGGTGGCCCCGGCCACGACGGCCGCCTCCCGGCCCGCGACCACCCAGCCGTCGCCCTCGGGCTCTCGCGCCGGATGCTCGACCCGCCACTCGGCGTCGGGCTCGTAGACCTCGGCCTCGGCGAAGGAGGGGGTCTGGACCGCGGGCGCGGGCGCCGACAACGCGGGCAGCAGCGGCGCGGACGGCAGGCGTTCGAGCACGGCCCGCCGGACACGCGCGTCGAGCTCGCCCTTGCCCATGAGGGACGGCACCAGGTCGAGCAGCCTGGACGTGCGAGGCAGCTCGCCCAGCAGCCGGACGTAGGCGTCGGCCGCCCGCTCGACCAGGAAGTCGGTGAGCGGCCCCTTGGCGACGTGCCGCCGGTCGGTGGCCATCGGGAAGGACGCGATCAGCAGCGCGGGCAGGTCGACGGGCTCGTCGCTCGGCGTCGGGGCGTGCACGACGGGCGGCACGGCGGCGGGCAGCGGGCCGGGCTCGCCGGTGCCGGTGACGGGCACCGCCCAGCGCAGCGACCAGAAGGGCCGCGCCCGCTCCTCGGTGGGCCGGTCGGCGAACAGCCTGGCGACCTCGTCGGCGGTGAACTCGCCGGAGTCCGACACGACGTGCCAGCCGTCGGCCACGACCGTGCGGGTGGCGCCGTCGAGGTCGATCTCGATGGCCTCCAGCGCGGGCAGGCCGAGCAGCAGCGCCGGGCTGGTCTCGGCCAGCATGACCCGGACGGCGTCGACCGCCGCGGCGTCGCGCAGCGGCAGCCGGACGAGCGTGTCGAACCCATCGGGCACCTCCAGCGGCGGCGCGTCGAACGGCAGCCTGAGCAGCGGCACGTGGCCCGCCCGGTCGGCCAGCTCACCCGCCAGCACGGGAATGCCCGCGACCAGCTCGGACGTGCCGGCCCGCGACCAGCGCACCGAGCCGCCGCCGCGCGAGCCAATGGCCGGCTCGTCGCAGACGGACACGACGGCCGCGAAGCCCACGCCGAACCTGCCGGCCGCGCCGATCTCGTCGCGCTTGCCCGACACGCGCAACGTGGACAGACCCTCCACGCCGGTCGCGTCGAGCGGGGCGCCGGTGTTGGCGGCCGTCAGCACGTCGCCGCGCAACGTCAGCCGCAACACCCCTGGCACCCCCGCGCGCAGCGCCGCGTCGGCGGCGTTCTGGGCGAGCTCGACGATCAGCCGGTCGCGGTAGCCGCCGAGCGCGAAGTCCTCCTCGGCGTTGGCGTCCTCGCGGAACCGGGCGGGCGAGGCCGTCCAGGCGGAGAGGACGGCGGCTCGCATCCGGTCAGTGCCAAAGGTGTCGGTCATCGATCACGATCCTGGTCGAGTGAAGAGGGGCCAGGGTAGGTTAGCCCCCCTGACCGACGAAACCGCCGTGCTCGTGCTCCGGTCAGGAGTGGCCGAGCTCCTCGGTGGCGGATCCGTCCACCGAGCCCTCTTCCTCCTCGATCAGGTCGTAACCCAGGTCGTCGAGGATGGGGATGGCCTGCTCGACCGGCGGGGGCAGCACGGCCGCCTCCGAGTGGGCGCCGCAGCCGTGGTCGGCGGCGACGACCTTGCCGTCGTCGGGGGCGTACTCGTTGGTGCAGACGCCGAACGACAGCCGCAGCTCACCGGAGAGCAGCCAGTAGAACCCGCAGGTGGAACACTGCGCGGGCGCGGCGTGTGCGATCGGAGTGTGTGGCCCGTGCTCGCCCGCGTGCCAGCGTCTGGCAGCCCGGTCTCTGCCGATGGCCGAGAGCACACGGGCTCGGCCCAGGCCGTACTCGAAAACCATCTGGCGATCGGCGTCTTCGTCGAGCTCGGTGAAACCGGGCGCCAGCCTGTCGTCGTCGTCGGGGGTCGGCAGCAGGTCGCCGACGCCCAGGTCGCCCGGCCGCAGCCGCTCGCTCCACGGCAGCCACTCGGGGGCGAGCAGCGCCCCGGAGCCGGGCAGCAGCACGGCCTCGCTGACCGTGACCTTCTTCGCGCGCGAGGCGCGGGTGACCGTGACGGCCCACCGCCAGCCGCGATAGGCCCGGTCGAGGCAGGCGAAGTAGTGGGTGACGATCCGGTCGCCCTCGCTCTCGAAGCCGAGGTGCTCGCCGGCCTCGCCCGGGTGCGCCAGCTCCTGCGCCGCGGCGCGCGCCAGATCGACTGCGGCGACGCAGGCCTGGTCGGGAGCGGGGACGCGGGCCCGGGTGCGGCTCATCGGGCCGCCTCCGCCTGAAGGTGCTGTTCGCTCACACTTCATTCTCACCCATAGGCGGACCTGGCAGACCCACAACCGCCGATCCGAAGCTGAGAAGAGGGGTGAATCGGGTAAGACTGGTAGGCGTGGGGGGTGGCTGGGAGCAGGCTCGGGACATCTCGCGGCGGATGGGTCATGCCATCGGCGGCGCGGGACGCGCCGGCGTGCGCGCGGGCCGGGCCACCGCGAGCGGCACCGTCCGGGCCGGCCGCGCCACCGCCGCGGGCGCGCGCAAGGCGGGCAGGGCGACCAGGAAGCTGACGTACGCGGGCGGCGCGGGCCGTACGGGGCTCGGCCGGCTGATCGAGCTGTCGGCCGGCAACAGCGCCGCCGACGCCCTGGTCACGGTGGCCCTGGCCAGCACGGTGTTCTTCGGCGTGCCGGTCGGCGAGGCGCGCGGGTCGGTCGCGCTCTACCTGGTCATCACGATGTTGCCGTTCGGGCTGCTCGCGCCGTTCGTGGGGCCGATCCTCGACCGGTTCAGGTCGGGGCGCCGCTACGTGATGGCCGGCACGCTGTTCGGCCGCGGGCTGCTCTGCTTCGCCATGGCCGCCGCGGTGGGGGCGGGCGACCTGCCGACGCTGTTCATCGGCGCGCTGGGCGTGCTGGTGTTGTCGAAGGCGTACAACGTGTCCAGGGCGGCGATCATGCCGAGCGTGCTGCCCGCCGACATCACCCTGGTCTCGGCCAACGCGCGGGTGGCGCTGTTCACGCTGGTCGCGGCGGGGGTGGCGGTGCCGGTCGGCGCGGGCCTGACGGCGTGGCTGGGCAGCGCCGTGGTGCTGCGCATTGCCATGCCGGCCTTCCTGCTGCTCGGCGTCGCCGCCGTACGCCTGCCGCGGCACGTCGACTCGCCCGACCAGGAGGAGGAGGGCGTGGCGCCGCGCTGGCGCACCCTGCTCAAGGTGGGCCCGGCCGTGGCCGAGGCGGTCTGGGCCAACGTGGCGCTCCGGATCTTCTCCGGTTTCCTGGTGTTCTTCCTGCTCTTCCTGGTCCAGGACAAAGCGGTGCCGTGGCTGGCCGCGCCGGCGGCGGCCGGCTCGTTCCTCGACGTGCCCAAGACGATCGCGCTGCTCGCGCTGGCCGCCGGGCTGGGCGGCCTGGCCGGCGCCGCGGTCGCCAACTGGACGCGCAACCACGCTCCCCAGGTGATCGTGCTGGTCACGCTGGCGGTGACGGCCGCGACCACGATCGCCACGGCCGTCCTGTTCGGCCTGTGGACCGCGCTGGCGGTCTCGCTGGTCACCGCGTTCGCCCAGGAGCTGGGCAAGCTCGCGCTCGACGCGATCGTGCAGCGGGAGATCGGCGAGGAGGTGCGCTCGTCCACGTTCGGGGTGGTGGAGGCGGTGCTGCAGTTCGCCTGGGTGTTCGGCGGCCTGCTCGGGCTGGTGTTGTCGCTGACCCGCAGCTCCATGGCCGGCTTCGTCGCGCCGGCCGTCGTGCTGACCGGCGCGCTCGGCTGGCTGCTGGTCACCAGGCGCGGACGGGTGCGGGCGGCCGAGGCCAAGCTGGCCGGGCAGCGGGCCGAGGCCCCCGATCAGCAACGGACCGAGACCCTCGACCACACCAAACCCCTGACGAACCCGGGCGGTTAGGCGTCGAGGTCGTCCGCGACGGCCCTGAGCACCTGGGCGATCTTCTTGGCGTGCGCCGCCTCGGGGTGCTTGCCCCGCTGGTAGGAGGTGGAGACGCCGTCGAGCAGCTTGATCAGGTCTTCGACGATGACGACCATCTCGTCGGGCGTCTTCCGCTTGCCCTTGGGTTTCGTCTTGGCCAGGGTCGGCGGCTGGTCCAGGATCCTGACCGACAACGCCTGCTGGCCCCGGCGTCCCTCGGCCACGCCGAACTCCACCTTCTGGCCTGGCTTGAGCGGGCCGGCGTTTGTGGGAAGCGCGGAGGAATGCACGAAGACCTCACCGCCGTCGTCACGGGTGAGGAAGCCGAAACCCTTGTCGGCGTCGTACCACTTGACCTTGCCACTCGGCACAGGAGGACCTCGTTCAAACAGTCGAAAAGGATGAATGGATGTAGGTTATGCCCCGAAGCGCGCGGAGGCGACCGGGAAAATGCCGGGCAATTACCGTAGTTCGGCGCGCGCACGCCATCCGGCGAACCAGTCGGCGAATTCGGTCAGGTCGGCGAGCGCCACATCGGCTCCGTGCTCACGCAGCTCTCCCACCGTGTAAGGGCCCGTCGCGACGGTCACGCTCATGGCGCCGCCCGCGCGTGCCGCCTCGATGTCGGCGACATGGTCACCAACATAAGCCGCCGCGCCGAAGCGCGCGAGTGCCGTTCCCTTGGCGGCCCCGAACACCGATCCGACCACTTCGTCCACGGCCAGCCCGAGCAGTTCGACGGTGCCGGCGGCGTCGCGCGGGTTCTTGCCCGTCACCACGATCACCCGGCCGCCGCGGGCCCGTACGGCGGCGATGGCCTCGTACGCGCCCGCCATCGCGGTGTGCACCGGAACGCCCACCGCGGGATAGATCTCCCGGAACAGCTCGGCGGCCGCGGGAATGGCCGCCGCCGGCATCCAGTTGGCCAGCTCGTACTCGAGCGGCGGCCCCAGCCGGGTGACGATCTCACCGCTGTCGATGTGCACGCCCAAACGGCTTGACAGCTCGTCGTAAACGGCCGCGATGCCTGATCGCGTGTCGGCCAATGTCATGTCCAGGTCGAAACCCACTGAGGTAGTCACCCGTGCAGGATGCCAAACGCCGCATCGACGTCGGTAACGGCCCTTGTTGTGGGACTCTGGGAATGGGCAGAAAGGAATTACTTATCGGAGAGGAGTGACCGTGTCAGAGACCCCCCGCACGACCGGCACGGGAGACCGGCTCGTCGCCGCCGCCGCTCCCCGTCCCCACCGGCCCGCCCGGCCGCGCGGCACGCCGGTGACGGCCTGGCGGCGCGTCGTGGCGTCGGTGGCGTACGCGGTGCGGCTGGCGTCCAGGCTGGCGGCGCTCTCCCTGGCGCTGCACGCCGTCTTCACGGTGTTCCGGGCCAACCCGGCCAACGGCTGGTACCAGCTCGTCGAGTCGCTGGCCGCGGGGCTCTCGCTGGGCCTGGCCAACCTGTTCCAGCTCACCGACCCGCGCTGGACCACGCTCGTCAACGACGGGCTGGCCGCGCTGGTGTGGCTCGTGGCCGGTTCGGCGCTGGCGGGCCTGGTCAGGCGCGCTGCGCCCTAACGACTACTCTCGTTGCGGAGGTATCTGCACAGACATGACCAGATCGACCCGTGAGCGGATCATCGACGAGGCCCTGCGGCTGTTCGCCGAGCGTGGCTACGCCGCCACCTCCGTGGCCGAGATCGAGGCCGCCTCAGGGCTCTCCCCCGGCGCGGGCGGGCTCTACAGGCACTTCAAGTCCAAGTACGAGGTGCTCGCGGCCGCGATCAACGAGCACGCCGCCCGCACCAGGAGCCAGGTCGCCGAGAGCCTGGCCGAGCTGAGCACCATGGAGGCCGCCGCCGGTCTGGAGGACCGCCTGTCGCTGCTGTGCCGGGCGGGCCTGGCCAAGGTGCGGGAGGAGTCGGAGCTCACCCGGGTGTTCTTCCGGGACCTGAGCCAGTTCCCCGAGCTGGTCGCGGTGGTCCGCGAGGGGCTGCTGCAGCCCATGTTCGACGCGATCACCACCTGGTTCCGCGCCCAGCCCGAGTACGCCGACGCCAAGGTCGACTGGACGGGCATCGCCGCGGTGCTCGGCGGCTCGGTGGTCCACTACCGGCTGTTCCAGGAGACCGTGGGCGAGATGCCGGGCCACGCGGAGAAGGACCAGTTCGTCGCCGCCTGGGTACGCCTGGCCGTCGGCCTGCTCCCCAGCCCCGCGCCGGTCAGCTGACGTCGAGCAGCCGGTAGGCCGGCCAGACGACGCCCAGAGCCGTACCGATCATGAACATGACTCCGCTGACCTCGAAGAACCGGGCGACGAACGCCTCCAGCCCCGGCCCCGGCCAGCTTGTCGCCCACCGTCCACGTGTCGCTGAACAGCACGGCCACCGCCCCCGCCGCCCACACCAGCACCGGCACCTGGAAGATCGCCACGGCCGGCAGCCCCACCGGCACCAGCAGCGCGGCCAGCGCCAGCACCACGACGGCGGCGACGTCGCGCGGCCGCCCCCTGAGCACACTGCCGGCGGGGTCCGCGGGTGGGTGGGCCAGGCGGCGGGCCTCGCGTTCCACCAGGGCCGCCGGGTCGCCGAAGCGCGTCAGCACCTTCGCGACGTCCCGGGCGTCCTGGCTGCCCCGCCGCTCCGCCTCGATCCTGGCCCGCAGCCGCCGTGCGAAGTCGAGCCGCTGGTCGGGCCTGAGCACGCCGTGCGCCGCGTCGGCCGCCCTGCTGACGTAGTTCAGGACCATTTGGTCCGCGCGCTCTATCACGTCTGGCAATGCTGCCCCGATCAGGGGGGACATACCATGGCAACGATGGAGTTCACGGAGTGGATCAGGGGGCGCACCGACGAACAGCTTCGGGCGCTCGTCTCCGCGCGGCCTGAGTTGATCACTCCGGTGCCCGCGCATCTGGAAGGGCTGGCCGCGCGGGCCGCCAGCCCTTCGGCGATCGGCAGGGTGCTCGACCGGCTCGACCGGTTCACGCTGGCCGTCGTCGAGACGCTGGCCGTACAGGACGGGCCGGTGACGAAGGCGGCGCTGCGCGGCCTGGTCGGGCGGGCGCTGGCGGCGGGCAGGCCCGAGCCCGCGCTGAGCGCGGCCCTCGACCGGCTGCGTGACCTGGCGCTGGTCTTCGGCCCCGACAACGCCCTTGACCTCGGGCCGGGCGTGCGCAAGGTCCTGGAGGAGCCCGCCGGGCTCGGCCCCAGGGTCGTCGACGTGTTCCGGCACCACCCGCCCGAGCAGCTCGACGAGATGGCCGACGACGTCGCCCCCGGCACCGACGGGTCCGGCAAGGAGCGGCTGGCCGCCGCGCTGGCCACCCCCGAGACCCTGGTGGCGGCGGTCTCGGCCGAGGCCAGGGGCGCGCTCGACCAGCTCGTGTGGGGGCCGCCGACCGGGCGGGTGCCCAACGCCAGGCGCGAGGTGCGCGTGTCCTCGGCCCGTTCGCCCATCGAGGAGCTGCTGGCGCGCGGGCTGCTGGCGGCCACCGGCGAGGAGAGCGTGACGCTGCCCCGCGAGGTGGGCCTGCACCTGCGCGGCGGGCGCGTCCACCGCGACCTGCTCGCCGTGCCGCCCGCGCTCGGCGGGGCCGCGCGCGACCGCGAGCTGGCCGACCGTACGGCGGCGGGCCAGGCGTTCTCGTTCGTCAGATCCGTGGAGGAGCTGTGCGAGCGGTGGAGCATCGATCCGCCGGGGGTGCTGCGCACCGGCGGGCTCGGCGTACGCGACATGAAGCGCACCGCGACCGACCTCGACCTGCCCGAATGGGCGGCGGCGCTGGTCGTCGAGGTGGCGCACGCGGCGGGGCTGGTCGCCGCGGGCGGCGGCGTCGACGGCGAGTGGCTGCCGACCTCCGGCTACGACCTGTGGCGGGTCAGGGCCACCGCCGACCGCTGGGTGACGCTCGCCGCGGCCTGGCTGCACATGGACCGGGTGCCCGGCCTGGTCGGCGAGCGCGACGACCGCGACCGGCCGCTCAACGCCCTGCACACCGACCTGCGCCGGGCCTCCGCGCCGGGGGTGCGCACGGCCGCGCTCGGCGTGCTGGCCGCCGCGCCGGGCCTGGCGCCCGACCGCGACTCGGTGCTCGAACGCCTGGCCTGGGAGCAGCCGCGCCGGCGCGGGCCGCTGCGCGAGCAGCTGACCGAGTTCGCGCTGCGCGAGGCCGAGCAGATCGGCGTGACCGGGCTCGGCACACTGTCCGGCCACGGGCGGGCGCTGCTCGACGGCGGCGACGCGGCCGGCCTGCTCGCACCGCTGCTGCCCGAGCCGGTCGACCACGTGCTGCTGCAGGCCGACCTCACCGCCGTCGCCCCCGGGCCGCTGACCAGCGAGCTCAACCGCTGGATGACGCTCACCGCCGACGTCGAGTCCAAGGGCGGGGCGACCGTCTACCGGTTCGGCGAGGGCTCGATCCGGCGGGCGCTCGACGCCGGGCACGGCGGCGAGGAGCTGCTGGCGATGCTGGCCCGCCATTCGGCCACGCCGGTGCCGCAGGCCCTGTCGTACCTGGTGACGGACGTGGCCCGGCGGCACGGGCGGATCCGGGTGGGCACGGCGAGCGCCTACGTCCGGTGCGACGATCCGGCGCTGCTCGACCAGATCACCGCCGACCGCCGTGCCGCCGCGCTGCGCCTGCGCCGGCTGGCCCCCACGGTGATCGCCTCGCGCTCGTCCAGGGCGGCGCTGGTGGACTCGCTGCGGGCCATGGGGTACGCGCCGGTCGCCGAGTCGCTCGACGGCGACGTGATCATCTCCCAGCTCGACAGCAGGCGTACCGAGGGGGTGGCGCCCGTACGCGCCGTGGCCTCGGCCGGCGGGCTCGATCCCGAGGTGGCCTCGGCGGCCGTACGCGCGCTGCGCGCGGGCGACGCGGCTCACCTGGCGCGGCGCGAGCCGGTCGACGCCCCGGGCGGCGCGGTGCCCCGCGGGCCCGCCACGGCCACGATCTCGGCCCTCCAGGACGCCATCAAGCAGGGCGTACGGGTGTGGATCGGTTACCTCGACTCGCAGGGCAACGCCACTTCGCGCATCCTGGAGCCGGCCCGGATGGAGGGCGGCTACCTGACCGCGTACGACGAGACCAGGGCGGCCGTCCACCGCTTCGCCCTCCACCGCATCACCGGCGTCGCCGGCCTCTGACCCGCCTTCCAGGCCCGCGTCCTGGTCAGGGATGGGTGAGCGCGTGGGCCGCGAGCCGGGCCGCTGGGCCGTCCCCGGCGGCCAGGCGGCGCAGGTGGGCCGCCGCGTCGGCCGGGTAGCGCAGCGACAGGCCGCCGCACAGTCCGGCGACCGCCGCGACCGCCCGCGGGTCGGCCGGGTCGCGTGCCCAGGTGAGCGCGAGCCGCAGGGCCTCGGGGGCGAGGGCGTCGTCGGCGCACATGTACGACAGCGCACCGCCCGCCGTCAGCCGTTCGCCCGCCCGCCCCCGGGCCCACACCTCCAGGAACTCCTGCCGCGCCTCCCTGAACGACCAGGCGGCCAGCAACGCCACCCCCTCGGCCGCCCGCGCGCGCACGTCGTCCCCCTGCAGGGCCAGCGAGCGCGCCCACTCGCGCAACGGCTGCCACAGCCAGTAGCCGTACCGGGCGACCAGCTCGCCGAGCACCTGGGCGCGGTGGTGCGGGAGGCGGAAGACGACGAGACCGTCGTGCACGGCGATCAGCGGATGCGGCGCGCCGGTCGGCCCCGGCCCCGCCTCGTGGGCCTCCCGGACCGGCTCGAACGCGGCGAGCCGGCGGGCGAACTCCGGCTCGGGCAGCCCGTGCGCGAACGCGAGCGCCGCCACCGCCCGCACCTCGTGCATCGGCGGCTTGGTGTCGAACCAGGCAGCCACCTCCTCGCCCACGGGCTCGTCCCGCACCAGGCGCGTGGCCAGGCGGACGACCTCGGCGGGCGTGGGCAGCGCCAGCGCGCGGACCCGGGCGGTGGCGGCCCCGGCCGGTACGCTCCGGCCGCCGAACGCGCTCAGGTACAGGTCGAACAGGTCGCCGGAGTCGGGCGCGCACCACGGCTGCTCCACCTCGACCGCCTGCGACGGGACGCCGTTCCGGGTGATCACCAGGTACGACCCCAGCTCGGCGAGCTTGCGGGCCAGGTCGAGCAGCTCGCTCCGGTCGGTGCTCCCGGCGATCCAGTCGTGCAGCAGGTACGCCCGCCCGGGCCCGTACTCCGTCCTGGAGAGCAGGTCGGCGGCGCTGCCGGCGGGCGAGAGCACGGTGATCCTGCCCTCGGCCAGCGACATGCGCGACAGCAGGGCGATGGCGCCGAGCCGCTTGCCCATGTCCGCCTCCCCCACCAGGACGAGCAGGTGGCGCATGGACAGCCGGCGCACCGCGTCGGCGAAGCCGGCGGGCTCCAGGTAGGAGCGCAGCAGGGTGTCGGCCGCGCGCCGGTCGAGGTCGCGGGCCACCGGGCCGACCAGAGGCCGGAGCTGCTCGTTGATGGCGGTGACGCGCTCGATGAGCGTTTTGTCGTCGAGATCGCTCTCGCCCTGTTCAAGCGTGTCGCTCACGAAGTCACCTCGGACCTGACTGGAAAGTTGTCTACGGAAAATGTCTTTCGTGAAAGTTTTTGTCCGGCGACTTGTTTCCGCGGCTTATGGATTGCCCGTGCGCCTCCCGGGAGCCACCGTTCTGACCAGGCATTACTCGCGAAGCTCGCGGCCACGGCCGCCGGCGCGCGCATGTCGATCATGTCCTCCATTGCTCTGGGCGACGGGCCGGTGACAAGAACCGCAGCAGGCCATCTGGTAGCACGGAACCCTAGTTATCCCACCAATACACGATCTAGCGCCACTCGAAAACTCGAATGATCCTCTAGGCCGATATTGGACATTTACTCGGCATGAGAGCATCGTCCACAATCGTCAGTCAAGGGCGGACGTGCGAACGTTCAGGGTTGACTGCGCGCGGCGCCTCCGATCAGGTTGTGCATGTGACCGAGCAAACGCTGGGCCAGCTGGCCGAGGAGTCATGGAACCGCTTCGACGACCACGACTCGGTGTTCTACGAAGGGGTCTGGCACCGCAGCCACGCGCTGGCCGAACGCGCGCGCCGGATGTGCGGCGGGTTCGTCGAGGCCGGGATCGGGCCGGGCGACCGGGTGGTCGTGATGATGGCCACCTCCCCCGAGGTGCCGATCGTCTACCAGGCGTTGTGGGCGGCGGGCGCGGTGGTCACGCCCGTGGTCTTCCTGGTGGGGGCCGAGGAGCTGCGGCACATCCTGCTCGACAGCGGCGCGTCCGCCGTCGTCACCTCGCCCGAGCTTGTGGAGACCGTACGGGCCGCCGCGGTGGACGTCCCGATATATGTGGACACGGCCGAGCTGGAGAGCGCCACAGAGCACGAACGGGTGCGCAGGGACCCCGGCGACCTGGCCGCGCTCATGTACACCGGCGGCACCACGGGCGTCGCCAAGGGGGTCATGCTGAGCCATCGCGGGCTCTGGCAGGTCGCCAAGGACGCGTACGAAATATCCCATCAAGAGGGGAAAAATCGTGCGATCGTGCCTGTGCCGCTCTCGCACGCGTACGGGTTGATCATCACCGTGGCCGGCCTGCACGCGACCGAGCCCCAGCAGGCCGTGCTCATGCGCTGGTTCGAGCCGGAGGCGTTCCTGAGACTGGCCGCCGAGCAGCACGTCCAGTACGGCACCGTCGTGCCCGCCATGATCCACATGCTTCTGGCCCAGCCGCTGGAGTCGCACCCGCTCCCCGACCTGGCCTACCTCACCTGCGGCGCGGCGCCGCTGGGCCGGGAGGCGCTGCAGGAGTTCGAGCGCCGGATGCCGGGCACGCAGATCCTGGAGGGCTACGGCCTGACCGAGACCAGCGCCGTCACCACCTTCAACCCGCCGGGCAGGCGCCGGGCCGGCAGCGTCGGGCTGCCGCTGGCCGGCTACACGATCACCATCCGCGACTCCGCGGGCGAGGCGGTGGAGTGCGGCGACGTCGGCGAGATCTGCGTCAGCGGCGACTCCCTGATGCTCGGCTACTGGGGCGAGCACGAACCCGACCCCGAGGGCACCGCGCTGGTCGGCGACGAGCTGCGCACCGGCGACGTCGGCTGCGTGGACGACGACGGCTACCTCTACATCGTCGACCGCAAGAAGGACCTGATCATCCGCGGCGGCTTCAACGTCTTCCCGCGCGACGTCGAGGACGCGCTCAACCAGCATCCCGACGTGGTCATGTCGGGCGTCGTCGGCCGTCCCGACCCGCGGCTGGGCGAGGAGGTCGTGGCGTTCGTGCAGCTCAGGCCGGGGGCCGAGGAGAGCGCCGAGGAGCTGATCGAGTGGGCGCGCGACCGGGTCGGACGGGTGAAGTACCCGCGCGAGGTGCGTTTCGTCGAGTCGATCCCGGTCACCAGTGTGCTCAAGCTCGACAGGAAGGCCCTGCGCCGCCTGTTGTGACCGTGCGCGCACACCAAGTCGGGCGCGTCCGTATTCCGTGATAAACGTTGACCTGTCTGGAGGTGAACGTGAGTCAAGAAGATCCGTCCGGCTACCCGCACCTGCCTTACGGGGCGCCCTACGGCGAGCAGCCGCCTCCGCAGTACGGCTACGGCTACGGCGTGCCGCCGCGGCGCGACGAGGGCCCGCAGGCCGCCGCCATCGTCGCCGTCGTGCTCAACTTCCTGTCCCTCGCCTCCTGCCTCAACGTGCTCGGCCTGCCCGGCGGCATCCTGGCCGCCGTGGCGCTGACGCGGGCCCGCGAGCAGCCCGGAAGCGCCCGTTCGCTGCTGGTCTGGAGCTGGGTGTTGTTCGGCGCCGGTTTCGTGCTGAACGTCGGGCTCTTCCTCTTCCTGGGCCTCACCGGCCGCCTGGACGACTGATCGATTACCCGTTCCGGGACTGTTCCTGCCGTCGTGTGTGTTGGATAAGGGTCAACCGTAGGAAGGGATGTCCGTGAACGACGGCCCGCTCATCGTCCAGTCGGACAAAACGCTGCTGCTCGAGGTCGACCACGAGAAGGCCGACGCGTGCCGCAAGGCGATCGCGCCGTTCGCCGAGCTCGAACGAGCGCCTGAACACGTCCACACCTACCGCGTCACGCCACTCGCCCTGTGGAACGCGCGTGCCGCCGGCCACGACGCCGAGCAGGTCGTCGACGCGCTGATCGGCTTCAGCCGCTACCCGGTGCCGCACGCGCTGCTCGTCGACATCGCCGAGACCATGGCCCGCTACGGCCGCCTGCGCCTGGAGAAGGACCCGGTCAACGGGCTGGTCCTGACCTCGACCGACCGCGCGGTGCTCGAAGAGGTGCTGCGCTCGAAGAAGATCCAGCCGATGCTGGGCGAGCGCCTCGGCGCCGACTCGGTCATCGTGCACCCGAGCGACCGCGGCAACGTCAAGCAGGCGCTGCTCAAGCTGGGCTGGCCCGCCGAAGACCTGGCCGGCTACGTCGACGGCGAGCACCACCCCATCAAGCTGCTCCAGGACGGCTGGGAGCTGCGCAACTACCAGCGCGAGGCGGCCGACGCCTTCTGGCACGGCGGCTCCGGCGTGGTCGTGCTGCCCTGCGGCGCGGGCAAGACCATCGTGGGCGCGGCGGCCATGGCCCACGCCCAGGCCACCACGCTGATCATGGTGACCAACACGGTCAGCGCCCACCAGTGGAAGACCGAGCTGCTCAAGCGCACCTCGCTGACCGAGGACGAGATCGGCGAGTACTCCGGCAACAAGAAGGAGATCCGCCCGGTCACCATCGCCACGTACCAGGTGATGACCACCAGGCGGAAGGGCGTCTACAGCCACCTGGAGCTGTTCGACGCGCGCGACTGGGGACTGATCGTCTACGACGAGGTCCACCTGCTGCCCGCGCCGATCTTCCGGATGACCGCCGACCTCCAGGCCCGCCGGCGGGTGGGCCTGACCGCGACGCTCGTGCGCGAGGACGGCCGCGAGGGCGACGTGTTCTCCCTCATCGGCCCCAAGCGCTACGACGCGCCGTGGAAGGAGATGGAGAACCAGGGCTGGATCGCGCCGGCCGACTGCGTCGAGGTGCGGGTCACGCTGACCGACGAGGAGCGGCTGGCGTACGCGATGGCCGAGGCCGAGGAGCGTTACCGCTTCTGCGCCACCACGCCGTCCAAGACGTACGTGACCGAGGCGCTGGTCCGGCGGCATCTGGGCGAGCAGGTGCTGGTCATCGGCCAGTACATCGACCAGCTCGACGAGCTCGGCGAGCACCTCAACGCGCCGGTCATCAAGGGCGAGACCAGGGTCAAGGAGCGCGAGCGTCTCTACCAGGCGTTCCGCGACAAGGAGATCCAGGTCCTGGTGGTGTCGAAGGTGGCGAACTTCTCCATCGACCTGCCCGAGGCGGCCATCGCGATCCAGGTGTCGGGCACGTTCGGGTCGCGGCAGGAGGAGGCCCAGCGGCTCGGACGGGTGCTGCGGCCCAAGGCCGACGGCGGTGGCGCCCGGTTCTACACGGTGGTCAGCAGGGACACCGTCGACCAGGAGTTCGCCGCCCACCGGCAGCGCTTCCTGGCCGAGCAGGGATACGCCTACCAGATCATCGACGCCGACGACGTGCACGGCGGCGTGTGACGGGTTGAATGCCCGGCCGCTCGTTGCCTGAGCGGCCAGGCACGGCGTTTATGTCACGTCCACGAGACTCCACGGGTCGTCGACATCGAACCACCCCCCTCACCTGCGTACTATCACGCCGCCTGCGACATACCCCCATGATCCGACAATCGCACCTGAAATGCCCGACTTTTTCGGTATTCCCACGTTCACTCAGAGATACGGTCTTTGCCGGGTTCGCTAGCCGGCCAGCAGGCCGCCGAGGAACAGCACCGCTCCGGCGACGATCCACGCGGCGACCCCCGTCCCCATGAGGCGGCCGAACGTGCGCGGGTCCTGCCGGAACGCCGGGACCAGCCAGGCGGCCAGCGTGGCGCAGGCGGCCGGCACGGCGAACAACCCCGAGGCCGTGGAGACCGCGCCGAGCCGCCGGGAGCACGCCGACGGAGACTCGCCTCCCGCGCAAAACGCCTCCAGCCCCCAGCCGGCGAAGACCGACATCCCCCAGAGCGCCGCCAGCAGGAAGCTCGCGACCGTGGGGATCATCGGCGAGAGAACCAGGCGAAGCCGCGCCACCTTCCCTCTTTACCCCGCCGCGCGCCGGTAAATGCTTTGGAGGCACCGGACGGCCGCCGTTAAACTAGTCGATTCGCTGCCTTGACCACCTCCGTTTTCGACCCTGGGAGGCGCTTTCGCATGCCCACACATCAACTGGCTCCCGACATACCCTCCGACGTGCTCGCCGCCGAGCAGGCCCACCTGGCCGAGTCCAGGGCCGCGCTCAAGGCGATGCGGGCCCACGCCCAGTCGTTGTCGGCCGACGCGGCCGGCGACTGGGTCTCGCAGCAGATCCTCCAGTCGCTGCTGGACCAGCGCGTGGCCGCCCTGGCCGACCATCCGGACACCCCGCTGTTCTTCGGCCGGCTCGACCGCGAGGGCGGCGACGACCTGCCGGGCACCATCTACGTCGGCCGCCGCCACGTGCACGACGGCACCAGCCGGCCGCTGGTCATCGACTGGCGCGCGCCGGTGTCCCGCGCGTTCTACCAGGCCAGCCCGGCCGACCCCATGGGCGTCGTCCGCCGCCGCCGCTTCGGCTACCACGGCGGCGCGCTGACCGCGTTCGAGGACGAGCCGCTCGGCGACGGCGGCGAGGTCGGCCCCTCGAAGATCCTCACCGAGGAGATCGAACGCCCGCGCACCGGCCCGATGCGCGACATCGTGGCCACCATCCAGCCCGACCAGGACGAGATCGTCCGCGCGACGCTGGCCCAGACCGTGTGCGTCCAGGGCGCCCCCGGCACCGGGAAGACCGCCGTGGGCCTCCACCGGGCCGCGTACCTGCTGTTCACCCACCGCGAGCGGCTGGCCCGGTCAGGCGTGATGATCGTGGGCCCGAACCGGGCGTTCCTGTCCTACATCTCCTCCGTCCTGCCCGCGCTGGGCGAGGTCAAGGTCGACCAGACCACCGTGGCCGGACTGCTCGGCGAGCACGCCGCCGAGGAGGACCCGATGGTCTCCGCGGTCAAGGGCGACGCCAGAATGGCCGCGGTGCTCGAACGGGCGCTCTGGATGCACATCGTCAAGCCCGAGGACGGCCTGGTGTTCAGCAAGGGCGCCTACCGCTACCGGGTCGCCGACCACGAGGTGCGCGAGATGGTGGCCTCCCTGCGCGGCACCACCCGCTACCTGCCGGGGCGGGCCGCGCTGGCCCAGCGCCTGGCCCACCAGGTGCTGGTACGGATGGAGCAGCGCGGCGAGTCGCCCGACGACCGGGTCCAGGACGCGGTGGCCAGGTCGAGGCCGGTCAAGCAGCTCGTCGACGCGGTGTGGCCGAAACTGACGCCGGAACAGGTTCTGCACCGCCTGTTGTCCGACCCAGAATTCCTCACAAAGGCCGCCAAAACTGATTTGTCGCCTGACGAGCAGGAAATGCTGCTTTGGCGGAAGCCTTATCGGAGCTGGAAGTCCGCCAAATGGTCGGCCGCCGACGCCGCGCTCCTCGACGAGCTGCGCGACCTCATGGAGCGCACCCCGTCCCTCGGCCACCTCGTCGTGGACGAGGCCCAGGACCTGTCCGAGATGCAGCTGCGGGCGCTCGGCCGGCGCTGCCGCAACGGCTCGGCCACCGTGCTCGGCGACCTGGCCCAGGGCACCACGCCGTGGTCCACCAGCTCGTGGGAGACCGTGCTGAAGCACCTCGGCCAGGACGAGGGCGAGGTGACCGAGCTGACGCTCGGCTTCCGCGTGCCGCGCGAGGTGCTCGACTACGCGGCCCGCCTGCTGCCCTCGATCGCCCCCGCGCTGGCCGCCCCGCGGTCGCTGCGTCCTGGCGCGGGCTCGCTCACGGTCCGGCCGGGCGGCACGGTCGCCGAGGCGGCCCGGGAGGTGCTGGCCAGGGAGGGCTCGATCGGGGTCATCGTCCCCGACGCGATGGTGGCGGCGGTCTCCGAGTCGCTGTCCGGCCTGCCGCACGCGGTTCTCGACCCCGACGCGACGCAGGAGCACCGCCTGCTGATCGTGCCCGCCACGCTGGCCAAGGGCCTGGAGTACGACCACGTGATCGTCGTGGAGCCCGCCGACATCGTCGAGGCCGAGCCCCGCGGCCTGGCCCGCCTGTACGTGGTCCTGACCCGCGCGGTCACCTCGCTCACCGTGCTGCACGACAGGCCGCTCCCGGCGCAGCTCGGTACCTGACGGAGGGCGGGCACGGCCGCTTCTAGGATGGCCTGAAGGACTGTCGACCTAGGAGGATGCCGTGCCCGCACCGCTTCCGCATGAACACCTGCCCCCGGTCCCCGCGCTCGTGGTGGAGAGCGACGACATCCGCGACGGCGAGCGGCTGAACGACCTCCACGTCTTCGACGACTGGGGGATGACCGGCGGGAACGTCTCGCCCCAGCTGCGCTGGTCGGGCGCCCCCGAGGGCACCCGCGGCTACGCCGTCACCTGCCACGACCCCGACGCCCCCACCGGCAGCGGCTTCTGGCACTGGGTGCTGTTCGACCTGCCCGGCGACACCGCGGAGCTGCCCAGAGGCGCGGGCACCGGCCCAGACTTCAAGGGCCTGCCCGCCGGCGCGGTGCACGCCCGCAACGACTACGGCACCAAAGAGTACGGCGGCGCCGCTCCCCCGCCCGGCGCCCCCCACCGCTACGTCTTCACGGTGCACGCGCTGGGTGTCGACGAGCTGGGCGTCGGCGGCGACGCGAGCCCGGCGGTGGTCGGCTTCAACATCACCGCCAACACGCTGGCCCGCGGTCACATCGTCGCGCACTTCGGCGTCTGAGACCGGCACAACACCGCGGCGAAGGCGCCCCGTTCACGTACGGGGCGCCTTCGCCGTGGTGCCGCGTCGGGTTCGTACGCCCGGCGTCACCAGACGGGGTTCAGTCGCCCTGCACCAGTTCGTCGGCGAACGTGATGTCCCCGGGCGCGTTGGACGACAGGTCCTCGCTCTCGCCGGCCATCTGGCCCTCGAAGGCGTCCGAGGCGTCCTCGCGCTCACCTGACAGGTCCGTGCCTTCGTCCGAGGTGTCCTGGCGCTCGCCCGACGTGTCCGTGCCCTCCTCCGAGGCGTCCTGGCGCTCGCCGGACCTGTCGTCGGCCTCCTCCGACGACCCGTCCTCGCCTTCCTCCGACGACCTGTCCTCGCCCTCCTCCGACATCTCCCCGCGCTCGTCCGACGACGTCCACCTCGACGGCGAGGCGCAGTAGTCGCGGTCGTACAGTTCCAGGTAGCCCGCGCAGTAGGGTACGTCGACGTACTCCAGGGCCTCGTCCAGGTAACCGTGGTCGTCTGCCTGGGCGGGCATCGTCATGGCGGCCGCGGCGGCCATCATGACGGCTCCGAGCCCGAGAACGCGCGCGGTGCGGGAATTCATGTAACTACTCCTTTGTGCGGTGAATCGTCACTTCGTTTCGTTACTGTCCGTAGTCAATAACTACTAAACGTGACGCGACCGGACACAACAAAAGGCGGCCGGATCCTTGGAGATCCGAACCGCCTTCTGATGCGTCAGCGACCAGGCGAAGCCTAGAAGTCCATGTCGCCGCCGCCGGGCATGCCGGCCGGAGCAGCAGGGGTCTTCTCGGGCTTCTCGGCGATGACGGCCTCGGTGGTGAGGAAGAGCGCCGCGATGGAGGCGGCGTTCTGCAGCGCGGAGCGCGTCACCTTGGCCGGGTCGATGATCCCGGAGTCGAACATGTTGACGTACTCGCCGGAAGCGGCGTTGAGGCCCTCGCCCGGGGTCAGGTTGCGCACCTTCTCCACGACGACGCCGCCCTCGAGGCCCGCGTTGACCGCGATCTGCTTGAGGGGCTCCTCAAGAGCCTTCTTCACGATCGCCGCGCCGGTGGCCTCGTCGCCGTTGAGCTCGAGCTTGTCGAACGCCTTGGCGCCGGCCTGCAGCAGCGCCACGCCACCGCCGGGGACGATGCCCTCCTCGACGGCCGCCTTGGCGTTGCGCACGGCGTCCTCGATGCGGTGCTTGCGCTCCTTGAGCTCGACCTCGGTCGCCGCGCCGGCCTTGATGACCGCCACGCCACCGGCCAGCTTGGCCAGGCGCTCCTGCAGCTTCTCGCGGTCGTAGTCGGAGTCGGTGCGCTCGATCTCGGCGCGGATCTCGTTGACCCGGCCGGAGATCGCCTCGGCGTCACCGGCGCCGTCGACGATGGTGGTCTCGTCCTTGGTCACCACGACCTTGCGGGCGCGGCCGAGCAGGTCGAGGGTGGCGGTCTCGAGCTTGAGGCCGACCTCCTCGGCGATGACCTGACCGCCGGTCAGGATCGCGATGTCGCCCAGCATGGCCTTGCGGCGGTCGCCGAAGCCCGGGGCCTTGACGGCCACGGAGCGGAACAGGCCGCGGATCTTGTTGACCACCAGGGTCGCCAGGGCCTCGCCGTCGACGTCCTCGGCGATGATCAGCAGCGGCTTGCCGGACTGCACGACCTTGTCGAGCAGCGGCAGCAGGTCCTTGTTGGCCGAGACCTTGCTGTTGACGATCAGGATGTACGGGTCTTCGAGAACGGCCTCCATGCGGTCGGAGTCGGTCACGAAGTACATCGACGTCATGCCCTTGTCGAAGCGCATGCCCTCGGTGAGCTCGAGCTCGAGACCGAAGGTGTTGCTCTCCTCGACGGTGATGACGCCTTCCTTGCCGACCTTGTCCATCGCCTCGGCGATGAGCGAGCCGATCTCGGGGTCGGCGGCGGAGATGGAGGCGGTGGAGGCGATCTGCTCCTTGGTCTCCACGTCCTTGGCCAGCTTGGAGAGCTCCTCGCTGACCCGCTCGACGGCGGCCTCGATGCCCTTCTTCAGGGCCATCGGGTTGGCGCCGGCGGCGACGTTGCGCAGACCTTCGCGCACCAGAGCCTGGGCGAGCACGGTGGCCGTGGTGGTGCCGTCGCCGGCGACGTCGTCAGTCTTCTTGGCGACTTCCTTGACCAGCTCGGCGCCGATCTTCTCCCACGGGTCCTCGAGCTCGATCTCCTTGGCGATGGAGACACCGTCGTTGGTGATCGTGGGAGCGCCCCACTTCTTCTCCAGCACGACGTTGCGCCCCTTGGGGCCCAAGGTCACCTTGACGGCGTCGGCGAGCTGGTTCATACCGCGCTCGAGACCGCGCCGGGCGTCCTCGTCAAACGCGATCATCTTGGCTGCCATAAGGCTAGACCTCCCAGATGCAGGGTGGCGTGTCCTGGACCGAGCCGACGCCCGCGACGGCATAGGCCTGCATCTCCGTTCGGCAGACCCCATCGTCTCGATCCGAGTTGTTGGCACTCTGCCACACAGAGTGCCAACGAACTGTTTAGCACTCTACCCTGCCGAGTGCAAGCCACGGGCACCCCACCCCAGCTCATCGGGCAGGTCATCGGGTGCGCCGGTTCGTACGGCGAGCCGCCCCGGAGGTGCGACCCGCCGTGCGAAGCCGACGGAGGAAACAGTGGCGAGCCGTACGGACTGCGCTGCCGCACGTCCCACCTGGTGCATACCAGCGAGGGTGAATCAGACCGTGCGGACGGACTCCGCCTGCGGCCCCTTCTGGCCCTGCGTGATCTCGAACTCGACACGCTGTCCCTGTTCGAGAGAGCGGTACCCGTCCATCATGATCGCTGAGTAATGGACGAATACATCCTTACCACCGTCTACCGCGATGAAGCCGTAGCCCTTGTCCGCGTTGAACCACTTGACGGTGCCCTGCGCCACTTCCGACTCCTCTTACTGGGCTCGCAGATCTCGCCCATTCCTTCGCGAGACCCGTAATCGCATGACTTTTGGGAAAATCAGCCAGACGATCGCCCTCGACCATACCTGTGGCACGGGGTTTGGCAACAGAGTCAACCGACAAAACGCTAATTTCATCGAAGGCTGAGTCGTTCGAGGTTGAATTTGGTTCTAAAACAAGAAGGCGCCCACAAGGGGCGCCTTCAAGAGTCGGTGGTCCGGCGGTCAGCCGCCCGCGACGGCAGGGATGATGGAGATCTGAGCGCCTTCAGGGGCGGGAGTGTCCAGCCCCTCGACGAAACGGACATCCTCTTCACCAACGTATACGTTGACAAAACGACGAATCTTGCCCGATTCATCCAGAATTCTCGCGCCGATCCCCGGGTAGTCGGAGTCGAGCTTGGCGAGAACGTCACGAAGAGTCGCCCCTTCGCCACTCACCTCGGCGTTACCCCCGGTGTAAGTGCGCAGAATGGTGGGAATCCGCACAGAAACGCTCATGGTTTTTGTTGCCTTTCCTGGATTGTCAGACAGTCGCGCGGAACGCGTCGAGAGAGGGCCGGATCACGGCGGTGGGCCGCGCGTCGTCGCTGATCGCGTCGAGCGTCTTGAGGCCGTCGCCGGTGTTCAGCACCACGGTCTCGGCCTCGGGGTCGAGCCTGCCCGTCTCGACGAGCTTCTTCAGCACGCCCACCGTGACGCCGCCCGCGGTCTCGGCGAAGATGCCCTCGGTGGAGGCCAGGAGCTTGATGGCGGCGACGATCTCGGGGTCGGTGACGTCCTCGACGCCCCCGCCCGTGCGCCGGGCGATGTCCAGCACGTACGGCCCGTCGGCGGGGTTGCCGATGGCCAGCGACTTGGCGATCGTGTCCGGCTTGACCGGCTGGACCACGTCGTGCCCCGCCTTGTACGCCGTCGAGACCGGCGAGCACCCGGCCGCCTGTGCCCCGAACACCTTGTACGGGGTGTCCTCGACCAGCCCGAGCGCGATCAGCTCCTTGAACCCCTTGTCGATCTTCGTGAGCTGGGAGCCGGAGGCGATGGGGATGACGATCTGCTCGGGCAGCCGCCAGCCGAGCTGCTCGGCGATCTCGTACGCGAGCGTCTTGGACCCCTCGGCGTAGTAGGGCCGCAGGTTGACGTTGACGAACCCCCACTGCTCGCCCAGCGGGTCGCCGATCAGCTCGGAACAGAACCGGTTGACCTCGTCGTACGTGCCGTCGATGCCGATCAGCCGGCCGCCGAACACCCGGGCCATGGCGATCTTGGCCGCTTCGAGGTCGGCCGGGATGAACACGCACGCGTCGAGACCGGCCCGCGCGGCGGCGGCGGTGACCGCGCCGGCGAGGTTGCCCGTGGAGGAGCAGGAGAGCGTGTGGAAACCGAAGTTCCTGGCCGCCTCGACGGCGATGGCGACCACCCGGTCCTTGAAGGAGTGGGTGGGGTTGCCCGAGTCGTCCTTCACGTGCAGGGACCGGATGCCGAGCGCCTTGCCGAGATTGCCGGCCTTGACCAGCTTCGTCCAGCCCGGGTTCATGTTGGGCTTGCTCGCCACGTCGGCGGGGACCGGGAGCAGGGAGCGGTAGCGCCAGATGTTGGCGGGGCCGGACTCGATGTCCGCGCGCGTCACCTGGCCGAAGGAGTAGGCCGCTTCGAGCGGCCCGAAACACTCCAGGCAGGCGAAGCTGGGGCCCAGGGGGTAGCGCGTGCCGCACTCGCGGCAGGACAGAGCGACGGCAGGACCAAAGTCGAGCGACATGAAGCGAGGCCTTCCCTCATCTTCGCCCGCGGCCACCTTGACCGCGAACCGGAATTGGCACCTTGTCCCGGTCGGCCTCGCCAGGTCGCGAGTACAAGCCGGGAGGGTTGCCGGGGCTTCGCAGGGCCGGTCCCTCCACCCCTCTGGATGAGCAATATTCAGTTGTCGAAAAGGACTCTACCTTCTCAAGTGGCGGAAACAACCGCCCGTCTCACGATTTGAGAGGACACGTCTCACCGATAGTCCTCCCCGAGGACTCCCTGCACGTACTTGCGGGCCTGGTGGATGCGGGACTTGGCCGTGCCGAGCGGGATGTTGAGCTGCTCGGCCACCTCGTTGTAGTCGAGCTGGACGATGTCGCGCAGCACCAGCGCCTGGGCCAGGTCGGGCTTGTCGGCCTCCAGCGCCTCCATCGCGTCGAGCAGGTCGAGCCGCGAGCCGGCGATCACGCTGACCCGCCGCGCGTCCGGCTTCTGCATCGGCAGCTCCTCCGACGTCTGCTCGGCGGCCCTGCGCTTCAGCGAGCGGTACGTGGTGCGCGCGCAGTTGGCGGTCACGATGTGCAGCCAGGTGCTGAACCTGGCCCGCCCCTCGAACCGGCCGATGTTGCGCGCCACGGCCAGCAGAGTGTCCTGCGAGGCTTCTTCCGCGTCCTGGTGATAGGGCAGGATCCGGGCGCAGTGGCGCATCACGTCAGGCTCGATCCTGGCCAGGAGCTCGCCGAGCGCGCGATGGTCTCCGGCCGCGGCCGAGCGGGCGAGTTCCTCGGTTAGCTCATCTAGCGCCATAGCTGGGATCCTATGGGCGAAGGGAGCCCAAATGAACAGCGTTCTCGTGGCGTCCAACCGCGGGCCGGTCTCCTTCACCGTCGACGACGACGGTGAGCTGACCATGAAACGCGGTGGTGGCGGCCTCGTCTCGGGCCTGTCGGGGGTGGCCAAGGAGCACGGCGTGCTGTGGGTGTGCGCCGCGCTGTCCGACGGCGACCGCAGCGCCGTGCGCCTGGCCCCGGGGGGCCGGCTCGACCGCGGCGGCTACGACACGGGCGCCCTGCGGATGCTCGACATCCCCGCGGCCACCTTCCACCGCGCCTACAACGCCGTGGCCAACTCGACCCTCTGGTTCGTCAACCACCTGCTGTACGACATCCCCAACTCCCCCAGTTTCGGCACCAAGTTCCGGCGTGAGTGGGAGTCCTACCGCGACTACAACGGCGCGTTCGCGCTGGCGCTGGCCGAGGAGGCCGGGCACGGGGCGCGCGTGATGGTCCAGGACTACCACCTGACGCTCACCCCGGCGATGCTCCGCGCCGAGCGGCCCGACCTGCGCATCGCCCACTTCAGCCACACGCCGTGGGCGCCTCCCGAGTACTTCTCGCTGCTGCCGGACGCGGTGACCAGGGAGGTGCTCGACGGCATCCTGGGGGCCGACCACGCGGGCTTCCTCACCGCCCGGTGGGCGGGGGCGTTCATGGACTGCTGCGAGGCGCTGCTGGGCGCGCGGGTGGACCGCGCGGCCGGCACGGTCACCCACGAGGGCAGGACGACCCGCGTCGGCGTGCACAGCCTGGGCGTGGACGGCGCGGCGCTGTGGGCGCGGGCCTGCGAGCCCGACGTCGAGTCGCACATGGCCGCGCTGGCCGAGCAGGTGGCCGGCCGCCGGCTGATCGTCCGCATCGACCGCACCGAGCTGTCCAAGAACATCGTGCGCGGGCTGCTGGCCTACCGGGAGTTCCTGGCCGCCCATCCGGAGTGGCACGGCAAGGTGGTCCACCTGGCCTTCGCCTACCCCAGCCGGCACGACCTGCCCGAATACCGCGAGTACACCGCGTCGGTGCAGCGCTGCGCGCGCGAGATCGAGGACGAGTACGCCACCGAGGACTGGGATCCGGTCATCCTCAACGTCAACGACGACTACCCGCGCTCGCTGGCCGCCTACCGGCTGGCGGACGTGCTGCTGGTCAACCCCATCCGCGACGGCATGAACCTGGTCGCCAAGGAGGGGCCGGTCCTGTCGCCACGCTGCGCCCTGGTGCTCTCGCGCGAGGCGGGGGCGGCGGCCGAGCTGGGGCCGTACGCGCTGGTGGTCAACCCCTACGACGTGAGCGGCACGGCGGACGCGCTGCACGAGGCGCTGGTGATGCCCGAGGACGAACGCAGGCGGCGCCGCGACCGGCTGCACGAGGCGGCCACCGCGCTGCCGCCGCACAAGTGGCTGGAGTCCCAACTCGACGCCCTGCTTTAACATGAGAAGTCGGGTTCACTGCCAATGACGGAGGCTGCCGGGTGTCGACGGTCTCAGTGCCCATCAGACTCGTCCGGGACCGTCCGACCTGGCTCATCTACTTCCTGCTCGGCACGTTCGCCACGTTCGTGTACGGCCTGAGCGCCGCCCTCCCGCTGCTGCGCGCCGACCAGCGCACCACGGCCACCGTCGCCGGGCTGCACGGCACCGCCATGGCGGTCGGGACGATCGGCGCCGGGCTCGCGCTCCCCCTGCTCACCCGGCTGCTCGGCCGGCGCTCGACGTGCTGGTTCGGCCTGGCCGGGATGAACGCCGGCGTGCTGCTGGTCATGGCCACCTCCGCGCTGCCCCTGACGCTGCTCGGCTACGGCGTGGCCGGCGGCTTCGGCTCGGTCATGCTCTACGCGGCGATGGCCGAGCTCAGCGACCACCACGGGCCCGCCGGACCGGCCGCGCTCAGCGAGGCCAACGCCGTGGGCGTGCTGGTGGGGATGGTGGCGACGTTCGTGCTGAGCCAGGTGGCGCAGAGCGCGCTCGGCTGGCGGTCCGCCCTGCTGGTCACCCCGGCCGTCAGCGCCCTGCTCGCGCTGGCGCTGGGCCGCTCCTGGCCCGCGCCCCGAAGGGCCGCCGGAGGGCAGGGCGACGTGGTCACCGGGGAGGCCGTCCCGGCGCGGGAGGGCGGCGGGTGGCGCTTCCATCTGGCCGGGGGCGTGCTGTTCTGCTGCGTGGCGCTGGAGTTCTCGTTCAACCTGTGGGCCGCCGACCTGTTCGCCCTCAGGACGGGCGTGACGGCGGCCGTCGCGGCGACCGGGCTGACGGCGTTCGTCAGCGGCATGGCGGCGGGCCGGTTCGCGGGCGCGCAGCTCGCGCTGCGGCTGCCGGCCACGCCGCTGCTGGCCGGCGCTCTGGGGCTGATGGCCTTCGGCTGGGTGCTGTTCTGGGCGAGCACCGCGCCGATCCTGTCGTACGTGGGGCTGGCGCTGAGCGGGCTGGGCGCGTCGCTGCAGTTCCCGCTCGCGCTGAGCACGCTGATCAGCGCCTCCGGCGACCGGGCGGACCGGGCGGCGGCCGCCTCGCCCGTGTGGGCGGGCGCCGCCATGGCGATCGGCCCGCTGCTGCTCGGCGCGCTGGCCGACGGCTACGGCACCGGGAACGCGTTCCTGCTGGTGCCCGTGGTCATCGGCCTGGCGGTCGCCGGGGTGCTCATCTCCAGTCGGCGTACTTGAGCGTGTCGGCCAGGCCGGGCGTGTCCCACTGGTCGACGACGAGGATCCGGCTCTTCGGCAGGTACCACTCGCGCTGCGTGAAGCGGGCCTTGACGCCGCCGCCCGAGTAGCTGACGCACGTGGCCTGCCAGGCGTTGTAGGCGGCCTTGTGCCCGGCCCCCATCTGCCGGTAGCCCCTGGTGACCTTGGGCCCGATCACCTCGCCCCACTTGCGGTTGAGCGGGCAGGGCTGCACGTCGCTGGCCGGATAGTACGGGTCCTTGCCCGTGTAGGGCCCGAACCCCTCGGCGCCCCGCCTGATCGCGCCGGGACCGAGGATGTAGAACGCGTCGCACTCCGGCGAGCCCCAGCCCTGCGGCTTGGCGCACCGGCCGGTGACCACCTGGACGACGTCGCCGCCCTTACGGTGGACCACCCACTCGATCGGGATGTAGAGCGTCAGGCCGCCGCGCAGCTTGAGCTGCTGGGCGGGGGCGGCGGAGGCGGCGCCGGGAGCGGCGAGCACGGCCGCCAGGGTCGCCAGGGCCGCGGCCGAGGCGGCGGCGAGAGATCGTCGTGACATGCGCACCACCGTAGGATCCGCCACTTGCAGCCCAATCACGAACGGCTGAAAGCCGCGAGCCGGCCCAAACGGCGCAAGGCCGCGAGCCGGCTCACGAACGGCTGCGCTCAGGGGCGGGTGAAGGCCGTCGTCAGCTCGCGCAGCAGCGCCACCACGCCGTCGGGCCCGTCGACCACGATGTCGGCCCGCTCGGCCAGCGCGGTCACCTCGGCCGAGCCGCTGCACACGGTCA
This sequence comes from Nonomuraea sp. NPDC005692, assembly GCF_040631115.1. Classification (NCBI taxonomy): domain Bacteria; kingdom Bacillati; phylum Actinomycetota; class Actinomycetes; order Streptosporangiales; family Streptosporangiaceae; genus Nonomuraea; species Nonomuraea sp. NPDC005692. The sequence goes on along the minus strand of NZ_JBEXYU010000015.1, from coordinate 29,392 downwards.
CGCCGGGCAGCCCCGAGGCGCGTACGGCGTCGAAGGCGGCCAGGTCGCCGAGGTCGTCGCCGACGAACATGACGGACCTGGCGTCCCGCTCGGCCAGGAACAGCCCGAGCGCGTGGCCCTTGTCCATGCCGGGCGGGCGCAGCTCCAGGACCATGCGGCCGGGCTCGATCACCAGGCCGTGTTTCGCGGCCAGCTCGGCCAGCGGCTCGCGCAGCACGGCGAGCGCGCCCTCGGGGTCGGGGGCGCGCCTGGTGTGCACGGCCACCGCCCTGCCCTTGTCCTCGATCACCACGCCGTGCAGGCCGAGCGCGTCGAGCAGCAGGGGCAGCTCGGCCCGGACGCGCGGCACGCCGGGTGGCGGCGGCGGCGCCGAGACACGTCCGTGCTCCCACCGTTCGAAGCCGTAGTGGCCGAGCACCACGAGGCCGGGCACGTCGGCCAGGCCGGGCCCGAGTTCGAGCGCGGTGGCCGCCGGCCTGCCGGTCACGATGGCCACGGCGCCGACGTGCGCGCCCAGTTCGGCGAGCACGGCGGGGGCCTCGGGGTGGATCTTGGCGGAGGCGGGATCGGGCACGATCGGCGACAGGGTTCCGTCGAAGTCGAGCCCGATCACGGCGCCGGACGGATCTTTAAGGATCGCTTCCATACCAGGGATGTTCCTCACGCGGCTGCCGTACCCAGCCGGTCAGGGACGCATGCCGAGCCGTCTCGCCGCACGGTCGCGCTGACGGGTGGAGCGCAACCTTCGCAACCGTTTGACCAGCATCGGGTCCTGCTCCAGCGCCTCCGGTCTGTCGATCAGCTCGCCGAGCAACTGGTAGTAGCGGGTGGCCGAGAACCCGAAGGTCTCCTTGATGGCCTGCTCCTTGGCGCCCGCGTGCCGCCACCATTGGCGTTCGAAGGCGAGGAGTTCGAGATCACGGTCGGTGAGGGGTGGCTGGGACGGTTCCTGGGCAGCACTGTCACCGCTGAGCGGTGCTCCCATGATGTCCTCCTCGGGAAGGGGCGTGCGACGATCACATCGCACGCTTCGCGGCCCGTGGCCAATCGTAATGTGCGATCTGCGGCTGTTCACGGCGGATTGCCGGACGTACAGTCACCAAATGTGACCCCAGTCATCACGCTCCTCACGGACTACGGGCTCGAAGACGGCTATGTGGCCGCCTGCCACGGAGTGATCGCCGGGATCGCGCCCCAGGCGCGGGTGATCGACGTGTGCCACCTCGTCCCGTCCGGCGACGTACGGCGGGGCGCGGCGATCCTCGCCCAGACCATCCCCTACCTGCCGGAGGGCGTCCACGTCGGCGCGGTCGACCCCGGCGTCGGCGGCGCGCGGCGGTCGGTGGCGGTCGAGGCGGGCGGCCGGGTGTTCGTCGGCCCCGACAACGGCCTGCTGTCCTGGGCGGTGCACGCCAGCGGCGGCGCGCGGGCCGCGTACGCGCTCAGCAACGAGGAGCACTTCCTGCGGCCGGTGTCGCCGACCTTCCACGGCCGGGACGTCTTCTCGCCGGTCGCCGGGCGGCTGGCCGGTGGCCTGGACCCGGCCGAGCTGGGCCCCCGGGTGCCGGTCGAGCGGCTGGTCACGCTGCCCGCGCCGACCTCGCTGCTGCGGGAGGGCTCGGTCGAGGGCGAGGTCCTCTCGGTCGACCGCTTCGGCAACACGCAGTTGTCGATCGCGGCCGGCGACCTGCAGGCGCTGGGCGTCCAGGTGGGCGACACGCTGGGGGTGTGGCTCGGGCGGCGGCAGCTCGCGATGCCCTTCCGGGCGACGTTCGCGGCGGTGCCGCCGGGCGAGCTGGTGGCGTTCACGGACTCGGCTGGGCTGATCGCCATCGCGGTCAACTCCGGCGACGCGGCGCAGCGGCTGGGGCTCCCACCTGGGGCGCATGTCCGACTTTCGCCGACACCCTAGGGCGAATAGCCGCATAACATCAATTACTCCGCGTATCGGGCTGTTTACCGAAGCGTCGGAACGAATCATCGGCCGCGTGCCAGAATGCACGGCAGATCGGGCGTCCCTCCCCTCCCGTTCGAGGTTGACGTGTACCAACTGTCCGTCGTGCTGCTCTCCATCCTGTCCGTGTTCTGGCCGCAGGCCGACGCGCCCGTGCCGGAGCGCTGGCACGCCTGGCCGGTGACGCGGATCTTCCCCCTGGTCGTGCCGGGCCTCAGCCCGTCGGGGGCCAGGGTGACGTACGTGCTGGCGGGCGTGGCTCCCGAGGCGCCGTGCCGGGTGGCGTTCCAGCCCGCCGCGGTGCGGCCCGGCTGCCTGACCGCCCTGCGGGCCACGTACGCCGACAGCACCCAGACGTACGTGGCCACCGTCGGGATCGCCGTGCTCGGCGTGCCGGGCGCCGGGACGTACCGCGGGGCGCGCCCGCCCACCGTGCGGCCCGTCGCCTTCCCCGGCGGGCCGGCCGAGCGGTTCGGCCGGCGGCAGTACTTCACCGGGGCGCTGGCCGGGTCGGGCGACCCCTACCTCGTGGCGACGGCCGCGGGATACGCCGACGGGCGGGCGTACCGGCCGGGCGATCGCGCCGCGCCGCGGCTGCGCGGGGTCGCCCGGCAGCTCGCCGAGACGTTGTACCGGGCGCTGACCCGATGAGGGTGCTCGCGTCCCTGCTGCCGGCTCTGATCCTGGCGGCCGGGGTCGCGGGCGTGGCGTCCAGCGCCACCGACGACGTGCGGACGGCGGCCTCGCCGAGCGTCCCCGGCGGCGTCGGCGCCGCCGCGCGGGCCCGGCAGTGGCAGCTCGGAGCGCTGCGCGCGCCCCGGGCGTGGCGGGAGAGCCGGGGCGCGGGCGTGCTGGTGGCCGTGCTGGACACCGGCGTGAACGGCCGCCACCCCGACCTGCGCGGGGCCGTCACCCAGGGCCCCGACCTGACCGGCGCGCCCCCGCGGCTCTGGGGGCACCACGGCACCGCCATGGCCGGCCTGATCGCCGGCCGCGGGCACGGCGAGGGGCGCGCGGAGGGCGTGGTCGGCGTGGCCCCCGCGGCGCGGGTGTTGTCGATCAGGGTCACGCTGGAGAACACCGACCCGCTGCGCGCCGAGCAGCGCGCCGGCCGCCGCGACGCCCTGGCCGCCGGCATCAGGTACGCGGTCGACCACGGCGCGGACGTGATCAGCATGTCGCTGGGCGGCGGCAGCGGCGCGTGGGAGGGCTCGGCGGCCGAGGAGGAGGCCGTGCAGTACGCGCTCGCCCGCGGCGCTGTCCTGGTGGCCTCGGCGGGCAACGACGGCGACACGGCCAACAGGAAGAACTTCCCCGCCGCCTACCCGGGCGTGATCGCCGTGGGCGCGGTGGACCGGCGGCTCAGGGTGGCCCCCTTCTCCAACCGCCAGGACTACCTGTCGGTGGTCGCGCCGGGCACGGACGTCGTCACGGCCGACGGCGGCGACGGGTACGTGGTGGGCGACGGCACCAGCTCGGCGGCGGCCATGGTCGCGGGCGTGGCGGCCCTGGTGCGGTCGGCACAGCCGGAGCTGTCGCCGTACCAGGTGCGCACGGCCATCGAGCGCGGCACCAGGAGACGGCCGGCGCGCGGCCACAGCCCCGCCTACGGGCACGGGGTGGCCGACGCGCCGCTCGCCCTGCGGGAGGCCCGGCGGCTGGCCCACGGAAGGGTTTCGCCGGCCGCCCGGCCCGGCCCGTACTTCGGGCGGGGGCCGGCCCGGCCGCCCGCCTCCAGGGCGCCGGTCGTGGCCGGGATGGTGGTGCTGGCGGCGGCCATGTCGGCGCGGGTGGTCGCGACCCGGCGGAGGCGCCGGAGGGATTCACCCTAGCAAGCGCTTGTGTGATACTCCTGGCTATGACCTTAGCGATCGACGGCTGGTTCGCCATCGACGGTGACGGCGCCACCCACCTCATCGGCACCACCTGCCTGACCTGCGGGACCGTCGCCTTCCCGCCGCAGCCCGGCCTGTGCCGCAACCCGCGCTGCGAGGGCGAGGAGACGGCCGAGGCCCGGCTGCCGCGGCGCGGGCGGGTCTGGTCCTACACCGAGGCCTGCTACCCGCCGCCGGAGCCGTACGTGGCGGAGCGGCCGTACCGGCCGGTCACGCTGGCCGCCGTCGAGCTCGACGGCGCCGGGCTGGTGGTGCTCGGCCAGGTCAAGGACCTCACGGCCGGCGACCTGGAGGTGGGCATGGAGCTGGAGCTCGTGCACGGGCCGCTGGCCGACGGCCCGCTGGTGTGGATGTGGGGGCGGGCCTCGTGAGCGCGGTGGTGGTGCTCGGCGCGGGCATGCACCCGTGGGGCAAGTGGGGACGTCCCTTCGCCGAGTACGGCGTCGCCGCCGCCCGCGCCGCCCTCCGCGACGCCGGCGTGGCCTGGACCGACGTCCAGTACGTGGTGGGGGCCGACACGATCAGGAACGGCTACCCCGGCTTCGTCGCCGGCGCCACCTACGCCCAGGCGCTCGGCTGGACGGGCGCCAGGATCGCCTCCTGCTACGCGGCCTGCGCGTCGGGGGCCCAGGCCGTGGACATCGCGCGGACCAGGATCATGGCCGGGCTGTGCGACGTGGCGCTGGTGGTGGGCGCGGACTCCACCCCCAAGGGCTTCTTCAAGCCGGTCGGCGGCGACCGGCACGACGACCCCGACTGGCTGCGCTTCCGCCTGCTCGGCGCGACCAACCCCGCCTACTTCGGCCTGTACGCCCGCAGGCGCATGGCCCTGTACGGCTCCACCAGCGAGGACTTCGCCGCCGTCAAGGTCAAGAACGCGCGCGCCGGCTCGCTCAACCCCATGGCCCGCTACCGCCGCCCGGTCACGGCGGATGAGGTGCTCGCCTCCCCCATGGTGGCCGACCCGCTGCGCCTGATGGACATCTGCGCCACCTCCGACGGCGGCGCCGCGGTCGTGCTGGCCTCGGAGGCGTACGCCAGGCGACTCGGCGCGACGGCCCCGGTGCGCCTGGCCGCCGTCTCCACGGTGACCCCGACCTTCCCCAACGCGCTCCTGGAGCTGCCGAACTTCGCCACCGAGTCCTGCGCCGCCGTCCCCGCGCCCGAGAGGCCCTTCAGGGCCGCGATCGCGCACGCGGCCTACGAGGAGGCCGGTCTGAGCCCCGAGGACGTCTCCTTCGCCGAGGTGTACGACCTGTCCACCGCCCTGGAGCTGGACTGGGTCGAGGACGTCGGCCTGTGCCCGCCGGGCGAGGCGGACAAGCTGCTGCGGGCGGGCGAGACCGCGCTCGGCGGCCGGGTGCCGGTCAACCCGTCGGGCGGCCTGGCCTCCTTCGGCGAGGCGATCCCGGCCCAGGCGATCGCGCAGCTGTGCGAGCTGACGTACCAGCTGCGCGGCGCGGCGGGCGGGCGGCAGGTGCCGGGCGCGCGCGTCGGCCTGGCGGTCAACCAGGGGCTGTTCGGCCACGGCTCGGCGATCGTGGCCACCACATGAGAAGGCCCTCCGGGAAGTTCTCCCGGAGGGCCCCATGGTCCGGCGCGGTCAGCCCGCGTGCACCACGTCGTGCGTCTCGGCGAAGTGACAGGCGCTCTCGTGCCCGGTCCCCGTCCGGATCTGCAGCAGCGGCTCCTCCTCCGCGCAGATCTCCTGCGCCTTCCAGCAGCGGGTGCGGAAGCGGCATCCCGACGGCGGGTTGGCGGGCGAGGGCGGGTCGCCCTGCAGGATGATCCGCTCGCGCTGCTCCCGGCCCTCGGGGTCGGGAACCGGCACCGCCGACAGCAGCGCCTGCGTGTACGGATGGGCCGGCTTGTCGTAGATCTCGACGTCCTTGCCGAGCTCCACGAACTTGCCCAGGTACATCACGCCCACCCGGTCGGAGATGTGGCGGACCACCGACAGGTCGTGGGCGATGAAGATGTAGGCCAGGTTGAACTCGTTCTGCAGCCGCTCCAGCAGGTTGATCACCTGGGCCTGGATCGACACGTCCAGCGCCGAGACGGGCTCGTCACAGACGATGATCTCCGGCTGCAGCGCCAGGCCGCGGGCGATGCCGATGCGCTGCCGCTGGCCGCCCGAGAACTGGTGCGGGTAGCGGTTGATGTGGTCGGGGTTGAGCCCGACGACCTCCAGCAGCTCCTGCACCTTGCGGCGGCGGTCGCCCTTGGGCGCCACCTCCGTGTGGATCTCGTACGGCTCGCCGATGATGTCGCCGACGGTCATCCGGGGGTTCAGCGAGGTGTACGGGTCCTGCATCACCATCTGGATGTTGCGGCGCATGCGCTTGAGGTCGCCGCCCCTGGCCTTGGCGATGTCCTTGCCGTTGATCTTCACCGAGCCCGAGGTCGGCCGCTCCAGCGCCATCAGCACCTTGGCCAGCGTGGACTTGCCACAGCCCGACTCGCCCACGATGCCCAGCGTCTCGCCCCTGTTCAGGTCGAACGAGACGCCGTCCACGGCCTTGATCGCGCCGATCTGCTTCTTGAGGACGATGCCCTGGGTCAGGGGGAAGTGCTTGACCAGGTCGCGAACCTCAAGGATGCGCTCACTGCCGTTCGCCATCGAGGACCTCCCTCCAGTAGTGGCAGGCGCTGCCACGCGTGCCGCTGATCTCGTAGAGCTGGGGGGCGGCGGTCACGCAGTTGTCCTGCCGGTACGGGCACCGGGGATTGAACGCGCACCCGCTCGGCAGGTCGAGCAGGTTGGGCGGCAGGCCCTTGATCGCGTACAGCTCCTGGCCCTTGAGGTCCACCCGGGGGATGGACTCCAGCAGGCCCTTCGTGTACGGGTGCGCCGGCGCCCGGTAGATGTCGTGCACCGGGGCGTTCTCCACGATCCGGCCGGCGTACATGACCGAGATCTTGTCGGCCACGTCCGCCACGACGCCCAGGTCGTGGGTGATCAGGATCATGCCCATCTGGCTCTCGCGCTGCAGCTCGGCCAGCAGTTCCATGATCTGCGCCTGGACGGTCACGTCCAGGGCGGTGGTCGGCTCGTCGGCGATCAGCACCTCGGGGTCGAGCGCGATCGACATCGCGATCATGATGCGCTGCCGCATGCCGCCCGAGAACTGGTGCGGATAGTCGTTGACGCGCTGCCGGGCGGCCGGGATGCGGACCTTGTCCATCAGCTCGACGGCCTTGTTCATGCCGTCGCGCTTGGACATGCCGCGGTGGACCCGGAACATCTCGCTGATCTGCCAGCCCACGGTGAACACCGGGTTGAGCGCCGAGAGGGCGTCCTGGAAGACCATCGCGATGCGCTGGCCGCGCACCTGGGTGCGGGCGTCCTCCGAGAGCTTGAGCAGGTCGGTGCCCTTGAAGCGGATCTCGCCCTTGGGGATGACGGCCGGCGGCATGTCCAGGATGCCCATGATCGCCTGAGCGGTCACGGACTTGCCCGAACCCGACTCGCCGAGCACCGCCAGCGTCTCACCGGGGTTGACCGTGTAGCTCACGCCGTTCACCGCGCGCACGATGCCCTGGCGCGTACGGAACTCCACGTGCAGGTCGTCCACCGCGAGCAGCGGTTCGTTGCCCAGCCCTCCCTCGGCGGGCAACACGTCTGTCGACGTCTTCTTCACTTGATCCCCCCTTCTACCTGAGCTTCGGATCGAGAGCGTCACGCACGGCGTCGCCCAGCATGATGAACGCGAGCACCGTGATGCTCAGGAACAGGGCCGGGAAGAACAGCGGCAGCGACGCGTCGAGGAACCGCGGCCGGGCGTCGGCGATCATGAGGCCCCACGAGATGTCCGGCGACTGCACGCCGACCCCGAGGAACGACAGCGCCGCCTCCGCCGCGATGTAGCCGCCGAGGTTGATCGTGCTGACCACGATCACCGGCGCCAGCGAGTTCGGCAGCAGGTGCTTGAACATGATGCGCCACTGGCCCGCGCCCACCGACCGCGCGGCGACCACGAAGTCCTGGCTCTTGGCCGTGATCACCGAGGCCCGCATGATGCGGAACACCATCGGCCAGCCGAGCACCGCCAGGGCCGCGATGACCAGCATGATGCTGTTGATGCCGCTGTCGCGGAAGGTGGCGGCGATCAGCAGGGCGCCCAGGATCGGCGGGATGGCGAAGAAGATCTCGGTGACCCGGGAGGAGACCGAGTCGATCAGGCCGCTGCGGAAGCCGGCGAACAGGCCGAGCAGGCCGCCCACGATCATGGTGATGATCGTGGTGGTCACGCCGATCACGATCGAGTTGCGGGCGCCGTAGATCGTCCTGGCGAACACGTCACAACCCTGGCTGTCCTTGCCGAACGGGTGCCCCACGCTGGGGAGCTGCCGGGCGGTGGACAGGTCGCAGGTCTGGGCGTTGGTCGGGTCGATCGAGGTGAACAACGACGGCCAGAACGCCATGACCAGCAGGATCGCGATCAGCACCGCAGAGATGATGAACATCGGCCGGCGACGCAGGTCGTACCAGGCGTCGGTCCACAGGCTGGCGGGCTTGTCCTGCTTCTGCTTGCCGCGCCTGCCCTGCTTGTCGGGGGACGGTGGCGCCGGGGCCTCCGTGACCAGCGACTTCGCTTCCGGCAGCATGGGCCCGACGTTTGCTTCGTTACTCATAGCGGATCCTCGGGTCGAGCACTGCGTACAACATGTCGACGACCAGGTTGGCCAGGATGTAGATCAGCACCAGCACGGTCACGATGCCCACGACGACCGGCTGTTCTCGCAGCAGGATCGAGTTGAACAGCTGGTTGCCGATACCCGGCAGGTTGAAGATCGTCTCCGTGATGACCGCGCCGCCCATCAGGTTCCCGAGGTCGGCACCGAGGTAGGTGACCAGCGGGATCAGGGCGTTGCGGAGCCCGTGCCTGCCGATGACGCGGCGTTTGGCCAGGCCCTTGGCCGTGGCCGTGCGGATGTAGTCCGCGCGCAGCGTCTCCACCAGGCTCGTCCGAGTCAGCCTGGTGAGATAGGCGATCGACGTGCCGGCGAGCACGAAACCGGGCAGCAGGTAGCTGCGGAACCCGGCCGAGATGCCGGCCACGGGGAAGATGTCGCTCCCCGTCCACAGCTTGAGCTTGACCCCGAGCACCAGCTGCAGCACGAAGCCCGTCACCAGCGTGGGGACGGAGATCAGCAGCAGCGTCGAGGCGAGGATGGCGGTGTCGGAGGCCCTGCCGCGGCGCAGCGCCGCCCACAGGCCGAGGCCGACGCCGATGATGGCCTCCATGACGAGCGCGGTCAGCGCGAGGTTCAGCGTGACCTGGAACTTGCCGGCCATGAGCTGCGAGACCGGGATCCTGGAGAAGGTGGTCCCGAAGTCCCCGTGGAAGAGCACGCCGCTGAGGTAGTACCAGTACTGCAGCAGCAGCGGGTCATTCAGGTGGTATTGGTCGCGCAGGACCTCGGCCACCGCCGGGTCCAGGCGCTTCTCGCCCGCCAGTGCCTGGATGGGGTCGCCGGGCAGGGCGAAGACGATCGCGAAGATGAGTAGCGTGGCGCCGAGCAGGACGGGTATCGCCTGCAGCAGTCGCCTGATGACATAACGGCCCATTCAAGCCCTCCGGTACATGCGTGGAGGCAGTCACCCTCGTAGCCGCGGTTTGCCCGGCCCCAAAGTGACTGCCTCCAAGCTCAGTCCTCCGATGGGCGGACGGCAGGAGCCGTCCGCCCGGCGAATGACGTCAGGCCTTCTCGACGTCAGACCACTGAACCTGGTTGAGCAGGTTCAGCTTGACGCCCTTGACCTTGGCGGAGTGGCCGAAGTTGCTCCGGTAGAAGTACACCGGGATGTACGGCATGTCCTTGATCAGGATGTCGTCGGCCTGCTGGTAGAGCTTGAGGCCCTCGGCGGCGTCGGCGGCCTGGTCACCCTTGGCGACGATGTCGTCGAATTCCTTGTTCTCGTAACCGCCGTAGTTCGAGCCGGTCGAGATGGCCTGGGTGCCGAAGATCGGCGTCAGGTAGTTCTCGGCCGACGGGTAGTCGATCGACCAGCCCATGCGGAACAGGCCCTTGTACTTCTTGGCGTCCAGGTCGTCCAGGATGGCCTTGAAGTTCTCGAACGGCTTCGGCGTGACCTCGATGCCCAGGTTGGCGCGGAGGTTGTTGGCGACGGCCTCGATCCACTCCTTGTGGCCGCCGTCGCCGTTGTAGCCGAGCTCGAGCTTGGCCGGGCCCTTGGCGTCGGCGTAGAGCTTCTTCGCCTCGGCCGGGTTGTACGTGCAGGCCGTGCAGGCGCCCTGACGGTAACCGGGGATGGCCGGGTTGATGAAGTCGTCGGCCGGGGCGCGGGTGCCCGCGAAGACCGTCTCGGTGATGGTCTTGCGGTCGATGGCCATGGAGATGGCCTTGCGCACGTCCGGGTTCTTGAACTCGGGGTTGTACTTCAGCGGGACGCCGATGTAACCGACAGAGGCGTCGGGCTCGTCGAAGTAGCGGTCGCCGAGGACGGACTTGGCGGTCGCGATCGCCGAGGCGGGCAGCGAGTCGTCCACGTCCAGGTTCTCGGCCTGGAGGTCCTGGAAGGCGGTCTCGGCCGAGCTGTAGATCTTGAACTGCAGCTTGGTCCAGTTCTTCGGCTTGGTGCCGGGGAACTTGTCGTAGACCGTCATGTCGATGGTCTGCGCGCCGCCCTTCTTGTAGGGCTTGTCGACCTTGAAGAGGCCCTGGCCGATCGGCTGCTCGCCGTAGGCCTGGGTCACCTTGCCGTCGGCGCCGAGCGCGGAGGCCGGCAGCGGGTAGAAGGCGGTGTACCCGAGCATCGTCTTGAACTGCGAGAACGGTGCGGACAGCGTCACCTCAAGGGTGCTGTCGTCGACAGCCTTGAGGCCCTTCATCTCCTTGGCCGTCGGCGTCTTGCCCTCGCCCGGGTGGACGTCGGCGAAGCCGTCGATGCGGGAGAAGAAGGCGGAGGAGCTCATGGCGTTGTCCTGGTTGGCGCCATAGTTCCAGGCCCGCGCGTAGTCGGCGGCGGTGACCGGCTTGCCGTCGTGCCAGGTGTAACCGGCCTTGAGCTTGATCGTCCAGACCTTGCTGTCCTGGGTGGTGATCGACTCAGCGGCCTCTTCAACCGGCTGCTTGTTCTCGTCGTACTTGACGAGCGGCGAGAACACCGCGGCGAGGACTTCGGAGCCCTCGGTCTCGGTGGTGTTCAGCGGGTTGAGGAGCTCCTGAGGCTCACCGATCTCCATGCGGACCGGCGTTTCGCCGCCGCCCGCGGCAGTGCCGCCGTCCGAGGCACCGCCGCCACACGCGGCAACCGCGAGGGCGAGCAGCGCGGTACCGGCGACGATCTGTGCGCCCTTAGTAACACGCATGGTGAAAAAAATCCTCCCTCTACAGGTGGGCGACAGCGCTGAGCTGCGGTGATGGTAAGCAGCCTGACGGGGGGTTCCTGGTATCCCCCGGATTTGGCTGACATGGTCAAACCAGCCGACGCCCTGCCAGTCGATCGCGACTATCCCTTACTACTTGCCACCAGCGAGTCTCTGGCGCGTTGCAGTTCGGTCACACGTGCGCCAATCCAGCGTCACAGACATTCTTCCTATAAGACTACAAACACCCCAGGGATGCTCAAACAGGTCAAGCCTCGACGTGAACGGCGGATGAAAATTACCCCCTACAGGACCGTGGTCGCGCCCTTCCCGCCATGGCCCCCCTCGCTGGGCTACGGTTGAGCGAGTCTTGACGGCACCTTGGAACCTGGCGCCCCAAGACTCCGTCCAAGCATCTGCCGCGTCCCTCGCGGCAGGCACCCCACCGACCTGGATCCAATAGAGTCCTAGCCATGAGCCAGCCGGAATCCGCTGTCGCGGACGCCCAGGCGGGCGGCCGAAGCGGGCAGGAGCCGCTGGCCAAGCTCGCCGAGAGATACGGACTTCGCCGTGCCATCGCGCGGCCGAGGTTCCCTGTCTATCTGCGCCAGCTCTGGGAGCGGCGACACTTCATCCTGACGTACGCGACGTCCCGCAACGTCTCGAAGTACTCCAGCTCGGCCCTGGGCCAGCTGTGGCAGGTGCTGACCCCCCTCCTCAACGCCGGCATCTACTACGTGATGTTCGGCGTCATCCTGGGCGGCCGGGGCGGCATCGAGAACTACCCGGCCTTCCTGCTGACCGGGATGTTCGTCTTCACCTACACCCAGCGCGTGGTGACGGCGGGCGCCAAGTCGATCTCCGGCAACCTGTCGATGATCCGGGCCCTGCACTTCCCGCGCGCCTCGCTCCCGCTGGCGTACACGATCCAGGAGCTGCAGCAGCTCGCCATCTCCATGGGCGTGCTCCTCGTCATCGTGACGGCCACCGGCGAGTGGCCCACCTGGTTCTGGCTCATGATCCCGGTGGTGCTGGCGCTCCAGACGATGTTCAACATCGGGGCCAGCCTGGTGATCGCGCGGCTGGGCGCCCAGATGCGCGACCTCAACCAGTTGCTGCCGTTCATCACCCGCACCTGGCTCTACGCCTCGGGCGTCTTCTTCTCGATCCAGGACAAGGTGGTCGGGTCCGCGAAGCTGCCGCAGTGGGTGGCCGACGTGATGTACCTCAACCCGACGGCCTCCTACATCGAGTGGATGCGCGACATCCTCATCAAGAGCTACCACCCGCAGAACGGACACTATCCCCCGACTATGGTGTGGGTGTCTTGCGTATTCTGGGCAGTGTTCTCACTCGGCTTCGGCTTCTGGTACTTCTGGCGGTCCGAGGAGAGGTACGGGCGTGGCTGAACTGACCGAGGAGCTGTCACAGGTGAAGGGCGAGGAGCCCGCCGTCCCCAGCAAGGACGTGAGGGTGCACCCCAACCCGGAGCCCCGGGGCAAGAGTCCGCTCGACGTTCCGACGGGCACCCCGACCGTCATCGTCGACGACCTGCACATCGTCTACCGCGTCTACGGCACGGCCACCGACAACGAGAAGGGCAACGCGGTCAACGCCCTCACGCGCCTGCTGAAGCGCCAGGGCCGGCCGCAGATGAAGGAGGTTCACGCCGTCAAGGGCGTGACCTTCGTGGCCTACCACGGCGACGCCATCGGCATCGTGGGCCGCAACGGGTCGGGCAAGTCCACGTTGCTGCGCGCCATCGCCGGCCTCCTCCCGCCGCACGAGGGCGCCGTCTACACCGACGGCCAGCCCTCGCTGCTCGGCGTCAACGCCGCGCTCATGCGCGAGCTGACCGGTGAGCGCAACATCGTCCTCGGCTGTTACGCCATGGGCATGACGCCGACGGAGGTCAAGGAGAAGTACCAGGAGATCGTCGACTTCTCCGGCATCGACGAGTTCGTCCAGCTGCCCATGTCCACGTACTCGTCGGGCATGGGCGCGCGGCTGCGCTTCGCCATCTCCTCGGCCAAGACCCACGACGTCCTGCTCATCGACGAGGCCCTGGCCACGGGCGACCGCGAGTTCCGCAAGAAGAGCGAGGCCCGCATCCGGCAGATCCGCGAGTCCGCCGGCACGGTCTTCCTGGTCGCCCACGACCTCAAGGTCATCGAGGAGACCTGCAACCGGGTCATCTGGCTGCACAAGGGCAAGATCCGGATGGACGGCGACCCCAAGGAAGTCATCGCCGCCTACAACAAGGGCTGACCCACCCGCTTTTCGATCACCTGCGCGAAACGTGGGTGACTCGCGCGCCGAAACACTGACAGCGTGACTGCCGTTCCGATAGTATTCGAACGCGAATTCGATCCAAGGAACGCTGATGGAGTGGGGGCGCGCGATGGGAGAGCTTTCGGCCGCGATCGACCACCTGGCCATCGAAGACGTGGCCGAGATCCCCAGGATGCAGCTCGCCGAGCAGCTGCTGGAGCTTCACTGGCAGATGGCCCGGCTGCAGGCCCAGATAGCCCGGCGCACCGGCGTCCGGCTGCCCTAGCGGCCCGCGCCGTACAAGGGGGGAAACGAGAAGGCCGCCGACCCCTTGGCGGGGCCGGCGGCGGGCTCGGCGCGGCGCCGCTGCCCTGCAGTCAGCGGCGGTACACGTGTGCGAACCCCCGGGCTGGAGCGCATCCGCCCAGACCCGTGGCGGGCCCGTCCGCCCGAGCGGCGGACCCGCGACCGACGCGCGGCAGTGCCGTCGGGGCGCTCGGCACCTTGTGAGCGCACCCCATCGGCCTGTCCTGTCGGTGCGACGGCGCCCCCGTCGTTCCACGGGCGTCCACCGACGCCGGGGAGAGCGGGAACCCGCCGTCGCGGGAACAACCTGGCACCTGAACGCGGGCCACCTCACGGCCGTCACGTCCGGTTCGCGAGCGTCGGCACCTGGGACGCCGGCGAACCGTCGCACGGCCCTCGGCGGGGCCGCGTCCGCGCGTCGTCACGTCATGTCCGGGACGCGCCCGCGCGGGTCACGTCCGCGACACGTCCGGGACGCGCCGTGCTCGCCTCAGTCGCGAACCCAGGAGCCCCGCACCGAGCTCGTCAGCGCGTCGGTGCTCCAGCCGAGGGCGGAGATCATGTCGCTGTAGGAGCCGGCGGCCTTGGAGCCGTTGGCCGAGACGAGGCCCGCGCTGTCCTGCATGAGCGGGGTGATCTCGTCGACGGAAGCGGTCCGGGTGGTGCCCGGCAGCGCCTCGACGACCGGCGCGGCCTCGACGGGGGCGACCTGCCCGACCATCGGGGACAGCTCGCCGCCGGACGCGTGCGGCAGGGCCATCCTGGCGGCGCGGGTGAGCCCGCCCATCCCGGACTCCGTGGACAGGTCGCGCAGGCCCTTGGTGGCGCCCGTCATGCTCGTGGTGGCGGTGCCGGCCGTGCCGGAGCCCGTGCCGGGCAGCAGCGCGCCGCCGCCCACCTTGCCCATCGCGCCGCCGACCGAGGCGCCGGCCAGGGCGGTCATCGTGTCCATGGCGCCGCGCAGCGGGGCGCTGGTGCCGGTGAGCCCGCCGTTGCTCTGCGGCGCGCCCTTGACCAGCGGCTGCGCCATGCGGGCGCCGCCGAGCAGCGGCAGCGACTTGGCCAGGCCCCGGCCGCCGCCGCCGATCGCGCCGCTGCTGAGGATGGGCGACAGCTCGGGCAGCGGACCGCTCTGGCGGGTGACGTCCTCGGCCGCGTTCGGCGTCATCGCCAGGCTGGCGCGTCGGTTCTCGTCGGCGATGTCGCGTGCCCTGGCCTCGCCGGCGGCGTCCGCCGCCTTGGACTTGTTGGCCCCGGTCAGGCCGCCGAGGCCGCCGCCCAGGCTGCTGAGCAGCCCGCCGCCGAGCAGCCCGCCGAGCAGGTCGAGCGGGCCTCCGCTGGTGCCCCCGCCCAGGCCGTCCAGCGGGACGATCTTGGCGGTGTGGGTGAATTGAACTTCTGCTTGAGCTGGCACGGCCAAAGCCGCCGCCAAGCCGAATGCTGTGACGGCAACGGCCGCCTTGACTACTCGATTCATGATTGCCTTCCCGGCTCGTGATCGATCGCTCTCGAATGCGGTGGAAATGCGAATCGATAACCCCCGAATGCCGTGGCGTACACGCTATGGGCACCACACGAAGCGTGCTGTCACGGCTGAGCTACGGAAGCAGTTGTATCACTGACGGTGACCCCCCGCAGGCGGCCGGAAAGCCCATGTAGCAGGGTTTGCAGCCCGGTTACCGAGTAAAGGGGGAGCGTTGAGCGGAGAGACAAAACGGGAAATACCCCGGTTTTGATTTCGATTCTGCGCGGACCCGATCACCGTCGGACCCGCGACACCGACGTGCGCCCGCACGGCCCGCGAACAAGTGGTCGCATTAACAAATGTCGCGGGCCGGGGGCGCACAATTCAGTGGTGGTGGTGCGAGAACGCGACCACTCAGATGGGCAGCAAGGCGTCGGCCGGCTCGAACGGAAAACGATCGGCGAACGCCGGCCGCAGATCCGTCAGCCAGACCGCCGACGGGTCGTACCGGGCGAAGAACGGCCGCCCGACCAGCTCGGGGTCGCGGGCCTGGATCAGGTGGAGCACGAAGACGCGCTCACCGGCGATCTCGGTCACGCCGTCCACGCACACCTTGCCCGGCGTGGCCGACATGGACGGCCCCCGGACCGTACGGCAGAGCCCGGAGACGGTCGAGTAGGCGTCCCTGAAGATCTCGTACGCACGGGCCAGCGGGACCGCGAAGTAGTCCTGCGGCCCGGTGTCGCGCTCGACGAACATGTAGTAGGGAATCAGCCCCATCCGCAGCTGCCGCCGCCACATCGACGACCACACGGCGGGATCGTCGTTGATGGACCTGATCAGCGGCGCCTGGGTCCTGATCGTGGCCCCGCTGCCGAGAATGCGTTCCACCGCCGACTCCACCAGCGGCGACTCCAGCTCCCGCGGATGCGAGAAGTGGGCCATGAACGCCAGGTTCTTGCCGGCCTTCACCACCTCCTGGAACAGGCCGAGCGTGGCGTCGGCGTCGGGATCGGTGGTGAAGCGCTGCGGCCAGTAGGCCAGCGCCTTGGTGCCGATACGGATCGATTCGAGCTGGTCGAGGCCGAGCAGCGGCTCGATGTAGCGCCGGATGACCGGCTCACCCATGATCATGGCGTCGCCGCCGGTGATCAGGACGCTGGTGACCTCGGGGTGCTGGCGGATGTAGGACACCATCCGGTCGACGTCGTCGGAGGCGAACTTCAGGTCCGCGTCCCCGATGAACTGCGCCCACCGGAAACAGTAGGTGCAGTAGGCATGACAGGTCTGTCCCTGTTTAGGGAAGATGAGCACTGTCTCTGGATATTTGTGCTGCATGCCGGGCACCGGCTCGTCGCCCATCCTCGGGACGTTGAGCTCCTTCTGACCGGCGGGATGCGGGTTGAGCTGCGCGCGTACGCGGTTGGCCTCGGCCTGGACCTCGCTGTTGGGCGCCTCGGCCTTGAGCAGATCGGCCAGCCTGGCCACGTCCGCGGCGGGAAGCATGTCCTCCTGCGGGAAGACGAGGCGGTAGATGGGATCGTCGGGCGCCGCCGACCAATCTATGAGTTCATCCACGACATAGGCGTTCGTCCGGAAGGGCAGCACCGTGGCCACGGCGCGGACCCGCAGCCGCTCGTCGTCGTCCAGCCCTGCCCGTCGCAGGAGCTCGTCGAGATGCTTGGACGTGTACGCCTTGAAGCGTCGGGTACCTGCCTGGTTCAAGATCACTAGGCCTTTCCCATCTTTTTTGTTCGCTCGCGTGTAAACCTCACGACCCAGTCGCGCGTCTACGGTTCTTAATATCCGGACGCGACGCGCCGCGTCCCCGGTTCCACTGGGCTCCAAGTTTCCTTGCAGGTTTGACACTCGCGACATATCGCGATTCGACATACACTGATTCATCGTGACCGAGGATCTCGACCTGCGCGCCTCCGACGCCGACCGCGACCGCGTCGCGGCCCTGCTGGGCGACGCGCTCGCCACCGGAAGACTGACCAGCGTCGAGCATGCCGACCGTCTGGAGATCGCCTACACGGCGAAGACGATCGGCGAGCTCGTCCCCCTCACCCGGGACCTGCCCCAGGTGTCCGCCCCGTCCGCGCTGCCCGAGGCCATCGAGCACCAGGTGATCAGCTCGAAGTTCAGCAAGATCGTGCGCAAGGGGCGCTGGGTCGCGTCCCGGCGCACCAAGCTGTCGGCCCGCTTCGGCGCCCTCGTCATCGACCTGTCCGACGCCGTGCTCCCCGGCCGGGAGATCACCATCGAGACCGACGCGAAGTTCAGCAAGATGATCGTCCGGGTGCCGGAGAACGCCCACGTGATCGATGAGGGCAGCTCGGTCTTCGGCAAGCGGAACGTGAGCGGCGGCTCGGCGGGCGACGGCCCGCTGATCCGGCTCACCGGTTCGTCCAAGTTCTCCAAGGTCGTCGTGACCCGCGGCCTCGACGACTGGAACCTCCGCTGACGGGCCCCGGCGACTGGAACCGCCGCGCCGGGGAAGCGGGGAGGTCCACCCGCCGGTCGACCTGACATCCGGCCTGCCTACGATGCGGACATACACGAGCCCGCGTACCGGCCCGGCCGGGCGACGGCGGGCTCGTCTGTCCCACGAGGTGACCATGTCCGACAGCAGGCCCGTCGCGCTCGACGCCATGGGCGGCGACCACGCCCCCCACGAGATCGTGGCCGGCGCGGTCCACGCCGTACGGGAGCGCAAGCTGCCCATCGTGCTCGTCGGCTCACCCCGCATCCTGTACGAGGCCCTGGCCGACCACGACGCCACCAAAGAGGTCCCCATCGTCAGGGCGGAGGAGGCCCTGGCCATGGACGAAGGCGCCCTGGCCAGTCTGCGCCGCCCGCGGTCCAGCATCGCCATCGCCTGCCACCTCGTCCGCCGCGGCGACGCCTCGGCCGTGGTGTCGGCCGGCTCGACCGCGGGCATCGTCGCCACCGGCCGGCTCCGGCTCAAGGCCCAGCAGGGCGTCCTGCGACCGGCCATCGCCGTGGCGCTCCCGACGCTCCCCACCCCCACCCTCCTGGTGGACGCCGGCGCCAACGCCGAGGTCAAGCCGGAGATGCTGGTGCAGTTCGCGCACCTCGGCGCGGCCTACGCCGAGCTGGCCTACGACATCCCCGAGCCCAGGATCGGCCTGCTCACCATCGGCAGCGAGGCGGAGAAGGGCAACAAGCTCGTCAAACGCGCCCACGAACTGCTGCAGTCCTCCCCCGGCATCCACTTCACCGGCAACGTCGAGGGCCACGACCTTCTCACCGGCAAGGTCGACGTGATCACCACGGACGGCTTCACCGGCAACGTCGCGCTCAAGACCATGGAAGGCGCGGTCCGGTACGCGTTCGGCGAGCTGGCCGAGACCATCGGCGAGAGCAGGATCGCCAAGTTCGGCGCGCTCATGCAACGCGGCCGCCTGCGCGAGCTGCGCAGACGTCTCGACGCCGAGGCCCACGGCGGCGCCGTCCTGCTCGGCCTGAACGGGACGGTGGTGATCGCCCACGGCTCCTCCAGGGCGCCGGCGATCAGCGCCGCCTGCCAGGTCGCCGCCGACCTCTCCGCGGGCGGCATCGTCGCCAGGATCGGCGACCGGATCGCCGCCACGCATCGCTCACACAGACTCTGGTGACGCCGTAGTGTGTGAGACCGATCCACAGGAACGGGGGAAATGTGGACGGCCTCACCTCAGCACAGGTCGCGGGGGCGAAGACCAACGAGGTGCCGCGGCGGTCGAGCAGATCGCTCAGCGCGATCATCAGGGCGAACGTGTTCACCCTGTTCAACCTGGTCATCGGCGTGCTCTGGGCGCTGATCCTGATCTTCGGCGAGTGGCAGGACGGCCTGTTCGGCCTGGTGATCGTGGCCAACGCGCTGATCGGCATCGTCCAGGAGCTGCGCGCCAAGCGCACCCTCGACAAGCTCGCCGTGATCAACGAGGCCCCGGTCCGCGTCCGCCGCGACGGCCGTGAGCAGCAGGTCGAGCCGCACCGGGTCGTCCTCGGCGACATGGTCCTGCTCGGCTCCGGCGACCGCCTCCTGGTCGATGGCGAGGTCGTCGGCTCCGACGGCCTGGAGGTCGACGAGTCGCTGCTGACCGGCGAGGCCGACCCGGTGCACAAGAAGCCCGGCGACCAGGTGTTGTCGGGCAGCTTCGCGGTCGCCGGCTCCGGCGCGTACGTCGCCACCCGCGTCGGCACCGACGCCTACGCCGTGCGGCTGGCGGAGGAGGCGAGCAAGTTCCACCTCGCCCACTCCGAGCTGCGCGAGGGCGTGGCGAACTTCATCAAGTACATCACCTGGCTGGTCGTGCCGATCGGCGCCCTGCTGATCTACAGCCAGCTGCACAACTCCGCCGACTTCCGCACCGCCATCACCGGCGCGGTCGCCGGCATCGTCACCATGATCCCCGAGGGCCTGGTGCTGATGACCTCGATCGCGTTCGCCGTCGGCGTCATCCGCCTCGGCCGGCGCAAGTGCCTGGTCCAGGAGCTGCCCGCGATCGAGGGGCTGGCCAGGGTCGATGTGCTCTGCCTGGACAAGACCGGCACCCTCACCGCCGGCGGCATGGACCTCGACCAGGTGCTCCCGCTGCGCGACGGCCACCCGGTCGAGCCCGCGCTGGCCGCCCTGGCCCACCTCGACGCCCGCCCCAACGCCACCGCCCAGGCCATCCGGGCCCGCTACCCCGCCCCCGCCGACGGCTGGTCGGCGGGCTCGTCCGTGCCCTTCTCCTCGGCCCGCAAGTGGAGCGGCGCCGACTTCGGCGGGCAAGGCGCCTGGCTGCTGGGCGCCCCCGACGTGCTGCTGCACGACGGCGACGGCTACGACAAGGCCGCCGAGCTGGCCGCCACCGGCACCCGCGTGCTCGTCCTGTGCCGCACGGACGACCTGCGGGCCGCCCAGGACGGCGGGCCCGTCGAGCCCGTCGCGCTGGTCACCCTCAGGCAGCGGATCAGGCCCGACGCGCTCAAGACCCTCGGCTACTTCGCCAAGCAGGGCGTCACGGTCAAGGTGATCTCCGGCGACAACCCGGAGGCGGTCTCCGCCATCGCCATGAGCCTGAAGATCCCCGGCGGCGACCGTTCCATCGACGCCAGGACGCTCCCCCACGACGACCCCGTCAAGCTCGGCGAGCTGCTCGACTCCCACACCGTGTTCGGCCGGGTCAGCCCGCAGCAGAAGCGGCAGTTCGTCGGCGCGCTGCAGGCCCGCGGGCACACCGTGGCCATGACCGGCGACGGCGTCAACGACGTCCTCGCGCTCAAGGACGCCGACCTCGGCATCGCCATGGGCGCGGGCAGCCCGGCCACCAAGGCGGTGGCCCAGGTGGTGCTGCTGGACAACAAGTTCGCCACGCTGCCGCACGTCGTCGGCGAGGGCCGCCGGGTGCTGGCCAACATCGAACGCGTCTCCAACCTCTTCCTCACCAAGACCTTCTACGCCATCGTGTTGTCGCTGGCCGTCGGCGTGGCCGGGGTGATGTTCCCGTTCGCGCCCCGCCACTCCACCCTCACCAACGCGCTGACCATCGGCATCCCGGCGTTCTTCCTGGCGCTCGCGCCCACGTTCGAACGGGCGCGGCCGGGGTTCGTCCGGCGGGTGCTGCGCTTCGCCGTGCCGGCGGGGGTGTTGTGCGCGGGCGCGGTGCTGCTGTCGTTCTGGACGGCGCACAGCGGCACCTCCACCCTGACCGAGGACCAGACCTCCGCGGTGATCACCCTCTTCCTCACCACGTGGTGGGTGCTCGTGCTGATCACCAGGCCGCTCAACTGGTGGCGGATCACGCTGCTGGCGTCCATGGCGGGGCTCTTCGCGCTCGCCCTGTCGCTGCCGCCCGTCAGGCGCTTCTTCGCCCTCGCGCCCGGCGACCTCAGCAACGACCTGACGGCCGTCGGCATCTCCCTGGTGGCCGCTGCCGCGATCAGCATCGCGGTCAAGGTCGCCGGTACCCTTAGAACATGACCGACCCGCAGCTAGTGCTCACCGAGCGCGTCCAGCAGGCGCTGGCCAACGCGTTCGGCGCCGAGCACGCCGACGCAGACCCGCTGATCCGGCCTTCCCAGTTCGCCGACTTCCAGGCGAACGTCGCGATGAGCCTGGCCAAGCGCCTGCGACGGTCCCCGCGGGAGGTCGCCGAGGCGATCAAGGCCGAGCTGTCCGACTTCCCCGGCACGGTCGAGGTCAGCGGCCCCGGCTTCCTCAACATCACGCTCGCCGACTCCTGGATCGAGTCCCAGGCCGCGGGCATGCGCGACGACCAGCGCCTCGGCGTCGGCACGAGCACACCCGCGCAGACCGTCGTGATCGACTACTCCGCGCCCAACGCGGCCAAGGAGATGCACGTCGGCCACCTGCGCACCACCATCGTCGGCGACTCCCTCGCCCGCCTGCACGAACACCTCGGCAACAAGGTGATCAGGCAGAACCACCTCGGCGACTGGGGCACCCCGTTCGGCATGCTCATCGAGCACCTGCTCGACATCGGCGAGCCGGCCGCGGTCGACCAGCTCGAAGCGGGCATGGGCACCGAGTTCTACCAGGCGGCGCGGGCCAAGTTCGACACCGACGAGGGCTTCAAGCAGCGCGCCCGGGTCCGGGTCACCACCCTCCAGTCGGGCGACCCCGCCACCATGCGCCTGTGGCACGTCTTCATGGACGCCACCGTCCGCTACTTCAACAAGGTCTACTCCCTGCTCGGCGTCACGCTGACCGACGCCGACCTCGCGGGCGAGAGCATGTACAACCCCATGCTGGAGAAGACCTGCGCCGACCTCGAGTCGTCGGGCGTCGCGGTCCACAGCGAGGGCGCGCTCTGCCTGTTCCCGCCCGGCTTCACCGGCTCCGACGACAAGCCCCTGCCGCTCATCATCAGGAAGAGCGACGGCGGCTACGGCTACGCCTCCACCGACATGGCGGCGATCCGCTACCGCGTCCACGACCTGAAGGCCGACCGCATCCTCTACGTGGTGGGCGCCGACCAGGCGCTGCACTTCCGCATGGTGTTCGCCTCCGCGCAGATGGCCGGCTGGCTGCCCGACACCGTCTCGGCCGAACACGTCCAGATCGGCATGATGCTCGGCAAGGACGGCCGCCGCTTCAAGACCAGGTCGGGCGAGTCCATCAAGCTGATGGACCTGCTCCAGGAGGGCGTCGACCGGGCCTCGGCGGCCATCGCCGAACGCGACTACGACGAGGCCACCCGCAACGAGATCGCCCTGGCCGTCGGCATGGGCGCGGTGAAGTACGCCGACCTGTCGGTCAGCCACGACAGCGAATACGTCTTCGACTACGACCGCATGCTGGGCTTCACCGGCAACACCGGCCCCTACATGCAGTACGCCACCGCCCGCATCCGGTCCATCTTCCGCAAGGCGGACATGGAACCGGCGGCCGCCACGTCCCCGATCCTCCTGGCCGAGCCCGCCGAGCGCGCCCTGGCCCTGCACCTGCTCGGCTTCGGCACGCTCATCGAAGAGGTCACCGCCCGCTCCGAGCCCCACCGGCTGTGCAACTTCCTCTTCGAGACGTCGAGCCTGTTCAGCACGTTCTACGAGCAGTGCCCGGTGCTGCGGTCCGACGTCGAGCCCGACACCCGCGCCTCGCGGCTGGCCCTGTGCGCGCTGACCCTGCGCGTGCTCGAAACCGGCCTCGACCTTCTGGGCGTCCCCGTCCCCGACCGCATGTAACAGGCAGTTGGCTCAAAGTCTCCCGTTCCGTCATGGGCGCGCCTCCACCGGGTTGGCGCGCCCTAACGGCTAGGCTTTACGCGGTCATGAACTGAGGCCGAAATGGGGGAGTTCTCTGCCTTGAGCACGGACCTGACTGCGAGCCCCCAAGCAGCGACGGAGTTGCAACGCTACGCCGAGGCGCTGCTGGCGCACCTCGCCGCCAATGGCACCGCTCCTCCCGCCGCTCCGGGCTTTCGCGACATACCCGGCCACTGGCTGCCCCCTGCCGTCGAAGCACTGGTCGCCATCCTCGCCGGCGACGACCCGCTCGAACCGCTGAGCCGGGCCGCCGGCCGTGACCAGCAGCAGACCGCGCTCTTCCTGTGCCTGGCCCTGGCGGTGTCCGGGCAGGGCAGCCGCATCCACGCCTCCTGGCTCGGCACGGCCTTCGGCGAGCTGTCGCTCGACCGTCCCGTCACCCACGGCCAGCGCTCGCTCTGGCTGGCCGCCGCCCGCGGCGCCTACGGCCCGGCCGGCAAGATCTTCGTGCTGCGCAAGCTCGACGCGCTGGCCGTGCAGGAGCACGCCGACGTCGAGGAGTGGGTGCAGGCGCTGGTGCCCGGCGAGCCCGCGGTCGTCGTGCCGCCGTCGCTGGCCGACTTCCCGGAGATGGCCGAAATCCCCGACCTGGCCCGTCCGGCGGTCGCGGCCGCCCGCCTGTCCAGGCTGCGCGGCCGCTGCGCCGAGATCACCTCGGCCCGGCAGGCCGACCACGACTCCGCCGCCCCGCTCAGCAACAGCTCGGCCAGCCCGGCCGCGTCCTGGGCCGAGGACGAGCCGCTGGCGGTCCTGCGCGCCCAGATCGGACAGGGCGGCCCGGCCGGCCCGATGGCCTCGCTGATCTCCCACCTGCTCGACGACCTGCGTCCCGGCGCCGACCCGCACCTGGCCGCCATCGCCCTGCACGTCGCCGCGCCCATCCTGCGCGGCCTGGCCGAGGAGCTCGAAGCCGACAGCCGGCTGACGCCGCCCGCCACGCTGACCGTCCCGCTGCTCGGCCACCGCATCCACCTGCGACCCGAAGGCCCCGACGAGACCTCGATCGCCACGGCGGAGCACGCCATCCTCACCGAGGGCGTCGTGCCGCGCGGCCGGCCGTGGGCCGCATTCGTGCTGATCGTGGCGGGCGTCGCGTGCCTGGCCGGAGCGGCGTTCAGCGCCTCGCTCCTGCTGGCCGCCGCCGGCGTGGCCATGCTCGGGCTGGGCGGCTGGCAGCTCTGGCAGCGCCACAAGACGGTCGTCGCCGACGCCCGTTACGTGGCCGCCCAGGTCAACGAGCTGAAGGAGCTGGCCGAGGGCGCCGTCTGGGCCCTGCACGCCTACGCCAGAGAAGCGGACGCACGCGCGAAACAGGCCGCTGACGATGCAGCCGAGCTCACCCGGCTGATTCGTCGCGGCCCGCGCGCTGCTTAGACCCGATCAGGTCGTCTCGATCTCCACGTGCGCCGGCGCGAGCAGGAACACGCGATCGGCGATGCGCTCGATCCGACCCTCGCAACCGAACGCGAGCCCGGCGGCGAAGTCGACCATCCTCGTCGCCTCGGGCATCGCCATGCCCGTGACGTCCATGATCACCGTCTGCCCGTCACGGAAGTGCTGACCGATCAACGGTGCGTCGTTGTACTTGAGCGGCTGGACCATCACGATGCGCGACGCGTCGACGTTCGCGCGCCACCGCCGGGCGGCCCGCTCCGTCGCCGGAACGTACTCGTCCTCGTAGTGCTCGTCGTCGTCATAGCCGTCGTCGTAGTGATCGACCCCGCTCAGGCCAAGGTAGTTCACCACCTTGCGCACTGCCCCCATCGGCTTGTCCTTTCCTCAGGAACTCACCGTAATCGGCACGTCCCTACACATTGGACGGTAACCGACGATTCCGCATTCGCCACGCGACACGCCCAGCCCTAATTCCATTTTGTACGGCTTGCAACCCGCTTGCATCTGGATATCCGTCCCCCCCGTATAGCATCGGCCACATGCGCCTGTTCACTGTAGACGCCTTCACCGACACAGCTTTCAAGGGTAATCCCGCAGGTGTCTGCCTGCTGGACTCTCCGGTTACTGATGGGTGGATGCAGAGCGTAGCCGCCGAGATGAACCTCTCCGAGACCGCCTTCCTGCTCGGCGATTCCCTGCGGTGGTTCACCCCTGTGGTCGAGGTCACTCTCTGCGGTCATGCCACGCTGGCGACCGCTCACGTTCTGTATTCGACCGGAGCCGCGACCGGCCCAGTCGAATTCCGCACGGCCGGCGGAACGCTAACCGTGAATCGCGCCGCCGGAGACCTCATCACGATGGATTTCCCGGCCAAGCAGGTGACGCCCGTCACGGTTCCCGACGGCCTGGAGAAAGCGCTCGGAGCCACCCCGGTTCGGGTCGGGAAAAGCGACCTGGACCTGCTGGTCGAGGTCGATTCAGAGGAGACGGTACGCACCCTGCGCCCCGACATCCCGGCCCTGTCGGCAGTGGAGGCGCGCGGCGTCATCGTCACCGCCCGCGGCACCGGCACGGATTTCGTCTCACGATTCTTCGCTCCCAAAGTGGGCGTCGCCGAGGATCCGGTGACGGGCTCGGCCCACTGCGCCCTGTCGCCGTACTGGTCCGCGCGGCTCGGCCGCACGGCTCTGACCGGTGCGCAGCTCTCCGCCAGAGGCGGCCTGGTCCACACCCGCCTCGACGGCGACCGCGTCCACCTCGCCGGCCATGCCGTGACGATCCTCACCGGCACACTCCTCACACCCGGGTAAAAACTTCCTTACCTTCCTTGCTTCCCTCCACTCAGCTCTCTAACCTACAAATCGAGTTGGAGGTTAGCTACCACGACAGAAGCAGGAGGTTCGGAACCATGCTGCTGACTTCGATCGACCCGTTCTTCCAGGAGTTCGAGCGCCAGTTCAACCGGCTGGCCCGCCAGACCTTCGACAACAGCGGCACCGCCACGATGCCGATGGACGGCCTGCGCCGCGACGACGACGTCGTCCTGCGCTTCGACCTGCCCGGCATCGACCCGGACTCCATCGAAGTGACCGTCGACCGAGGCGTCCTCACCGTCAGCGCCCGCCGCGAGGACGAGCTCGCCGAGAACGAGCGCCTGTTCGTCCGCGAGCGCCCGATGGGCACGTTCACCAGGCGCGTCTACCTGTCGGAGCACCTCGACAGCGACCGCATCGACGCCGGCTACGCCAACGGCGTGCTCACCGTCCGCATCCCCGTCCTCGAACGCGCCAAGCCGCGCAAGGTGGAGATCCGGCGCAACGACACGAAGGCCATCCGGGCCTGACCCGGCACCGGGGGCGGGGCATCCCGGCCCCGTCCCCGAACCCCGAGGAGGCCACGATGCCCGAGCTGCCGTTCGACGACGAGCACGCCCCGCTCTACTCCCTGGGGCAGGTCGCCGAGATGCTCCAGGTCCGCCAGGCCTACCTCCGCCGCCTGGACGAACACGACGTCATCAGCCCGAGCCGCTCATCCGGCGGCCAACGCCGCTACTCCCGCAGCGACATCCTGATCGTCCAGCACGTGACCGACCTCGCCGACCAGGGCATGACCCTGATCGCCATCCGCCGCATCCTGGAACTCGAACGCGAACTCGCCGACGTCCGCCGGCAACTCAGAGAAGCCCACACCCGCCTCGGCGACCCCACCTAACATACGGCCGGGCTGGGCGAGGCGGGCCTTCCTGCCCTCTCCCCCAACGAGGCCAGCCGACTCCCGGGGGATCGCGACGACGAGCAACAGCCCTCCAGAGCTCGCCCAGACCGCCGGCGCCGAACTGCCCGCCCCCGCCCTCCCAACCGCCTGCCGCGTCACCGCAAGGTCATCGCGCCCCCCGATCCCACCCACCGCCTACCGGCTACCACCCACCGGCCACCGGCTATCGGCTATCGGCTATCGGCTCAAGCATCGCCCCCAGACCCCGCCACCGGCCGCCCAAGGCACAAACCGCCCCCCCTGACCTGTCGGGCATAGGATGCGCCCTTGCCGCACTACCGCCAGCCCCGACAGGACTCGCCCACCATGAACCCCCACCACGAACACCTTCGCGCCCGGTTCCGAACCGCTCCGCTCCAACCCCCGCCCGCGCCCTGGCGTCCCTTGCCACCAGTAGCGGTCGGCGGCTTGACCGGCGTCGGCTTCGCCGTACACCCCGAATCCGGCGAAGACCTCATCCTCGTGACCTCTCACCAGGGACGCGGCGTCCTCAACTGCGTCACCGGCCGGCGCGTAGCCCGCGACCCCGACCCAGACCCCGCCTGGCCGGACGACTACACCCTCACCTGCCAAGGCATAGGACCTCTTACAGATACCGCCATCAAGATCTCCGGCCTCCTGGGCGGCGGACTGCACACGACCACCACGAACGGATGGTCCATCGATGTCGTCACACCCGACTGGCCCATCGCAAGCGTCCTGCTGTCCAGCAGCGGCGACCCCTACCGCGACGAACCCGGATCAACCTGGTGGCACATCCACCGCGAAGAAGCCTGCGAGCTCCGCACAGCCGGCTTCTCCCCAACGGGCCACACCCTGGCCATCGCCTCCAGCTGCACACTCACTCTCTTCACCCACCCATGACATCCGGCCAACTGCCATGGCATCAGAACAGCCAACCTGCAAAGCCTCGTCGGGGCCTCGATGTCGCCCAGCCCGGTGTCGAGGTACTCCTTGGTGTGCAGAGGTGAGTACGTCTGTACGTGCAGAGCGTTTCGTGCTGATCAATCGTCGGCGGCCACGATCAGGGCGAGGGTGTTGTTGGTGCGGTTGATGGTGATGACTTCGTGGAAGTCTTGGTGAACGCGACCATAGTCGTGATAGCAGTCCTCACCCAGGTCTTTGAGCTGGTAGCGGGCGGTCGCTTGGCGAATCCGGTCGAAGATCTCCGTTTCCAGGATGTTCTGTAGTGGTTGCGGGACATCGCCGTACTGGTGGGCCCAGCTGGCTATTGTTGCGATCATGGTGGGGATCCCGACGGGTTCGTATGCCTGGGTTGTGATGTGCTGCAGCCAGTAGTGGCCGTGTCGGGTTCCTGCAGGATCGACGCCTCCGCCGGCGTAGTCGTCGCGGAATTGGTCATGTTGGATGACGGCGTGCACGAGGTCGGCGTCGCTGGCGTTCGGGTTGAACAGGTCAAAGTGTTTCAGGTTGATCCAGCGGAAGCCGTGGTCGAGTGACTCAGCGAAGGGGTAGTCGCGGAAGTTGAAGAAATCCGTAGCGCGGTAGGCCACAAGCTGGCCGGAAGCTGTCATCCGGTGGCCCCGACTTCGGTTGTGACGGCGGCCAGGCGGTTCTTCAGTCGGTAGCTGGGGCCATTGATGGCGAGGACCTCGCAGTGGTGCAGGAGCCGGTCCAAGATGGCGGTGGCCAGGACTTCGTCCCCGAAGACCTGGCCCCATTCGCTGAATGCCTTGTTGGAGGTCAAAATGATCGACCTCTTCTCGTAACGCTTGGAGATCATCCAGAAGACCAGGTTGGCCTCCTCGCGGTCGAGCGGCAGATATCCCACCTCATCCACCACGAGCACGTGCGGGCGTAGACAGGCGCGCAGTTTGCCGGCCAGGCGGCCGATCGCGTCAGCGGCTTTGAGCTGGCGAACCATTGACGGCGGTGGCGCGGATACGGATGATGACCAGCTCCTCACGAACAGGACTCCCTACAGAAGGTGGTGGGTGTGGTGGTGAACGGGCCGGTGCCATGACCTCGTCCTGTCTCTGTCCAACCACACTTGCCCCGCCTGGCCAAGCTCATCCGCAGGCAGCGAGCTGGATGCCGTTGCCGATGGCGGCGGATATCCCGGCTGCCGGTTCTGGCCAACCTACGCAACGGCGACACCTGAAGTCTGTCTGCGGGCGCGGGATTGGCGCCGCCGTGCGCAGCCGCGGAGTGAGTGTCGACATTCAGCGGAGACGTAGGGGCGACCCAAGGACGAGCCCAGAGAAGCATCAGCCCAGGATCCGGATACGAACCCTCAGTCTCCCCGGAGGCCGGGCCAGGCCCCTCCGTCTCCTTCTAAGTAGGCGGGCTCGGACTGACTAGAGGTGGAACCGATTGGGGGTCGCCGAAGCGGTGCCTGCGCTTTGCTGCAGCGCACCCTGCGACGCGGTCCAGAGGCCGATCCACGGGCCCGATCCACAGCGGTCCACCAGGCAGTCCCCAATGCCGGTCCACGGGCCGTTCCATGGGCCGGCCCGCAGCCTCCAGTGCACCCCCGCGACAGCACCCGGACAATGAAAAACCCCGGACATGCAGAAAGGGGCCCCGACCGAAGCCGAAACCCCAACCCGGAACCCTCCCCCGGAACGCGAAGAAGCCCCACACGAACCGTGTGGGGCCTCTTCGAAAGATTGTCCGGCGGTGACCTACTCTCCCACACCCTCCCGAGTGCAGTACCATCGGCGCAGAGAAGCTTAACTTCCGGGTTCGGAATGTAACC
>NZ_JBEXYU010000014.1:0-220946 GCF_040631115.1 Nonomuraea sp. NPDC005692 | reverse complement strand
GATTCAAGATCCAGGCGGCGAGAGTGCTCACTCACCAGCGGCTACCAGGCACCGAGTCTGCCCGATCAGCAGCCACGGTAGCTCCCATTAGGCGGCCACCTTGTCCAGGAAGGCGCGCACGTTGGCGTGCGTGCGGGCGACCTTCTCGGCCGGCGTCAGCGACTCCTCCACGACGCCGGCGCCCGCGGCCTGCTTCCTGCCGCGCAGGTAGAGGGGGCAGGCCAGGTCGGCGCACAGGTACTGCCCGACGGTGTTGCCCTGGCGGCCGGGCTCGCCGGTGCGGCGGGCGGTCATCAGGGCGACGCCGCCGGCGGTGTGCGTGGTCAGGCAGAAGGAGCACATGCTGCGCGAGGTGAAGGACCGCGAGGCGCCGGAGGTGACCCGCAGGGCGACGCCCACCAGGGAGCCGTCGGCCTCGGCCACCAGGTAGGCGCGCTCGGGGGCGCCGGGATCTCGCCAGCTGAGGAAGTCGAGGTCGTCCCAGGGCAGGTCGGCCAGGTCCCTGGGCAGGCCGGCGCGTTTGGCCTCGCCTTTGGAGCAGTTGATGAACGACGTGCGGATGTCGTGTTCGGTCAGGGGTCTCATGGGTGTGGAGGCTAGCTTTTCTTAACGGTAGTATGCAAATACTTAAAGCCTGTAAGAAAGGGTGCTGCCGTGGCCCGCGCGGGAGTGACCGTCGACCGCCTGACCAGGGCGGCCGCGGACCTGGCCGACGAGGTCGGCTTCCAGAACGTGACCGTCTCCGCGCTCGCCCGCGGCTTCGGCGTCAAGCCCGCGGCCCTGTACGCGCACGTCAAGGACATCCAGGAGCTGCGGGTCAGGGTGGCCGAGCTGGCCCTGGGCGAGATGGCCGACCGGGCCGCCGCCGCGCTGGCCGGCCGGTCGGGCAAGGAGGCGCTGGTGCCCTTCGCCGCGGCCTACCGCGGCTACGCCAAGGAGCATCCCGGCCGGTACGCCGCCACCCAGCTGGAGCTGGACTCCGAGTCGCTGGACGTCAGCGCGGGCCGCCGGCACGCGGAGCTGACGCGGGCCGTCCTGCGCGGCTACGACCTGTCCGAGCCCGACCAGACCGACGCGCTGCGCATGCTGAGCAGCACGCTGCACGGCTACGTGACCCTGGAGATGGCCGGCGGGTTCCGCCGCCATCCCCGCGAGGTGGACGCCTCCTGGTCCAGGGCCCTCGACGCCCTGGACGCGGTGCTCAGGAACTGGCCGCCGGCCTGAGCGCGGGGTCAGACCGCCGCCCAGAGCTGGGCCTTGTTGGTCAGCCCCGGCGAGCAGGGGAAGATCTTGACGAAGGTGTCCAGGGTGTCCAGGCAGCTTCCCGGCGCCAGGGCCGAGCGGATCTGGTTGAACCCCGCCCCCTTGACGAACGGCACCCCGCCCAGCGTGAACCAGCGGACGGCGGGGTCGGTGTCGCCGCAGGCCCGTTCCACCACCTGCGCGCCGAACCCGGCCGAGTCGGCCGCCACGCAGAGCCGGGTCAGCGGGTTGCGCAGCACGAACGAGTCGCTCGCCAGCGGGACGATCTCCCACTGCTGTTCGTTGACGTTGTGGCAGGTGAAGCGCTGCAGCCGGGCGCCGGGAACGAAGATGTCGTCCTCTGTCCGGATGTCGAGGCATTTGCTCTGCTCGGCCTCCTTGACGTGGACGGGGGTGGCGGCGTGCGCGGTGGCGGGGACGAGGCCGAGGGCCAGCGCCGCGCCCAGGGCGTACACGATCCGGCGCAGGTGTCGCATGGGGGTCTCCTTGTGGTCGATGGGGTGCCTGTCTTGGAGGGCGTTCCATGACGTTCCACCGGGAGTGCCTGTTGGCCGCGCCGCCGCCGGTGCCGCACAGTGGCCGGGTGAGCGATGTGACGAAGGACCTGGCCCTGTCCGGTGGTGTGGGCGGGGCGGCCGCGCTGGAGCCGCTGCTGCGCGACGTGCTGGCCGCCCTGGCCGAGGGCGCGCGGCGGCGCGGCGGCCCGCTGCCCGCCCGCACGCCCCAGGAGCTGGCCGCCGAGGTGGCGCGGGCGTTCGCGCCGGAGGGCGAGCGGCTGGGGGCGCTGACCGAGCTGCTGGCCTACGGGAGCGCTGATCCGGCCGATCCGTTCTGCGCGGCGCACCTGCACTGCCCGCCGCTGGCCGTGGCGGTGGCGGCCGATCTGGCGGTCTCGGCGCTCAACCCGTCGTTGGACTCCTGGGACCAGGCGCCGGCCGCGACCGCGCTGGAGACGTCGCTGCTGGCGGAGCTGGCCCGGATGGTGGGGTTCGGGGCGGCCGCGGCCGGCGTGCTGACCTCGGGCGGCACCGAGTCCAACCTGATGGGCCTGATGCTGGCCAGGGACCTGGCGGTGGGCCGGTCGGCGGGCGTCCGGGCCGAGTTGTCGGGCCTGCCGGGCGGGGGCCCGCGGCTGCGGATCTTCGCCTCCGAGGCCGCGCACTTCTCCACCCGGCGGGCCGCGGCGCTGCTCGGGCTGGGTGAGGACGCGGTCGTCGCCGTCCCGGTCGACCGGGAGCTGCGGATGGACGCCGGAGCGCTGGCCGGGGCGCTGCGGGCGAGCGCCGGGCGCGGTGAGCTGCCGGTGGCGGTGGTGGCCACGGCGGGCACCACGGACACCGGGGCGATCGACCCGTTGCGCGCGTGCGCGTCGCTGGCCGCCGAGCACGGCGCCTGGCTGCACGTCGATGCCGCCTACGGCGGTGGCGCGCTGCTGTCGGAGCGCCTGGCCCCGCTCCTGGACGGTCTGGCGCTGGCCGACTCGCTGTCGCTGGACTGGCACAAGCTCGGCTGGCAGCCGGCCGCGGCCGGGGTGTTCCTGGTGCGCCGGGCCGAGACGTACGCCTCGCTGGCCCGGCGGGCGGCCTACCTCAACCCGGCCGACGACGAGGAGGCCGGTTACCCGAGCCTGCTGGGGTACTCGCTGCGCACCACGCGCCGGGCCGACGCGTTCAAGATCCTGGTGACGCTGCGCACGCTGGGCCGGGCGGGGCTGGGCCGCCTGGTGGAGGCCTGCCACGACCTGGCCCGGCACGGCGCGGCGGCGGTGCGCGCCCATCGGCGGCTGGAGCTGCACGCCGATCCGGTGCTGACCTCGTTCCTGTTCCGGTACGTGCCGGCGGATCCGGCGCGCTCGGACGAGGTGAACGCGGGGCTGCGGCGCCGGCTGCTGCGCGAGGGCAGGGCGGTGGTGGGCCGGACCGAGCTGCCGGGGGCGGGCCCGGGGCGGGTCCGGCTCAAGCTCACCCTGCTCAACCCGCACGCCACGCCGGGCGACCTGGACCGCCTGCTGGCCGTGGTCGCCGCGGCGGGCGAGGCCGAGGAGTCCGCCCCCTGACCCCCGTGCCCGCCGGGGTCAGGTGAGAAGGCTGGACGGGTCGCGTTCCGGCGGACCGGCCGGCCACCAGTGGCCGTCGTGCTGGGTGAAGGGGTACCAGCGGCCGTCGCGGCCGTAGCGCACCTGGCGGGGGCCGAACGTCCAGCGGTTGCGCCAGGTCTCCAGCTGGGGCGGCGGGTCGCCGTCCCAGCCGGACTCCAGCAGCGCCTGGGCCCTGGCCAGGTCTTGGCGGGCCGGGGTCCAGGGGGTTTCGAGCACGTCGAGCCCGGGGGCGCCGCCGTACCGCCAGGCCTGGACGGCGGCTTCCAGGCCGAGGTCGAGGTCGTGCTCGGCGGCCAGGCGGACGCGGTCCTGGTATTCGGTCAGCGGTTCCAGGCCGCCGTGCAGCAGGATCTGGCGGGCGCGGCCGGCGGCGGAGGCGGCCAGCACGGCCAGGGCGGCCACGTCCACGCCGGGCGCGGGGTCGAGCGCGAGGGGGGTGTAGGCGGCCTCCCGCGGCGGCGGTTCGGGCAGCGGCGGCTCGCCGGCCGCGAACGCCTGCGCGGCGGGCACCCCGCCGGAGGCGTCCTCCTCGGCGGTCCCGCCGCCGGGCGCGCGGGTGGGGGCCGGGACGGGCAGGTCGCGGTTCTGCAGGGCCTCGATCAGTTCCTGTTCGCCGCGTCCGCGCAGCAGCAGCAGGACGAACGGGTCGCCGTCCAGCAGCCAGGACGCCTGGTAGCACAGGGCGGCGGCGTGCTTGCAGGGGTGTCCCCAGTCGGGGCAGGAGCATTCGGGCTCCAGGTCGCCGACGGTGGGCAGCAGCGGCACGGCGGCGTCCTCGGCGGCCTCGACCAGGTCGTGCGGGACGTCGCGGTCGAGCAGCGCGGCGATGTGCCCGGCCTTGGCGGCGACCTGGTCGAGGAAACGTTCCCAGGCGGCGTCGGTGAGCTGTTCGACGCGGACGACGGTGTCGTACTCGTGCTCGGTGACGGCGGCGAGCCGGCCGGGGCTGACGGTGATCGGCCCGACCTGGCCGGTCTTGGCGTAGGCGCGGCCCTTGCGCAGCAGGGTCTGGTCGAGCGAGGTGTCCTCCAGGGCCTTGATCCACGCCTGGCCCCACCAGGTGGTGGCGAAGCGGGCGCCGGCGCGTTGCGGGGGGAAGGCGGCGAATCCGCGTACGGCGGTCATCTGAGCTCCACGAGTGCGGCGAGTTCGGCGTCGGTCAGCTCGGTGAAGGCGGCCTCGCCGGAGGCCAGCACGGCGTCGGCGAGCGAGCGCTTGGCGCCGAGCATGGCGGCGATGCGGTCCTCGATCGTGCCTTCGGCGATGAGACGGTGCACCTGGACGGGCCTGGTCTGGCCGATGCGGTAGGCGCGGTCGGTGGCCTGGTCCTCCACGGCGGGGTTCCACCAGCGGTCGTAGTGGATGACGTGGTCGGCGCGGGTGAGGTTCAGGCCGGTGCCGGCGGCCTTGAGCGAGAGCAGGAAGACGGGGGCGTGGCCGTCCTGGAAGCGGGCGACCATCTCCTCGCGGCGGGCGACCGGGGTGCCGCCGTGCAGGAGCTGGGTGTCGACGCCGCGGCCGAACAGGTGGCGTTCCAGGAGCCTGGCCATGGCGACGTACTGGGTGAACACCAGCACGGCGCCGTCCTCGGCGAGGATCGTGTCGACGAGCTCGTCGAGCAGTTCCAGCTTGCCCGAGCGGCCGGTCAGGCGGGGGGACGACTCGTGCAGGTAGTGGGCGGGGTGGTTGCAGATCTGCTTGAGCCCGGTCAGCAGTTTGACGATCAGGCCGCGCCGGGCCATGCCCTTGGCGTTCTCGATCTGGGTCATGCTCTCGCGGACGACGGCCTCGTACAGGGCGGCCTGTTCGGTGGTGAGGGGGACGGGCCGGTCGGTCTCGGTCTTGGGCGGCAGTTCGGGGGCGATGCCGGGGTCGCTCTTGCGGCGGCGCAGCAGGAACGGCCCGACGAGGCGGGCCAGCCGGGCGGCGGTGTCGGCGTCGCCGGACTCGACCGGTTTGGCCCAGCGGGCCCTGAAGCGGGTCAGGGGGCCGAGCAGGCCGGGGGTGGTCCAGTCGAGGATGGCCCACAGTTCGGACAGGTTGTTCTCCACGGGGGTGCCGGTGAGGGCGACGCGGGCGCCGGCGGGGATCTCGCGCAGCGCCTTGGCCGTGCTGGAGGCGGGGTTCTTGACGTGCTGGGCCTCGTCGGCGACCAGCAGGCCCCAGGGGTGGGCGCCCAACGTGGCGGCGTCCAGGCGCATGGTGCCGTACGTGGTGAGCACGAACCCGTCGTCGGCCAGGGTGCGGGCGGCGCCGTGGTAGCGGCGGACCGGGACGCCGGGCGCGAACTTGGTGATCTCGCGTTCCCAGTTGCCCAGCAGCGAGGCGGGGCAGACCACGAGGGTGGGGCCGGTGCCGGCGCGGTGCAGGTGCAGCGCGATCAGGGTGATGGTCTTGCCCAGGCCCATGTCGTCGGCCAGGCAGCCGCCGAGGCCGAGCGAGGTCATCCTGGCCAGCCAGCGCAGCCCTTGGAGCTGGTAGTCGCGCAGGGTGGCGGCCAGGCCGGGCGGCGGGGGCACGGGTTCAGGGTCGGTGAGCCGGTCGCGCAGGTCGGCGAGCCAGGCGGTGGGTTCGACGGCGACTTGTTCGGGTTCGTCCCCGCCGTCGATCTCGACCGTGCCGGTGAGGGCCGCGCCGAGCGCCTGCAGGCCGGTCAGCGGCTTGAGGTCGCGCTGGCGGGCCTTGCGGGCCAGCGCGGGGTCGATGAGCACCCATTGGTCGCGCAGCCGGACGACGGGCCGGTGGGACTCGGCCAGCAGGTCCATCTCGGCGGCGGTCAGCGGGGCGCCGCCGAGCGCGAGCCGCCAGTTGAAGCTGGTCAGGTGGTGGCCGCCGAGGAAGGAGGGCAGGTCGGAGGGCGCGCTGTCGCGTTCGCCGACGACGGCCTGGGCGCTGAGGCCGCGTACCAGGGAGCGCGGCCAGTGGACCTCGACGCCGGCGGCGGCCAGCCGATCGGCCGCGCCGGCCAGCAGGTCCTCCACGTCGCCGTCGGTGAGGGCGAGCTCGTCGGGGACGGCGTGCTCCAGCAGCCGTTCCAGGCGTGGCCAGGCGCGGGCGGCGCGGCGCACGGCGAGGGTGACCTCGATCCTGGCGCGGGCGCCGAACCCGGGGTCGCGGCCCTGCCACAGGTCGGTGGCGTCCACGACGAGCGAGGGGTCGGCCAGGCCGTGCACCTGGACGACGGCCCGGAATTCGGCCTGGGCCAGGTCGTCGGCCTCCAGCCGGAGCGAGAGCCGCACGCCGGAGTCGAGCCCGGCCGAGACCTCCTCGGCCCAGGGCCGCAGGTGGGGCACCTTGACGGGCTTGACGGCGGCGAAGGCGGTGGTGCCGGTGGCGCGTACGGCTCCGGGCGAGCGCGGCATGGCGTCGGCCACGGCGTCGAGGAAGGCGCGCACGAGGGGCTCGGCGTCGGGCAGCAGCAGGTCGCCCACGGGGATGGCGCGGGCGGCGGCGGGCATCGCAGCGGCCAGCTCGCGCACCCGGCGGGCGTCGGCGGCGTCGAGGGGGCCGGCCCGCCAGGAGTCGTGGCCGTCGGGCGAGACGGCGGGCAGGATGCGGCCGCGGGTGACGAGCTGGAGGGCGACCAGCGCGACGGCGCCCCAGAACCGGGTGGCCGGGTGGGCGGCGGCGTCGGCGCGCGCCCTGGCCAGCACGGCGACGGCGTCGGCGACGGGGATCTCGGTGACGGCCCGCTCGCGCGCGCGAGGGTGTCCGTCGTCGTCCTGTTCGATCACCGTGGCCGAGCCGTCGCCCTGGTCGTCGAGGAAGACCAGGTGGCCGGACCTGGGGGGATCGCCGGGACGGAAGATCGCTGGGTGTTGCGCCAGATCCGGGAGAGCACTCATAGGCCGTACAGTGTACGGTACATCGGGGTGTGGTTTACCACAGAGCACATCGGCCGTCCGCCTCATTACCGCCATAACGGATCATTCGTAGCCTGGGGGCATGACGGATTATTTGATTGCATTGATGGAGAACCTCGGCGCCTTCGGGGCCGGGCTGGCGATCATGCTGGAGAACCTGTTCCCACCGCTGCCCAGCGAGGTCATCCTGCCCCTGTCCGGCTTCACCGCCAGCAGGGGCGAGCTGGACCTGCTGGACGTGCTGGTGTGCACGACGCTCGGCTCGGTCGTCGGGGCGCTGGCCCTGTACGGGGTGGGCGCGCTGCTCGGCCGCGAGCGCACGCTGGCCATCGCCGCCAAGCTGCCGCTGGTCAAGGTGACCGACATCGAGAAGACCGAGGCGTGGTTCCTGCGGCACGGCCGCAAGACCGTGTTCTTCGGCCGGATGATCCCCATCTTCCGCAGCCTGATCTCGGTGCCGGCGGGGGTGGAACGGATGCCGCTGGTGACGTTCACCCTGCTCACGACGGCCGGCAGCGCCATCTGGAACACCATCTTCGTGCTTGCGGGATACTTCCTCGGCGAGAACTGGTCGCTGGTGGAGGCGTACGTGGGGATCGGCACCTACGTGGTGATCGGCCTGGTGGTGCTGGCGATCGCGGTCTTCGTCGCGGTGCGGCTGACGGAACGACGTAAGGGAAGGCATGCGAACCGCCGCTGAGGGGTTGAGGGTGCTGGGCGCGGTGGTCCTGGGCGGTTTCACCGCCGTGGCGGGCGCGGTGTTCCTGCTGCTCACGCTGCCCTTCCTGGGGCGGCCGCGGGTGCGGGCGCGCGCGGCGGGGCTGGCCGCGTTCGAGGCGCGCCGCCTGCGCCTGGACACCGCCGCGCTGGACGCGCTGTCCGGCTGGGACACCCGGCCGGCGCGCTACCTGGCCGCCAGGATCCCGGCCGGGGTGCTGGGCGGGCTGGTGGTGACGCTGCTGGTCCTCGGCGCGCGCACCGCGATCCTGCTGCTGGGGGCGTGGGCCCGTGGCGAGCCGTACGACGGGATGACGCCGACGCCGCCGCTGGTGCTGTACTTCGTGGTGGGCGGCTGCGTGTTGCTGTTCATCGCCGTGTCGGGGCTGGTGGGGGTGCACGCGCTGGAGCGGCGGCTGGCCGGGCGGTTGCTGGGGCCCGACCGTACCGAGGCGCTGGAGCGCCGGATCGCCGAGCTGGCCGAGAGCCGGGCCGGGATCGTGGCCGCGGTCGACTCCGAGCGCCGCCGGATCGAGCGTGACCTGCACGACGGGCTGCAGCAGCGCCTGGTGGCGCTGTCGATGCTCATCGGGCGCTCCCGGCGGGGGCGTCCGGAGCTGCTGGAGCAGGCGCACGAGCAGGCCCAGCAGGCGCT
This sequence comes from Nonomuraea sp. NPDC005692, assembly GCF_040631115.1. Lineage (NCBI taxonomy): Bacteria > Bacillati > Actinomycetota > Actinomycetes > Streptosporangiales > Streptosporangiaceae > Nonomuraea > Nonomuraea sp. NPDC005692. The sequence goes on along the minus strand of NZ_JBEXYU010000014.1, from coordinate 212,350 downwards.
GGCCGAGCTGCGCGAGGTGGCCTGGCGGGTCTACCCGAGCGGGCTGGACTCCCTCGGGCTGGGCGAGGCGCTGGCCGGGGTGGCCGAACGCGCGGGCGTGCCGGTCAAGGTGGTGTGCGACCTGCCGCGCCGGCCGCCGATGGCGGTGGAGACGGCGGCGTACTTCGTGGTGAGCGAGGCGGTGACCAACGCCGCCAAGCACGCGGCCGCCACCATGGTGACGGTCGAGGTCAGACAGGAGGACGACAGGGTGCTCGTACGGGTGAGCGACGACGGCACGGGCGGCGCGCGCCCCTCGGGAGGCGGCCTTTCGGGGCTGGCCCGGCGGGTGGCGGCGCTCGACGGCGCCTTCGAGGTGGTCAGCCCGCCCGGCGGCCCGACGACGGTGACGGCGGGGCTGCCGTGCGGGTGATCCTGGCCGAGGACTCCACGCTGCTGCGTGAGGGTCTGGTACGCCTGCTGGGCGAGGAGGGCCACGAGGTGCCGGCCGCCGTGAGCGACGGCGAGGCCCTGGTGGCGGCGGTGGCCGAGCACGCCCCCGACGTCGTGGTGGTGGACGTGCGCATGCCGCCGACCCACACCGACGAGGGGCTGCGGGCGGCGCTGGAGATCCGGCGGCGCTGGCCGCGGGTCAAGGTGCTGGTGTTGTCACAGTACGTGGAGAAGCGTTACGCCACCGAGCTGATGAGCGCCGACGTCGAGGGCGTGGGCTATCTGCTGAAGGACCGCGTGGCGCAGGTCGGCGACTTCCTGGACGCGCTGGAGCGGGTGGCGGCGGGCGGGGCGGCCTTCGACCCGGAGGTGGTGCGGCAGTTGCTGGCCCGAACCACACAGGTCGATCCGCTGGCCCGGCTGACCGCGCGCGAGCGGGAGGTGCTGGAGCGCATGGCCCAGGGCATGACCAACGCCTCGATCGCCGGGCAGCTGCACGTGTCGCAGAGCGCGGTGGAGAAGCACGTCAACTCGCTGTTCGACAAGCTGGGCCTGTCGCACGCCAGCGGGTACAGCCGCCGGGTGCTGGCCGTCCTGCACTTCCTGAAGTCCTGAGGAGCGGCCGTGCGTCCGCGCGTCTTCCGTCACCAGGACCTGCCGCACCGCGTCTATGACAACCTGCGCGACCGCCGTCCGGCCGGCTGATCGGCCTGCTTGCTGTCGATCCGGGCCAGGGGGCTGGGGGCCGCTTCCAGGGCGGCGCGGGCGGTGGGCCAGGCGGGGTCGCCGGGGTGCAGGGCGGTGCGGAGGTAGGCGGTGGTGAGCTGCTGCAGCAGGGCCAGGCGTTCGGGGCTCTCGTCGGTGGTCTCGGCGACGTGGTGTCCGGCGACGCCGCCGAGGGTGTGCTCGGCGCCGAACATCGTCAGCAGGGTCTTGTCGCCGGGGCTGAGGTGGTAGCCGTCGGTGAACCAGTCGGGTCCCCGTGTCGACAGCGGGGAGTCGTCCTTGTCGCCGGCGACCAGCAGGGCCGGGGTGGTCATGCCGTCGAAGGAGGGGTTCATGAAGGGGAGGTGCTCGGCGGCGAACGGTGACAGGTCCTGGCCGCCGGTGCCGGGCAGGGCGAGCAGCACGCCGGCCGTGACGCGCGGGTCGGACAGGTCCTGTCCTGGCTGGCCGTCGGCGTCCAGGATCCGGGCGCCGAGCAGCATGCTGGCGCTGTGGGCTCCCCAGGAGTGCCCGGCGACGGCGATGCGGCCCTTGTCCAGGCGTCCGGCCAGGCCCGGCAGGGCTGCTTCCAGGACGTCGAGGCCGTCGATGGCGCGCTGGAGGTCCTCGACCCTGATGCGCCAGATGTGCGGGGCGCGGGGGTCGCCGGCGGGCAGGGCGAGGGTGCGGGAGTCGAGGTGGGTGGGCTGCACGACGGCGAAGCCGCGGGCGGCCCAGTGGTCGGCCAGGGGGGCGTAGCCGTCCATGGACCAGCCGTGGCCGTGGGACAGGACGACGACGGGCAGGTGGTCGCCGGTAACGGGGGCCGAGACGCGGACCTGGAGGTCCTGGCCCCGTCCTGGGGCGGGCAGGACGACCGGCCGGACCGACACGACGGGGACGGTGGGCGATGCGGGCATGGTGATGCCTTCCGGGTGGAGTTGCCGCAGGTGGGCGCGGGAGAGGGCAGGGCTTGGCCGCCGGGCCTCGGCTCTGACATGATGTGCAAGCGGGACCGTGTCCCGTTTTCGACGATACGGGACCGTGTCCCGTTTAGCAATCCGACCCCTGGAGGAACGGCGTGGAGGAGTCGCGTCCCAAACGGGCCGACGCGCGGCGCAACGAGGAGAACCTGCTGCGCGCGGCCGCCGCGGTGTTCGTCGCCTCGGGCGTGGAGGCGCCGATCCGCGACATCGCGGCCGAGGCAGGCGTCGGCACCGCCACGATCTACCGCCATTTCCCCACGCGGGCCGACCTCGTCATCGCCGTCTACCGGCACCAGGTGGAGTCCTGCGCCGAGGCCGGTCCGGCCCTGCTGGCCGCCGGCCCGAGCCCGTACGCGGCGCTGCGGCAGTGGATCGGCCAGTTCGTCGACTTCCTGGTCACCAAGCACGGGCTGGCCGCGGTGCTGCAGCCGGACAACACCGGCTTCCAGGCGCTGCACGCCTACTTCCTCGACCGCCTGGTGCCGGTGTGCGCCCACCTGCTGGAGGCCGCGGCGGCCGCCGGCGAGATCCGCGGCGATCTGGACGCCTTCGAGCTCATGCGCGGCGTGGGCAACCTGTGCATCGGGGCCGAGGCCGACCCCCGCTACGACGCCCGCCGCCTGGTCGGGCTGCTCGTCGCCGGGCTGGCCCGGTGAGCGCGGGAGGAAGACCTTAAGAGATCCGTAAGCCGGTCCGGCGAGACTTCAACCACATCCCGAGACGCATGGAGAAATCATCATGAGGAAGATCAGCGCGAACCTGTTCATCTCGCTCGACGGTGTCGTCCAGGACCCGGCGGACTGGCACTTCCCGTACTTCAACGACGAGATGGGCGCGGCGGTGACGGCGCAGATGGCCGACACGCTGCTGCTGGGGCGCGAGACGTACGACAGCTTCGCCGGGGCGTGGCCGGAGCGCGAGGCGGCGGGCGGCGAGGACGCCGACTTCGCCAGGACGATCGGCGACGCGCGCAAGATCGTGGTCTCCCGTCAGCCGCTGGAGTTCACCTGGCGCAACTCCGAGCTGCTGCAGGGCGACCTGGTCAAGGGCGTGACGGCGCTGAAGGCCGAGCCGGGCGGCCCGATCGCGATGAGCGGCTCGGTCTCGGTGGTCCGGCAGCTCCTGGCCGCCGGGCTGCTGGACGAGCTGCACCTGCTGGTGCACCCGATCGCGGTGCGCAAGGGCGAGCGGCTGTTCGACGAGGGCGACAGCTCGATCCCGCTGGAGCTGGTCAGCTCGCAGACGTTCACCACGGGCGTGCTGTACCTGGTCTACCGGCCGGCCGGGGCAGCCGGTGAGGGCTCCTACGACGACGCCAAGACCCACCTGCCCCAGGACGCCCGATAGCGCGCCTTCGACCGGCCCGTTGCGACAGGCCCGGCATCGCCTCCTCCGGCGGGCCGGGCCTGTCGTGCGCGCGGGGTCAGCGGGCCAGCAGGTCGTCCAGCTCGGCGGCGAAGAGCAGGGCGGGGTCGAAGCCCATGCCGGCGAAGTGGCCGGCCAGCTCCAGGGACAGCACGCCGTGGATCCGGGTCCAGAAGCTGAGCGCCTGGTGCAGGACGGCGGGCGGGGCGGGGTGATCGCCGGCCCAGTCGCGGTGGCCGGCCAGGTGGTGGTCGAGCGGGGTTTCGGGGCGCCGGGGCGGGGCGGCGGAGCCGGCGTCGAGCAGGAGGGTCATGATCTGGGCGGAGATGGCGGTGATGTCGTCGGGGGCGTGGTAGCCGGGGACGGGGGTGCCGTAGATGAGCAGGTAGCGCTGGGGGTCGCGCAGGGCCCAGGCGCGTACGGCGTGGGCCAGCCCGGCCAGCCCGGCGCCTTGGTCGTCGCCCCGGTCGTCGCCGCTGCCGGCGCCTCCTTCAGCGGCTTTTCCGCCGCTTTCTTCGCCGCCCTTTTCGGCGGTTGAGCGGAGGGTGTCGGCCAGGCTGCGGTAGGCGTCGCGGATGAGTTCGGTGATCAGCTCGTCGCGGTTGGCGTAGTAGCGGTAGAGCGCGGGGCCGCTCATGCCCATCTGTTTGGCGATCGCGTTGAGGGACAGCGCGGAGGCTCCCGTCGTGGCGATCTGCTGCCAGGCGTGTTCCTTGATCTCGGCGCGGATCTGGGCGCGGTAGCGCTCACGGGGGGTCGCCGTGCCGGTGTCCGCCATGCCTTGCCGCCTTCCGCCGCTACACCCAGGAGATTTAGTTAGAGGCTATCACGAACGTTGTTGACACTCCTTTCCCTGTGCAGTTATAACTTCTAACGAACGCACGAGCTTCTAGCCGTCCGGACCTGTCCAGGTGAAGGGAACGTCATGACCACCACGTACCAACCGTCCACCCGCCCCGGTCGTAGCGCGCCGGTGGCGGTGAGCGTCGCCGCCTGGGCGGTGCCTGTCATGATCGTCGGCCAGTTCGCGTTGCTGGCGATCGTTCCGGTCGCGGTCGTGCTGGTCGGCGCGTTGCGTCACGCCCGTGACCGGCTGGTCCGGTGGGCGGCCGTGCTGGTCGCCCTCGCCTACGCGGTCCCGTTCGCCGTGTGGGTGGCCCGGCCGGACGGCGCGCCGAGCCTGTCGAAGGACATGCACCCCGCCTTCGCCGTGCTGATCGTCGCCGCCTGCGCCGCGCTCGTCGTGGCCGTCGTGCGGGCCGGACGGCGCTGACGGCGTCCCCGGCCGCCCCCCTTTCTTCGATCCCTCAACGAGAGGAACACCATGTTCAGCAACGTCCGCGTCGCCTCGATCCTGATCCCGCTCGCCGTGGCCGGCGTCCTGGCGGGCAACGTCCCGGCCGCCCACGCCACCGCCGGCGCCGCCCAGTGCCGGGGGGAGGGGGTGGACGCCTCCGCCCGCATCCGCTACCGGGCCGACATCGTGATCAAGGCTCCGCTGAGCAGGATCTTCGCTCTGCAGACGCGGGTGGAGCGGTGGCCCGACTGGCAGCAGCCGGTCCTGTCCAGCAAGCGCCTGGACCGCGGCCCGCTGCGCGCCGGCTCGTCGTGGCGGTGGACCACGCCGGCTCCGGCCACCGCCACGACCCCGGCCACCACCATGCACATCACCTCCACCCTCCGGCGCGTCAAGCGTGACGCCTGCCTGCTGTGGAGCGGGCCGGCGGTCGGCACGGGCGTCCGCATCGACCGGGGCGTGCACCTGTGGACGTTCACCGAGGCCAAGGGCGGTGTGCGCGTGCACACCGAGGAGACCTGGACCGGCGCCCAGGTCGAGGCCGACGTGGCCACCTCCACCCAGCTCCTCGGCGCGGGGCTGGAGGCATGGCTGCGCGACCTGAAGGCCGCCGCGGAGTCCCGCTGACCGCGCCGGCCAGATGTGACGGGCGCCACTGTTCCCCGATGTCACGCGACGATGGCGACCGGCGTCTGGTGCGTGTGGCAAGGTCGAGAACCGACAGGCGGGAGCAGATGATGGACACCAGCGCCGAACCGGCGGACCAGGCCGACCAGGCCGACAGCGCGACCCGGACGTTCGTCGAGCATCGCAACCTGCTGTTCACCGTCGCCTACGAGATGCTGGGCTCGGCCGCCGACGCCGAGGACATCCTGCAGGAGACCTGGCTGCGGTGGGCGTCGGTCGAGCTGGAGTCCGTGCGCGACCGGCGCGCCTTCCTGGTCCGCATGGTCACCAGGAAGGCGCTGACGCGGCTGCGCACGATGCGCCGGCGCAAGGAGTCCTACGTGGGCCCGTGGCTGCCCGAGCCGCTGCTGACCTCTCCGGACGTGGCCGAGGACGTCGAGCTGGCCGAGAGCGTCTCGATGGCCATGCTGCTGGTGCTGGAGACGCTCCATCCCACCGAGCGCGCGGTGTTCGTGCTGCGGGAGGTGTTCGGCCTGGAGTACGACGAGATCGGCGAGGCCGTCGGCAAGACCCCGGCCACGGTGCGGCAGATCGCCCACCGCGCCCGGGGGCATGTGGCCGCACGCCGTCCCCGGGCGAGCGTCTCGGCCGAGCAGGCGCGCCAGGCGCTGGCGGCCTTCCAGAGCGCGATCGAGACCGGCGACCTGCAGCGTCTGCTCGACCTGCTGGCCCCCGACGTCGTCCTGCTCACCGACGGCGGCGGCGTGGTGCGGGCGGCGCTCGCGCCGATCGAGGGCGCGGCCACGGTGGCCGGGGTGCTGTCCAGGATCGCCGGCACGGCCCGTCTGCGCCCGGCCCACGTCAACGGCCATCCGGCGCTGCTCGTCGACATCGACGGCGAGATCGACAGCGTCGTGGCGATCCGCCTGGACGGCGGCCTCATCAGCAGCCTGTACGCCGTGCGCAACCCCGGCAAGCTGTCCCGGATGGGACACGAGACCGTCGTGAGCCGCTGACGAGGCCGCGGCGAAATCCGGGTGCGGCAGCCGCCCGTCCTCGCCGATCATGACCGGCATGGAATCGTGTGTCTTCTGCGAGATCGTCGCCGGGCGGGCCGCGGCCAGCGTGGTCCACGGCGACGACGACGTCCTGGCGATCCTCGACCTTCACCCGGCCACGCCCGGTCACGTCCTGGTGATCCCGCGCACGCACGTCGCCGGCCTGGCCGAGGCCGGTGACGCGGTCGGCGGGCCGATCTGGCGGGCGGCGCGGCGGGTGGCGGCCGCGCTGCGGGCCTCGGGGCTGCGTTGCGAGGGGGTGCAGCTGTCGCTGGCCGACGGCGAGGCCGCCGGCCAGGAGGTCTTCCACCTCCACCTGCACGTGATGCCGCGCTTCGCGGGGGACGGCGTGGTGGTCGCCGCCGAGTGGCGGAGCCCCTCGCGCGCCCGGCTCGACCAGGACGCGGCGCTGATCCGCGCCGCGCTGCCCCGCTGACACGGGGGCCGGCCGCGTGGGCGGGCGACAGGCGCCGAGGCGGCCGCGGCATGTTGTTATGCTCCCCGCATGATCCGCGAGGCCCGGCTCGACGACTTCGAGCACATCGTCCGCCTCTACCGGCAGTTGCAGCCCGATGACCCGGATGTCGTGGACGGGTCCGACGCGGCGGCCTTCCGGCAGATCCTCGCATCGCCCGCGCTACGTCTCTTCGTGCTCGAACTGGACGGGGCCGTCGTCGCGACGACCTACCTCAACGTGATCCCCAACCTCACCCGGTCGGCCTCGCCGTACGCCGTGATCGAGAACGTCGTCGTCGAGGCGTCACGGCGGGGCACCGGGCTGGGCAAGCAGATCATGGCCGCCACCCTCCAGGCCGCATGGGACGCCGGCTGTTACAAGGCGATGCTGATGACGGGCTCTCGCCGGCCCGCGACCCACGCCTTCTACCGCGCCTGCGGCTTCTCCGGCGACGCCAAGCACGCGTACGTGGCCCGTCCCTCCTGACGGGCCGCTGCCCGGGGGCGGGGCCCGGCCGTCACAGGGAGCGTTCGAGGAAGCCGAGGACCGTGCGGGCCAGGGTGACGCGGTGGTCCGACAGGGCATGGTCGGTGGGGAAGAGGTGGTCTTCGAGGCGTTCGACGGGGTGTGCCCGGTAGGCGGCGGCCAGGGGCTCGTGGTGCACCTCGTGCGGCGTGACGACGTCGTGGCCGGTGCCGACGAGGAGCACGGGGCGGCCGGCCAGCCGGGGCGCGAGCCGGGCCAGCCGCCAGGCGTCGCCGCCCGCCTCCATCTCGCCGACCAGCGCCTGCCCGCTGGTGCCGCGCAGGGGGGCCAGCTCGCCGTCGAACGCCTTGACGTACCCGGCCCGTACCTCGGCGTCGGCGCGGCACAGCGCGGCGGCCACGCCCAGGTCGAACGCGGCGACGGAGGCGACGGCGGTCACCGACGGGTCCGCCGCGGCCGTCATCAGCGCCGCGAACCCGCCCATGCTGTGGCCGACCAGCGCCAGGCGCCGCGGGTCGAGCCGGTGGGCGGCGGCCAGGCCGGGCAGCGCGGCGACGACGGCGGCGGCGTCCTCCAGCACGTGCCCCCAGGACCAGGTGCCGCCCACGCCCCATGATCCGCGGTAGTGGAACACCAGGCAGGCGTAGCCGGCGCGGCGCAGCGTCTGGGCGAGGTCGAAGTTGCGCTCGTTGCCGGGGAATCCGTGCAGCAGCACGACGACGGGGTGCGGGCCGCGTCCGGCGGGCAGGTGCAGCACGCCGAGCAGGCGCTCGCCGCCGCTGTCGAATGTCACCTGCGGCGTGGTGGCCGGGAAGTCGGGGTCGCGCGGCGGGTCGGCGGCAAGCGGGTCAGACATGGGCGAACTCCCCGAGATCGAACCGATCGGTACGACCCGAGACGTTAGCATCCGATCGAACCGACCGGTACTATCTGGGCCATGCCCGTGGCCAAAGGCTCCACGATCGACCCCGCCCGCACCCGCGCCGCCATCCTGAGCGCCGCCACCGACCTGCTGTACGAGCGCGGGCTCGACGGCATCGGCGTCGCCGGGCTGTGCGCCGGGATCGGGATCTCCAAGGAGACCCTCTATCGCCACTTCGGCACGAAGGAGGGCCTGGTCGAGGCCGTGCTCCGGGAACGCAGTGATCGGGTCGCGCGCTGGCTGGCCGGTTGCGCCGAGGCCGCGGGCGACGATCCGGGCGCCCAGCTGGCCGCGGTGTTCGACGCCCTGCGGCAGTGGTACGACGACCCGGCCTTCCGCGGCTGCGCCCTGCTGAACGCCGCCGCCCAGCACCACGCCGACCCCGTACGGGCCATCACCGCCCGCCACCTGGACCGCTATCTCGAGCTGCTGACCGGCATCGCCGAACGCGCCGGGGCGGCCGATCCCGGGCTGCTGGGGCGGCAGTTGCTGATGCTGGTCGAGGGCGCGACCGTCGTCGCGGCCCACCACGACAGCGCGGCCGCCGCCGACCACGCCCGCCAGGCCGCCCTGACCCTCCTGTCCGCCACCACCTCCCACAAGCCCTCAGCCGCGCAGACCGCGCCGCGCCCGTAGCAGCCCTTCGCCCCCAGGCCGGAATCGGTTCCGCGCGGCCGACCCCAGGGCCGTTCCTCGCGGCCCGGGACACCTGTTCGCCGCCCGAAGAGCCGTCATCACAGGCTCCACGGGCACCCCATCCATGGCGGTGGCGGCATGGCGAGGCGGCTCTCAGGGGCCATCCGTGGGAGGTGGCCACGGCTGACAGGCATCTTCCGCGACCGAACCGCCGTCCGTTGCCGGAGCGGGATGCGCTGCCAAGGTCGCCTCTTTCGAGCAACCGGCCCAAAGGCCCGCGCACCCATCACCGAGCCGTGAGGCGCAGGAACGCGCACCTTGGACAATCAAAGTCGTCTTGACAACTTCATTTGTCGGTGGGACGCTTGAGGCACCTCAGGAACTCAAGGAGCGACAACCATGAGAAAGATCACCGCGGGCCTGTTCATCTCCCTCGACGGCGTCGTCGAGGCCCCCGACACCTGGCACTTCCCGTACTTCAACGACGAGATGGGCCAGTCGGTCGGCGCGCAGATGCAGGCCGCCGACGCCATGCTGCTGGGCCGGCACACCTACGAGGAGTTCGCCGGATACTGGCCGCACCAGGACCCCGAGAAGGAGCCGCTGGCCGAGGCGATGAACTCCTCGGCCAAGTACGTCGTCTCCACCACGCTGACCTCGCCGTCCTGGCAGAACACCGAGGTCGTGAGCCTGGCCGAGCTGGCCGCGTTGCGCGAGCGCCCCGGCGGGAACATCTCCGTCGTCGGCAGCGGCACCCTGGTCGTCTCGCTGCTGCGCGAGGGCCTGCTCGACGAGCTCAACCTGCTGGTCCACCCGATCGTCGTCGGCTCGGGCAAGCGGCTGTTCGACGACGTGCGGGAGCAGATCCCGCTCACCCTGACCACCTCCACCACCTTCAGCACCGGCGTGCTGAACCTGATCTACACGAGGGCATGACATGGCCACCAAGACCGTCGCCGACAAGCTGCTCATCAAGCCGACGACCACCGTGTGGGTCTCCGACCCCGCCCGTCGGCCGCTCCTGGGGCCGCTGCCCGAGGGCGCGCGCGAGGCCGGATCCGTCAAGGAGGCGGACGTCGCGCTGATCTTCGCCTCCGACGCCGCCGCGGCCCGCCGGATCCTGGACGAGCACCGCGACGAGGTCACCGCGCCGCCCGTGGTCTGGGTGGCCTACCCCAAGGGCAACAAGTCCGACATCAACCGTGACACGCTGTGGCCCATCGTCGGCGAGTACGGGCTGCGTCCCAACGGCCAGGTCGCGGTGGACGAGATGTGGTCGGCGCTGCGCTTCCGCGCACTGAAGGACGGCGAGCCCCCCTTCACGGGCGGCCGCGGCTGACCCCGGCACCGCCGAACGGCCCGGTGCTCCCCGCCGCCTGACCGGTCAGGCGGACAGGTCGTCGCCCAGCACCAGCAGCAGATGCTCGTCCTCGCCGTGCCGGACCGTGCCGGCGTGCCGGAACCCGTGGCGTTCCAGCAGCCGCACCGAGCCGGCGTTGCCCGCGAACGGGTCGGCGTACAGGGGCCTGGTCTTCTCCTCCGCCAGGAACAGCCCCAGCGCCGCGGTGCCGACACCACGCCCCCAGAAGGGGCGGCCCAGCCAGTAGCCGACGAAACGCCGCTCGCCCTCCCACCAGGACACGACGTTCCCGGCCACCGCACCCCCGACCGTGACCGCCCGCACCAGAACGGTGGGATCGCCGAGCACCCGGGTGGCCCAGTGGGTCATGAAGGCTCCCCGCTCGCGAGGGGCGAACCTGGACCGCCGGACGGCTTCCTCGTCGTGCTCCTGCTCCAGGAACACCTCCAGATCGGACTCCAGGACGGGCCGCAGCCGCACGTCGTCGCTCATGCCCGCCGAGTGTGCCACCAGGCACCGACAGTTCCGGCGGACGCACCTTCCGCACCGCCGTTTCCCTCACCCACCGTGATCGCAGCCCTACCGTTGGGCTGCTGACCGGGGATTTTACCCGGCCATCGAGCTTCACGGAGAGTGACATGGGGTAGTCACGGTGCAGAGTCGCCCGCTCGGGCAGGGAGGAGGAGCGCATGACAGGCACAGCCGTCAGCGAGCCGGGGGCCGTCGTCGAGGTGCCGACGGCCACGCTCGCCGGCGGCGGCGTCGCGGCTCGGGCCGCGACGGGCACGGGCACGTCCCCGGTCAGGGCCGCGGGCCGCTGCGGTCATCACGGTCACCCCGACGGTCACCCCCATGACGCGGGGCCGGCCGTGATCCGCAGCGCAACCGCGTACCGCCCGGCCGGCCGGGTAAGGCCGTACCTCACCGCGTACGGCCCGGCCGGCCACGGCGGGAGCTCCTCGCCGGGGTCGTGATCCCGATGCCGGTCCCGCCGCCGGGTCTGACTTCCCCAGTCCTCAGCCCGGCGGCGGGACCTTTTCATGCCCGCCGCCAGCCCGTGCCGGGTTCGTCCGGCCGGATCATGAGCACGTATCTCATGTCCTGAAAAAGGAGGAGGCCAGGGATGAGAGCGGTGTACGCGGGTGCGGCGGTGGAGGTGGCCGCGCGGCCGGAAGAGGTGTTCGCGCTGATCACCGACTGGCCGCGGCACCGCGAATGGATGTTCATGACGTCGGCGCGGCAGGTGGGCGAGCGCCGGGTGGAGGCCTACACCGGGGTGCGGCCGGTGGGGTTCCTGGACACGATGACGATCGTGGCCTTCGAGCCGCCGTCGTACGTGCTGATGGAGCACACCGGGCGGCTGGTGCGCGGGCGGGGCGCGATCCGGGTGCGGCCGTGGCGGGGCGGCAGCCGGGTGATCTGGGCCGAGGAGCTGCTGCTGCCGCTGGGCGCGGCGGGCCGGGCGTTGTGGCCGGCGGCGCGCCCGGTCGTGACGGCCCTGGCCCGGCATTCGCTGCGCAGGCTGGCGCGGCTGCTGGAGTCGCCGGCCCGCTAGGTGGCGTCGTGGACGGCCAGGGCCAGCTGCACCCGGTTGTCCAGGCCGGCCTTGGTCAGGATGCGGGAGATGTAGCCCTTGACGGTGCCCACGCTCATGTGCAGCTCACCGGCGATGACCGCGTTGGGCTTGCCCTGCCCGACAGCGAGCGCCACCTCGCGCTCCCGCTCGCTGAGGGCCGACAACACGCGGCGGGCCTCGGCGCGCCGCCGGTCGTCCTCCTCGGGCATCAGGTGGGCGATCAGGCGGCGGGTGACGCTGGGCGACAGGCTGGGCTCGCCGGCCGCCACCCGCCTGACGGCCTCGACGATGCCCTCGGGCGGGGTGTCCTTGAGCAGGAACCCGCCGGCTCCGGCACGCAGCGCCCGGAAGACGTGCTCGTCGGCGTCGAAGGTGGTCAGGATGATGACCTGCGGGGCGCCGGTGCGGGCGCGCAGCCGCCGGGTGGCCTCGATGCCGTCGAGGCCGGCCATGCGGATGTCCATCAGCACCACGTCGGGGGAGTGCTCGCCGACCGCGGCCTGGACCTGCCCGCCGTCGGCCACGGCCCCGACCACGCGCAGGTCGGGTGCGCCTTTGAGCATCAGGGTCAGCCCGGTGCGGACGAGCGCGTCGTCGTCGACGATCAGCACCCGGATCGGGCCGGGCTCACTCCGCGACTCCTCCACGGGGCCATGGTAGCCGTGCGGCCAGCCGGAACCCGCCGTCGCCGGCCGGTCCGCGGTCCAGCCGGCCGCCCGCCAGGGTGACGCGTTCCTCCAGGCCGGCCAGCCCCGCTCCGGCGCCGGTGGCGGCCAGCTCCGCCCGCGGCCCGGCGGGCGGCGGGTTGTGCACCTCGACGGTCAGCTCCTGGCCGGCCGTGCCGCGCACCTCGACGGTGACGGGCCGGCCGGGGGCGTGCTTGCGGGCGTTGGTCAGGCCCTCCTGGACGACGCGGTAGGCGGTGCGCCGGGTCGGCTCGGGCAGGTCGGCGAAGCGTATGCCGTGTTCGCGCAGGTCGACGCTCATCCCGGCTCGCCGCGACTCCGCCACCAGCGGTTCCAGCCCGGCCGGCGGCTGCTCGGCGGACGGCGGCAGGGCGCAGGCGGGCTGGTCGCCGGGGTGCCGGCGCAGCACGCCGATGACGCCGCGCAGCTCCTGCAGGGCCTGGTGGGCGCTGGCGCGGATGACCTCGGCCGCCTCGGCGACCTCGGCCGGCGTGGCGGCGGCGTTGAAGCGGAGCGCGCCGGCGTGCACGGCCAGCAGCGACAGCCGGTGGGCCAGCACGTCGTGCATCTCGCGGGCGATGTCCAGGCGTTCGGCGCGGCGTGCCTCCTGGGCGCGTTGCCGCTGGTCGGCCTCGGCGCGGCGGGCGCGTTCGGCCAGCGAGGCGAGCAGTTGCCGGCGGGTCCTGGCCAGGATGCCCCAGCCGGTGACCGCCCCGCCGAACAGCACCGCGACCAGCGCCCACACCGGGTACGGCGCCAGCCCCGGCGGCCGCAGGGCGAACCTGGTCAGCGAGGCGGCCACCCACGCCGCGCCGACGGCGACGGCCGCGGGCGGACGCCGGTGGAGCGCGACGAGAAGCGTGGCGATCCCGGCCGCGACCGACGCGGCGGCGGCCGGGATCGCCAGCGCGACGGCGACCAGCCCGGCGGCCACCGGACGGCGGCGACACCACCACAGCGCCGCGCACGCCGCCGCGCCGCCGATCACGTCGGCCCACAGGTACCAGCCAGGCGTGCCGGGGACGAGGTCTCCCCACACCACCGAGACGCCGCCGGCCAGGGCGAGCACGACCCCGCCCGCGACCGCGGCCCTCTCCCGCCGCGACCGCCCGCCGGCTCGCCCGTCGTCCTGATCGTCGCCAGGGGTGCCGGCCCACCAGGTCCACCGGGTCCGCCCGGCATGGGCGGCCTGACTCTCCTCGCCCGTCTGCGGGCCGCTCGCCCCGAACACCATGGCCGATCGTAGCCCGCGGCCGCCGCGCCGGGCGGCAACCATGGTCACCGGCCGTGGCAACCAAAGTCGTCACCGGTGCACGACCGCGGTGGCCACGGACCGGCCGCAAGGCAGCAGCGCCGCCCTCGCGCGGGACGGGAGCGTGGGGTCATGGTCTCCCTTCAGGCACGCGGCCGGTGGGCCGCGCTCGTACTGGCCGGGCTCACCCCGGTCGTCGCCGAGCTCACGCTGGGCAATCCGCCGCTGCGCCAGGCGTGGCTGCTGCTGGTGTGGACGCCGATCTACGGCGCGGGCACCGTCCTGATCCGCGAGCTGGTACGTCGTGCCGGTCGCGGGTGGGGGTCGGTGCTGCTGCTGGGGGCGGCGTACGGGATCGTGGAGGAGGGGCTGGCGCTGCAGGCGCTGACCAGCCCCACCCTGTACGGCGCGGCGGGATGGGCGCCGCGCGTCCTGGGCCTCAACAGCGCCTACACCGAGCTGAACATCCCCTACCACGCGGTGTTCAGCGTGGCGCTGCCGATCCTGCTGGCCGACCTGCTGTTCCCGGCGCTGCGCCACCGCCCCTACCTGGGGCGGGCCGGGCTGGTGGCGGCGGGTGTGGTGTTCGTGCTGGGCGCTCTGCTGCTGCGCTGGACGGCCACCTTCATGGACCCCGGCTACCTGGCGCCGTGGCCGGTGCAGGCGGGGTTGCTGCTGGCGGTGGCGGCGCTGGCCGTCCTGGCGTTGCGCGTCGTCCCGCCGTCGTCGGCCGAGGCCCCGCGGGCGGCCGGGGGATCAGCGGGCGTGCCCGCTCCGGCGCTGGTGGCGGTGAGGGCCGGGGTCGTCGCGTTCGGGTATCTGGCGCTGCTGTTCCCCTTCGGCGGGGCCCGGCATCCGGCCTTCACCCAGGGCGGCTGGGTGGCGGCGCCGATGGCGGCCGCGGCGCTGCTGGCTGTGGTGGCCGCGCTGCTGGTACGGCGCTGGGCGGCGCACGAGGGCTGGCGTGACCGGCACAGCCTGGCGCTGGCGGGCGGTGCGCTGATCGGGCACACCGCCTTCGGAGTGCTGGCCAACGGCGAGACGGCCGCCGACCGGGTCTCGCTCACCGTGCTCGGCCTGGTGACGGCCGCCCTCCTGGCGCTGCTGGCCCGCCGCATGCGCCGGCTTTCAGCGCCGGCCCGGACACGCTGACCTTCAGCACCGGCCCGCCGTACGGGCTGACGTTTCAGCGGGCCGCGGCGGCGGGCTGGGCGTGGCGCTGCACGGCGGCGGCGAACGCGGCGATCAGCGGGTGCGGACGCCGTCCGTCGCCGGCCAGCTCCGGCTGGAACAGCGTGCCGACGAAGAACGGGTGGCCGGGCAGCTCGGCCACCCGCACCATGCCGTCCTCGGCATGGCCGGAGAAGACGAGCCCGTGCTCGGCCAGCGTCCCGCGGTAGGCGTCGTTGAGGCCGTAGGAGCAGCTGTAGGCCTCGACGATGGACGTGGTTCCCATGATCTGCTCGATCCGCGAGCCGGGGGCCAGCCGCACCAGCCCCTCGTGCCCGGCCAGCGAGCACGACAGCGGCTCCAGCAGGAACGCCTGGGCGCCGGGGGTGTTCTCGGCGTGGTCGACGTCCAGCCCGCACACGTTGCGGCCGTACTCCAGCAGCATGTGCTGGAAGCCGCCGCAGGTGCCCAGGAACGGGATGCGCCGCTCGCGGGCGGTGCGGGCGGCGTTGACCGCGCCGGCCTCGCTGGCGTACGGGCTGCCGGGCATGATCCAGATGCCGTCGAAGCCGTCGAGGTCGTCGGCCTCGGTGGTGGGGATCCAGTAGGGGTCCAGGGCGATGCCGTCACGTTCGCGCAGCGCCTCGATCAGGCGAGGGACGCGAGCGTGGGACCGGACGCCGGGTGAACGGTCTGCGACCAGGGCGATTCTCATGCCTCCCATCGTGACCTCCACCCGCGCTTAAGCGCCAACGATGATGTCTGCACCTGCTATAAGCATTACTGATGGACCCGAATCTGTTGCGCACGTTCGTGACGGTGGCCCGCCTGCGCTCCTTCTCGGCCGCCGCCCACGAGCTCGGCTACACCCAGTCGGCGATCTCCCAGCAGGTCGCGGCGCTTGAGGCCGATCTGGGGCTGCCGCTGCTCGGCCGCCGCCCGGTGGAGCCGACCCCGGCCGGTGAGCGGCTGCTGGAACACGCGGGGCCGCTGCTGCTGCGCCTGCGGTCGGCGCGCGCCGACGTGTTGCGCGCGGCGGCCCAGCCGGCCCACCGGCTGCGGCTGGCCGCCACCCCGCTGGCGGTCAACGCCGTGCTGGCCGGACGGCTGGCCGGGGCGCGCGCCGCCCAGCCGCGGCTGCGGGTGGAGGTGCGCACCTGTGACCGGGAGCGGCTGGCCGAGCTGCTGGCCGAGGGTGAGGCCGATCTGGGCCTGGCCGACGGCATCGCCGCGCCCAGCGACCCGCTGCGCCTGCCGGAGTCGGGCCCGATGACCACGGTGGGCGTCAGCGAGGAGGACCTGGTGGTGGCGTTGCCGCCGGGGCATCCGCTGGCGGGGCGCCGGGCGTTGCGGCTGGCCGACCTCGTCGACGCCCGCTGGTTGCAGACGCCGCTGTGCCCGTTGCCGCGCCTGCGTGACCTGGCCGGCGACGGGTTCGCCGCGGCGCTGGTCTACCAGGGCGACGACGTGCACACCGTGCTCAACCTGGTGGCCGCCGGGCACGGGCTGACGCTGCTGCCGGCCTCGGCCGGCCGGGGGGTGCCGCTGGTGGCGCCGCGCCTGGTGCACCGGGTGGAGCTGGTGCACGGCGCGCTGCCGCCCGGCCCGGCCGCCACCCTGGCCAAGGCCCTGGCCGGCCCGCCGGGCTGACGCTTCAGGGTGCGGGCCGGTCCGCGTGCGGCGGGCGGACGGGTCAGGCGTGCCAGCCGCTCACCCCGCCCGGCACCGGCGCGGCCGGGTCGTAGGGCTCGCGGGTGAAGACGAACGTGTTGAGGTCGAGGTGGTCGGCGGCCACGCGCAGCGTCTCGCCGGCGTAGTAGCCGTCCAGCCCGAGCCAAGTGCCGTCGTCCTGGGCCACGAACCGGGAGGCGCGCCCGCTGCCGTCGACGGGCGCCAGCGACAGCCCGCGGTCGGGCAGCAGCCGCAGCGCGTACGGCTTGGGCCCCCAGTGCCACAGCCCGGTCAGCGCCAGCAGGTCGGGGTCGGCGGGGGCGGGCTGCCATTCCTCGGGCAGGCGCGGCTCGTGCTCGTCGAGGATGTCGAGCAGATCGGTGAGCAGGCTGCCGGTCATGCCGCTGGTGGTGTTGGCCATGAACAGCACGCCCACGCGTTCGGCCGGGTCGGCCCACACGGTGGCAAGAAAGCCGGGCATGGACCCGGTGTGCCCGGCCAGCCGGCGCCCGCCGACGCGGGCCAGTTGCAGGCCGAGCCCGTAGCCGGCGGTCCAGGAGTCGCCGTCGACGACGCCGGCCGGCTCCCGCATCTCGGCCAGGGTGTCGGCCGACAACACGCCGCCGGTGTCGCCGCCGACGAAGGCGGCCCAGCGGGCCAGGTCGTGCGGGGTGGACCACAGCTGCCCGGCCGGCCCCATGGCCACGGCGTCGTGCTCGGGCTCGGTGAGCACCATGTCGGCCCACGGGTGGACGGCGTAGCCGGTGGCGTGCGGGGCGCGGGGACGGGCGGTGGTGGCGTTCATCTCCAGCGGCGCCAGCACCTCCTGCCGCACGGCCTGCTGCCAGCCGGTGCCGCGCAGCCGGGCCACCAGCTCGCCCAGCAGCGCGAACCCGACGTTGGAGTAGTGGAAGAGCCGGCCGGGCCGGTGTCTGACCTGGTCGGGGCCCACCCGCTTGAGCAGGTCGGGCAGCTCGAGGCCGGGGGTGCGCTCCCACCAGTCGGTCGGCGGTTCGGCGGTCAGGCCGGAGGTGTGGGCCAGCAGCTGGGCGATGGTGGCCTGCCCGGCGGCGGTGCCGGGCAGGTGGCGCTCCAGCGGGTCGGTCAGCGCGATCCGGCCCTCGTCGCGCAGCCGCATGACGGCCACGGCGACGATCGACTTGGTGATCGATCCCAGCCGGTACTGGGTGGCCGGGGTCGGCGGGCCGTCGCCGACGCGGCCGCGGCCGCCGAACCACACCGTCCGCCCGTCGCGGACGATCGCCGCCGTCAGCGACGGCACCCTGCACTCGGCCTGCTCGACGGCCAGCCTGCGCAGCAGCGCGCGGGCCGTCACCTGTCCCACCTGACTCATGGGCGACAAGACTAGCGGCGTCGGGCGGGCGCCAGGTGCGTACCTGCCGGCTCGCCGCGGCTGTCCGGGTGGCCGGGCCGTCATCGATCGTGGTGGTGCGGGGAGACCAGGCCGGCGTCGTAGGCGGCGATGACGAGCTGGACCCGGTCGCGGGCGCCGAGTTTGGTGAGCAGGCTGGCGATGTGGGCCTTGGCGGTGCCGGGGCTGATGTGCAGCCGGGCGGCGATCTCGGCGTTGGACAGGCCGCGCCCGGCCAGGGTCAGCACCTCGCGTTCCCGCGCGGTGACGCCCAGCGGCTCGCGCGGCAGCGGGCGGGGTTCGGGGCGGCCGGCGAACTCGGCGATGAGGCGGCGGGTGACGCTGGGGGCGATCAGCGCATCGCCGGCCGCGACCACGTGGACGGCGGACAGGATGTCCTCCAGCGCCATGTCCTTGACCAGGAAGCCGCTGGCTCCGGCCCGCAGCGCGGCGTGGACGTTGCCGTCGTCGTCGAACGTGGTGAGCATGATCACGCGGGTGTCGGGGGATTCGGCGGTGATGGTCTGGGTGGCCTCGATGCCGTCCATGCCGGGCATGCGGATGTCCATCACGACGACGTCGGGGCGGAGCTGCCGGGTGAGCTGGACGGCTTGGGCTCCCGTCCCGGCCTCCCCGGCGACGACGACGCCGGCGGTGCCGTCGATGACCATGCGCAGACCGGCGCGGATCAGCGGCTGGTCGTCGGCGAGCAGGACGCGGATGGTCACCGTGCCTCCACGTGTGTGCTCCGGCCGCGCTCCCGCGCCGGGGCGGGAGGTGGCAGCGGGAGGGCGGCGGTGACGCGGAAGCCGCCCTGCGGGCGCGGCCCGGCGCTGAGGCGGCCGTCGAGCAGGGCGGCCCTCTCCCGCATGCCGGCGATCCCGTACCCGCTGCCGGGCGAAGGGACGGCGGCGGCGGTGGTGGCGGTGCCGGGTCCGTCGTCGGTGATGTCGATGCGCAGTTGACCGGGCGCGTAGTCGAGGACGACCCGGCAGTGGCGGGCCCCTGAGTGGCGGACGACGTTGGTCAGCGACTCCTGGACGATGCGGAAGGCGCACCGGTCGACGGCCGCGGGCAGCTCGCGTGGCCTGCCCCGGCGGCGCACGTCCACGTGGAGGCCGGCGGCCGTGGTCGTCTCGGCGAGCCGGTCGAGGTCTGCCAGCTCCGCGGGCGGCCCCGCGTCCGGCTCTGCGTCCGGCTCTGCGGCGGCGGGGGGCTCGCGGAGTGCGCCGAGCATGTGCCGCAGTCCTTGCAGGGTCTGCCGGCTGGCGGTCTCGATCGCGCCGAGCGCCTGGCGCGCCTGCTCGGGCCGGCTGTCGATCACCCGGGCGCCCGCGCCGGCCTGGATGGCGATGACGCCGATGCTGTGGGCGACCATGTCGTGCAGCTCGCGCGCGATGCGCAGCCGGTCGGCCGTGACAGCCTGGAGCTCGGCCTGGGCACGCAGCGCCTGGCCGTACTCGCGTCGTTGCCGTAGCGTCGTGCCGGCCGTCCAGGCGACCACGACGCCCAGGCCGAGCAGGAGCGACAGCGCGAGGAAGCCCGGCGCGACGACGCGCAACCCCTGGGTCAGCAGGGCCCCGTGCCAGACCGCCTGCTGAACGATCAGCGTGCCGGCCGCCGCGGCCAGGCCGGTCCGGCGCGTACGGGTGGCCGTGAGGAGACAGACCAGCAGATCGGCCGCCGGCAGCAGCGGCCAGAGCCGCTCGGCGGGCTGCGCCCACGCCACCGCCACCACCAGTTCGGCCAGCAGCACCGCCAGCACCGCGCACGGCCGCCGCCGGGCCCACACCACAGGGACCGCCATCGCGGCGGCGAACCCGATGTGCGCCGCCTCCACCGGCAGCGGGCTCTCGCCGTCGGCCAGCGTCACGACGTACAGCAGCGGCAGACAGGCCACCACGGCGCACCACGACAGCGCCGTCCGCACGCCGTGCGGCAGCCGCTGCGTCAAGGGTGGCCTGGGCGTTGGTTCGCGCACCCGGTCGATCGTAGTCACCGGTCCGCGCCGCGGGCATCGGCCTGCCGGCCTATGCCCGCGGGCCACCCCGCCGGCACGGAAACCGGCCCGCGGCCAGATGTCACGCCTGCCCGGCCTGCGACAACGTTGGCCGGGTGATCGAAGTCGACCAACTGACCAAGCGTTACGGCGGGGTGACGGCCGTCAACGCGCTGACCTTCACCGTGCGGCCGGGCTGCGTCACCGGGTTCCTCGGCCCGAACGGCGCCGGCAAGAGCACCACGATGCGGATGATCCTCGGGCTGAACAGGCCCACCAGCGGCACCGCCACCATCGGCGGCCGCCCGTTCGCCCGTCACCGCACCGGCCTGCGGCACGCCGGCGCGCTGCTGGACGCCGGCGACGTGCACGGCGGGCGCACCGCGGCGGCGCACCTGTCGGCGCTGGCCCGCGCCAACGGCCTGCCACGCCGCCGGGTGGGCGAGGTGCTGCGGGAGGTGGGGCTGGAGGGCGTGGCCCGTCGCCGGGTGGGCGGATTCTCCCTGGGGATGCGTCAGCGGCTCGGCATCGCCACCGCCCTGCTGGGCGACCCGCCGGTGCTGCTGTTCGACGAGCCGGTCAACGGCCTGGACCCCGAGGGCGTGCGCTGGGTGCGCGGCCTGTTCCGCCGTCTGGCCGCCGAAGGGCGCACCGTGCTGGTCTCCAGCCACCTGATGAGCGAGATGGAGCACACCGCCGACCGGCTCGTCGTCATCGGCCGGGGCGAGTTGATCGCCGACGAGAGCGTGGCCGAGTTCGCCGCCCGCGGCACGGGCGCCTCGGTGACCGTGCGCTGCTGCGACCCCGCCGAACTGGCCGCCGTGCTGGCCCAGGCAGGCGCCCGCGTACGTCAGGACGACGACGGCGCCCTGACCGTCACCGGCCTGAGCGCCGCCCGCATCGGCGAGCTCGCCTTCCGGCGGCGCATCGAGCTGCGGGAACTCGCCCCGCGCGCGGCCTCGCTGGAGCAGGCGTTCATGGAGCTGACCGCCGATCGCGCCGACTACCGCGCCGACCACCCTGCCGCCCTGGCAGGTGAGCGGCGATGACGCCCGCCCGCTTCCGTGACCTGCTGGCCGCCGAGTGGATCAAACTCTGGTCGCTGCGCTCCACCTGCTGGCTGCTCGGCCTCGGCACGCTGGCCGTCGTCGCCTTCGCCGCCCAGAGCAGCCTGAAGGCCTTCCACGACTGGCCGAGCTTCCCGCCGATGCAGAAGGCCACGTTCAGCCCGTTGAACGAGGCGTTCAGCGGCCTGTCGGCCACCATGCTCATGATCGGGGCGGGTGGCCTGGGCGCGCTGACGATCGTCGGCGAGTACGCCACCGGCCTCATCCGCACCACCCTGACCGCCGTCCCGGCCCGGCACCGCGTCGTGGCCGCCAAGCTCACCGTCGTCGGCGGCGTCATGCTCGCCACCGGCGTGCTCGTCTCGGCCGCCACCTTCGGCGTCAGCCAGGCGGTCCTGGCGGGCCGCGGCGTCGCCGTCCGGCCCGGCGATCCCGGCGTGCTGCGCGTGCTGGCCGCCAACGCGCTCCTGGCTCCGGTGTCAGGGCTGGTCGGCATGGGAGTCGGCGCGCTGCTGCGGCACACCGCGGCGGCCGTGGTGTCGGTCTGCGCGGTGCTGGTCATCGTGCCGACCTTCTTCCGGCCGTCCGTCCACCAGTGGCTCAACGACCTCTACGCCCTGGTGCCCTTCTACGTCTGGCGCACCTGCCTGGGGCTGCCCCAGCTCCGTGACGATCCGGCTCTGCCCACGGTGGCCGGCTCCTGGGCCGTGTTCGCGGCCTGGCCGCTGGCCGCCGCCGTCCTGGCCGTGCTCGTCGTGCACCGCCGCGACGTCTGACCGCTCCCGAAAGGAATCCGATGAACTCCCTGCTGCTGAACTCCCTGTTGCTGCGGCGCCTGCCGGCCGTCCCGCTGACGGCCTGCCTAGCCCTCGCCGTCACGGCCTGCGCCACGCCGACCGCCTCGGCCACGCCCTCCGGCCTTGCCGCCGCCTCCACCGACCCTGCCGTCGCGGCCGCCGCGGTCACCGTGTCCCCGGACGTTCCCCGGCTGGAGCTGCCGCGCCCCACCGGCCCCGATCCGGTCGGCCGCGACGTGTTGTACCTGGTCGACAGGAGCCGTAAGGACCCTTGGGTCCCGCGATCGGGCCCGCGCCGGCTGATGGTCTCGATGTACTATCCCGCTCGTTCGGCCACCGGCGCCCCGGCCCCCTTCATGGCCCTGGAGGAGGCCGCGTCCCTGCTGCGGCGCAAGGCCCCCGGCACCGACCTGCCCGCTGAGATCGTCAGCGACATCCGCACCCACGCCCACGCCGGCCCGCCCGCCAAGAAGGGCCGCCATCCGCTGGTGGTGCTCTCACCCGGCCTCGGCCTGCCGCGGGCCAGCCTCACCTCCCTGGCCGAGGACCTGGCCAGCCGCGGTTACGTCGTCGCCTCGCTCGACCACGCCTACGAATCGTCGGGAACCGTCTTCCCCGGCGTCGGCCTGCTCACCTGCGCCCCCCTGTGCGACCAGCCCAAACCCCCCGAGGGTGGCAAGGCCGCCATCGCCAGGAACCGCGCCAAGGACGTCTCCTTCGTCCTGGACCGGCTGACCGGCCGCCACCCGGCCTGGAAACGCGCCGGCCTGATCAACTCCAGGCGCGTCGGCATGGCCGGCCACTCCATCGGCGGCGAGGCCGCCTCCGCCACCATGGCCGCCGACACACGGATCAGGGCCGGGGTCAACCTCGACGGCACCATCAGCGCGACCCTGCCCGCCGCCGGCCTGGGCGATCGCCCCTTCCTGCTGATGGGCAGCCAAAGTGACCACAGCCCCGGCAAGGACGACACCTGGGACAGCGCCTGGCCGACGCTGCGCGGCTGGAAGCGCTGGCTCACCGTCGCCCAGGCCCGGCACAACAGCTTCACCGACCTGGCCGTCCCGCAGAGCAAGCTCGGCCCGCCGGCTCCCGGCACCATCGCCCCCGAACGCGCCCTGGCGCTCACCCGCGCCTACGTCGGCGCCTTCTTCGACCAGCACCTCAAGAACCGCAGACAAGCCCTGCTCGACGGCCCCACCCCGGGCAACCCCGAAGTCGGCTTCCACAACCCGTGACCCCGCACCGGGCCACCGCCCTTCCCGTCCGTCGCCCTTCCCGGATCGCGCGCCCGGCCCCGTCCCTACGGCTGCCGGGGCCGGTCAGCGGGTGGGGGCGCGGTCGAAGGTGTCGAGGATGAGCCGGCTGGCGTCCAGGTCGCGGGCGGTGTCGCCGAGCCCGGGCAGCTCGATGGGGCCGGGCCAGGTGTGGCCGCCGCCGTCCACCGTGTACAGGCCCAGCGTGGCTCCCCGCGGGCAGGACGTCCACAGGCGGAGGCGGACGCGGCGCAGGGGATGGCTGGTGGCGGGGGAGGAGCAGCGCTGGGCGGCGGCCCAGGCGTTCATGGTCTGCTCGACCGGCGGCAGCACGATGAGCGCGGCCAGGTGTTGCAGTTCGCCGCCGGGCTCGGGGTGGCCGCCGTCGTAGGGGACCAGGCGGTCGGCGGTGCCGTGGAAGGCGATGATCGTGGTGGGGGCGGGGTGGGCGCAGGGCTGGGCGATGGGGATGCCGGCCACGGCGGCCACGCCGCTCAGGCGTCCGTCCAGGGCGCAGACGAGCGAGGCGGCCAGGCCGGCGCCATAGGACAGGCCGGCGGCGAACTCGCGTCCGGGGTGGGCGCACTGGTGGCGTTCGACCTCGTCGAGCAGGGCGGCCAGGTAGGCGGTGTCGTCGGGGCCGGCGGTGTGCGGCAGGGTCCAGGCCAGCCGTCCGGGCGCCGATTGGGGGGTGATGACGATGTAGCCGCGGCGGGCGCCGATCTGGGGCAGGCGGCTGTAGGCGGCCTGTTCGGCGGCGTTGGAGCCGAGGCCGTGCAGGTTGAGCAGCACGGGGTGGGGGCCGGGGCCGTCGGGGACGGCCAGCAGGTAGCGGCGGGTCAGGCCGGCGGTGGTGAGCTGGTGGGGCCCGGAGGCGAGCCGGCGGGCCGTGGCGGCACACCCGCTGCTCGCCCCGCCCCTGACCTGATCCCGTATCCTCCCCGGTGGGAGTGCCGCTGCGGCGGGCGGCGAGGACGCCTGACCGCTGGAGGAAGGCGACCGCTCGCCTTCGCCGGGTGTGGAGGGCCGCGCGCAGCCTGACAACACCGCCACCACCAGCAGCGTCACCAGCGCCGTGACCGTGGTGCTGGTCGCCGTGGCGCTCGCGGCGCTGATGTTGCTGCTGATCGGCTTGGCGCCTGCGGTGCTGTCGTTGGTGGTGCTCTCGCTGGTGGCCGCGGTGCTGGTCGCCGTGGTGCTCGCCGGGCGCGCGCTGGTGTTCGCGTTCTTGCCCATCTCGCCCCCCGCGCGCTGCTGGTCGTACTGGCAAGTGTGCCTCTCGCCGCCGCCCGTACGCGTGCATGCCGAAACCGGCCGCCCCCTGTGCCCGGGGACGGCCGGCCAGGGCGGCGGGTCAGCACACGATGAAGATGCTCTTCCAGCCGACGGGGGTGCGCTGCTCGGCGTTGCGGTTGGAGGCCAGTTCGAAGTGCATCACGCCGGAGGCGTTGGGCTGGTTGTACATGCGGCCGCTCTGGCCGTCGCCGTACCACTTGTAGGAGCCGTGGTAGGGGATGTTGGACACGCCGCAGGCGTCCAGGACGACCGAGCGGCCGGTGAAGCCGCGGCCTTCGTAGGCGACGTACTGGGAGGCGTACGCGGCGCCGGCCGAGGCGAGGACGAGCCCGGCGGTGATCGCGGGGACGAGAAGGATCTTCTTCAACGTGTTCTCCTTCGAGGGTTCCTGACGAATGCCCACGGTGGGTAATCGTATGGCAACCCTTCGTACACGTCGAGGTGTTTTCGCTGATGGCGAGGGTGGAAGGCCGTCCGGGACGGTTCACGGCGGCGGGCCGGGACGCCGAAAAGCCGCTCACCGCCGCGCCTGTCGGCGGCGGTGAACGGCTGGAAGCGGCTCCGTCAGAGCAAGGGGGAGCGGGGGAGCGGTCAGGACTTGGCGTGCAGGGCGCTGCCCTTCTTCCACTGCGAGAAGGGCAGCTGCCAGTAGCCCCAGCCGTTGTTCCACTCCAGCTCCCGGTTGGTGCCGGTGATCTCCACGACGTCGCCGCGCTGGAAGTTGTCGTAGAACCACTTGGCCTGGTCGGGGCGGGAGTTGATGCAGCCGTGGCTGACGTTGCGCACGCCCTGGGCCCAGACGTTGTCCTTGGCGTGGACGTACTCGCCGGAGTTGGAGATGCGCACGGCGTGGTCGATCATCACGTCGTAGTAGCCGGGGTCGCCCTTCTTGCGGCCGGGGGAGATCATGCGCACCGGGTTGCCGCGTTCCATCGTCAGGTGCACGCCGGAGGTCGTGGTGTACTCGCGGGTGGTGGCCATGCCGGCGCTGATGCGCATGGTCTGCACGCGCTTGTTGTCCTTGTAGACGTACATCATGTGGGTCTTGGTGTTGACCTTGCTGATGACCTTGGCGCCGATCTTGAGGCTGGCGGAGTAGTCCTTCACGCCGTACAGGCCCTTGCCGGCCTTGACGCCGGTGATGCGGGCGTTGAAGGTGACCTTCTGGTGGGCGGGCCAGTACTTGGCGGTGCGGTAGATGACGGTGGTGTCGTTGATCCACCGCCAGGCGCCGGTGACGGGCTTCTCGGCCTCCACCTCCAGGGCGCGCTCGATCGCCGCCTTGCCGGTGACGGGCTGGTTGAAGGTGACGATGATCGGGGCGCCGACGCCGAGGGTCTCGCCCTTGGCGTTGGGGGTGACGTCGGCGACCTGCAGCTCCCGCTCGGGCTTGACCGTGGTGAAGGTGCTGGTGGCGGCGGTGGCGCCGGCCTTGGCCGAGACGTTGTAGTTGGTGGAGGGCTTCAGCGGCGTCCGGGAGACCCATTTGGTCTTGTCGGCGTTGAACCTGCCCTCGACCGTGTGGCCGCCGCCGTCGACGGTCACCTCCTCCAGCGCGCCGCCGGCGGAGGTCACCACGACCTTCTTGTCGGGGCTGACTTTGGCGCTGCCTTCGGCGGGGCTGATGGTGACGGTGGGCGCCTGCGGGGTGGCCACCGTGGTGGCCTCGGGCGCTTCCGGCCCGCGCGAGGCGGCGTTCCCGCTCGAGCAGGATGCCGTCAGGGCCGCCACCGCCAGCAGCGCGAGGCCGGCGGCAGACTTCGTCCATGCGGGCGCAACGTTCAAGACTGTCCTCTCCCCCAGGGCGGCAAACCCACCCCAAAGACTTTAATGCTCCTGCATGTATGACGCAGAAGCATTTAGGAGAGTTCGGTCACATTTGCATCACTAATTGCTGTCAACCCCAGGTCAACCTGCGTCAACGCGACGATCAACACCCCTTGCCAGGAGTTGCTCAGTGCCGCTCCAGGCGGTGGGTCAGGCTCGTGTGCCGCCGTCCGGCGCCCTTGGTCCGTACGGCCTGGGCCAGCGCCCGCCGCGACCCCACGATCACCACCAGCCTCTTGGCCCGGGTGATCGCGGTGTAGAGCAGGTTGCGCTGCAACATCATCCACGCGCTGGTGGCCAGCGGGATCACCACCGCCGGATACTCGCTGCCCTGACTGCGGTGGATGGAGACGGCATAGGCGTGGGCCAGCTCGTCCAGCTCGTCGAAGGCGTAATCGACCTCCTCGTCCTCGTCGGTGCGCACGGTCAGGCTGTGATCGTCGGGACGGATGCCGGTGACGATCCCCACCGTGCCGTTGAACACCCCCGCCGCACCCTTGTCGTAGTTGTTGCGCAACTGGGTCACCTTGTCGCCCACCCGGAACACCCGCCCGCCGTAACGGCGTTCGGGCATGCCCTCGCGGGCCGGGGTCAGCGCCTCCTGCAGCGCGATGTTGAGCGCCCCGGCCCCGGCCGCGCCGCGGTGCATCGGCGCCAGCACCTGCACCTCGCGCCGGGCGTCCAGCCCGAACCTGGCCGGGATGCGCCGCGCGACGACGTCCACCGTCATCGCCGCGATCTCCTCCGGCTCCTCGCACGGGAACAGGAAGAAGTCCGACATGCCGGCCAGCACCGGATGGTGCCCGGTGTTGACCCGATGGGCGTTGGTCACCACCCCCGACTCCTGCGCCTGGCGGAAGATCTGCGTCAACCGCACCCGCGGCACGTCCACGGCGGCCAGCAGATCCTTCAGCACCTCCCCGGCCCCCACCGAGGGAAGCTGGTCCACGTCGCCCACCAGCAGCAGATGCGTGCCCGGCGCCACCGCCTTCAGCAGCTTGTTGGCCAGCAGCAGATCCAGCATCGAGGCCTCGTCCACCACCACCAGGTCGGCGTCCAGCGGGTTGTCGCGGTCGAAGGTGGCCTCACCGCCCGGCCTCAGCTGCAACAACCGGTGGACGGTGGTGGCCTCGTGCCCGGTCAGCTCCGACAACCTCTTGGCCGCCCGCCCGGTCGGCGCGGCCAGGATCACCCTGGCCCGCTTGGCCCTGGCCAGCGTCACGATCGACCGCACGGTGAAACTCTTGCCGCAACCCGGCCCGCCCGTCAGCACCGCCACCTTGCACGTCAGCGCCAGCCGTACCGCCTGACGCTGCTCGGGCGCCAGCTCGGCGCCCGTCTGGGCCGCCAGCCACGCCTCGGCCCGCTCCCAGTCGACGTCGGCGAAGGACCGCAGCCGGTCATGACCGCTGTTCAGCAACGCCAACAACCCGCCGGCCAGCGACAGCTCGGCCCGATGGAAGGGCGGCAGATACACCGCCGGCACGCTGTTGTCCCCGGCGGGCACCTGCTCACGCACCACCCCCTCCTCGGCCGCCAGCTCCTCCATGCACCGCGTGGCCAGCTCGGCCGGCACGTCGAGGATCTTGACCGCGTCGGCCACCAGGTTCGGCGCCGGCAGATAGCAGTGGCCGTCGTCGGCCGCCTGCGACAACGTGTACCGCAACCCCGCCTTGACCCGCTCGGGACTGTCATGGGGGATCCCGACGGCCTGAGCGATGGTGTCGGCCGTCTTGAACCCGATGCCCCACACCTCATCGGCCAGCCGGTACGGCTGCCCGCGCACCACCGAGATCGACGAGTCCCCGTACTGCTTGAAGATCCGCACCGCGATCGAGGTGGACACCCCGACCCCCTGCAAGAAGATCATCACCTCTTTGATGATCTTCTGCTCCTCCCACGCCGCCGCGATCATCTTCGTCCGCTTGGGACCCAGCCCCGGAACCTCCACCAGCCGCTGCGGCTCCTGCTCGATCACCTCCAGCGTCCCCGTACCGAAATGATCGACGATCCGCTCGGCCATCTTCGGCCCGATCCCCTTGATCAGCCCCGACCCCAGATAACGCCGGATGCCCTGAACCGTGGCCGGCAACACCGTGGTGTAGGACCACACCTCGAACTGCTTGCCGTAACGCGGATGCGACGTCCACCGCCCCCGCAACCGCAACGACTCCCCGACCTGCGCCCCCAGCAACGGCCCCACCACCGTCAGCAGCTCCGCCCCCGACCGCTCGGTGGCCACCCGCGCGATCGTGTACCCCGTCTCCTCACTGGCGAAGGTGATGCGCTCAAGAACCGCATCGAGGGACACACCGAGCGAACCGTTGGCGTCAGGCTTCACGCAAACCCCTCTATTGCCTGTTGTGAAGGCAAGGTTAGAACAGCAGCCCCCCACACCGACCACCCCATCTCCGGGTGGCCGTCACCCGGCTCCACCGCCCGGCCGCGGCGCCGCGGGGGATTCGAGCCCCCTGCCGATCCGGGCACCCAGACAGCGCAGGGCCTGCCGGAGTTCGGCCGGTTCGACCTCCGCCAGGTCGGCGTCGAACGTCAGCAGCAGCCCCGCCAGCCCAGGCCATGACCAGGCGCCGAGCGTGAGCCGGCACGTGCCTTCGGTGTCGTACTCCACCGTTGACCCGCCCGGGGCGAACCGGGCGACCGTGGCGGCGGGCAGAGCCAGGACGGCCGAGCCGCGGCACGGCCATTCGGCCGCGGCGTCTCCACGGTCGTGCGCGGTCATCACGAAGACGACAGGATCACCGTGCGGGATGTCACGCCGGTCGAAGGGGACGTGCGTGGGCGGGTGCGGCGTGCAGCGGTCCACGCGCATCGCGCGCCACCGGCCGGCGCCCGGGTCGAAGGCCACCAGATACCAGCGCGCGGCCCACACCACGAGTTCGTGCGGTTCCAGCGTGAGCGTGACCGGCTCGCCGTCGCCGGTGTAGTCCACCCGCACGAGATGCCGCCGGCTGATCGCACCACCGACGGCCGCGACGATCCCGGCCTCGATCGGCGGCGCGGGGAACTCCCAGTAGTTACGGGCCGAGGAAACGGTGAACGCCTCGGCGTGCAGGCGACTGCGCACCGGCATCGCCTGGTGCAGCGTGGCCAGCGCACGGGCCGCGTTCTCCCGGATCCCGGACAGGACCGCCGGCACCGTCTGCAGCGCGACGGCCGTGGCCACCGCCTGATCCTCGTCGAAGACCACCGGCGGCAAACGGGTGCCACGACCCAGCCGATACCCTCCACCCGCTCCGCGGACGGCCTCGATCTCGTACCCCAGGTCCCGCAACGTCTCGATGTCGCGACGCACGGTTCTCACCGACGCCCCGACCCGGCCGGCGAGCTCACCGGCCGTCAGGGTCGCACCGATCCCGAAGATCGACAGCAGCTTGAGCGCCCGCGCGGAAGTGGCAGCCATGATGGCCCGATCCTCCCACCCATAGCGGCCACTCGATGGCAACCATGCCGACGAAGGTGGCCGACATGACCGATGCACCGAGCCCCCACACCACCCAAGCGCCACCCGCACGCGACACCGGCACCCGCGCGACCGCGGCACTGCTGGTGGTGCTCCTCGGATCCTTCATGGACCTTCTCGACGCGACCATCGTCACCGTCGCGGCCCCCGCCATCGCCCAGGACCTGGCCGCCGACCACACCCAGATCCAATGGACGATCGCCGCCTACACCCTCGCCCTGGGCACGGGCCTGATCACCGGCGGACGACTCGGAGACCAGCACGGTCGCAAACGCCTGTTCACCATCGGACTGACCGGCTTCATGACCACCTCGGCACTGTGCGCCCTGGCCACCGACCCCGGCACGCTCATCGGCATGCGAGCCGGGCAGGGACTGACCGCAGGAATCATGGTCCCGCAGGTGTTCGGCATCATCCGGGCCACCTTCCCCCCGGGCGAGCGTGCCAAGGCCTTCGGCGCCTACGGAGCAACCCAGGGCCTCGCCTCGGTCGCCGGACCGCTGCTGGGCGGCCTGCTCGTCGACGCCGACCTGTTCGGACTGGGCTGGCGCACGATCTTCTGGATCAACGTGCCCGTCTCCATCCTCGCCCTCGCCATCGGCGCCAAGACCCTGCCGGAGTCCCGCTCCGCCTCCACCACCCGACTGGACCTCCCCGGCGCACTCCTCGCCGCCACCGGCATCTTTCTCCTGCTCCTGCCGATCATCCAGACCCAGACCTGGGGATGGAACTGGACCGGCTACGCCCTCCTCGCAGCCGGAACCCTCCTGCTCACGATCTTCCTCGCCCACGAACGCCGCCTCACCCGACGCGGCGACGAACCCGTCCTCGACCCGGCCCTGCTGAGAATCCGCGCCTTCACAGTCGGCCTGAGCGCCTCCATGCTCTTCTTCGGCGGCATCGGACCGTCCTTCCTCACCCTGTCGCTCTACCTCCAGAACGGAACCGGCCGAACCGCATGGCAGACCGGCCTGGTGATCCTCCCGTACGCACTCGGCTCCATCATCACCTCCGGCCTCGGCGTCGCCCTCGCCACCAAAGCAGGCAGAACGCTCCTGATCACCGGCTCCCTCACCATCGCGGCATCCCAGCTCGCCCTGTGGTACATCGTCAAAGACGGCAACGAGCCCGGCTACTGGCCCCTGGCCCTCGCACTGCTCGCCGGCGGCCTCGGACTCGGCCTCGCCGCGCCCATCCTCGTCAACGTCGTCCTGGCAGGCGTCCCCGGACGCAACGCAGGCGCCGCGGGCGGGGTCCTGTCCACCGTCAACCAGATCGGCGGCGCGGCCGGCATCGCCGTCCTCGGCACCGTCTTCTTCACCTCCGCCACCGACCCCGCCACCACAGCACCGGCGCTGCCCGCCTACAGTCACGCGCTCGGCATCGTCCTGATCGCCTCCACCGCGCTCTACCTCATCACCGCACTCGTGATGCTCGCACTCCCGAAAACCGCAACCACGAACGCCGAGTAGAGACACCTTCACAGAGCCGACGAACGACGGGGGAGAGGGACCACACCGCGAACCCGTCAGCACCCAACCCCTCCACCACCCCTTACAGTGTCACCGGTGAAGATCAGACCAGGCCGCCCCGGCGACGACGCCGTCCTCCTGACCATGTTCGACAGCGCCATCACCTGGCTCGTCAGCCAGAACCGCACCGGCCAATGGGGCACCCAGCCCTTCACCGGCGACCCCCGCCGCACCCAGCAAGCCGCCGACTGGCTCGCCGGCGGCGGCATGCGCATCGCCGAGATCGACGGCCAACCAGCCGGCTGCATCGTCGTCGGCGACGCCCTGCCCTACGTCACCCCCGCCACCGAACCCGAGCTCTACGTCCAGGTCCTCGTCATCGACCAACGCCACGCCGGCCGAGCCATCGGACGACACCTCCTGCAATGGGCCCTGCAAGAAGCCCGCGACCGCGGCCTCGGACTCGTCCGCGTCGACTGCTACGCCGGCGACGACGAACGCCTCATCGCCTACTACGAAAGCTGCGGATTCACCCGCGACCAGCCCTTCACCGTAGGGGAGTGGCCCGGCATGATCCTCCGCCAACGCCCCTGAACCCGGCCCGACCCCGCCCCGCCCCTCACACCAGCGCCAACTGGGCCGCCGACGGCCCCCGACCCACCGGCTCCGGCGCACCGCACCGCATCCCATAAACCCGGCACAACTGCGCAATCTGCCCCGTGATGCGCTGCTCGTACCCGGGGGAGGGGAACCCCGCCCGATCGTAGAGCTCCTCATAACGCTCCACCAGATGCGGATGCGCCCCAGCCAACCACCGCATGTACCACTGCCGCGTCCCCGGCGGCAACCGCAACACCACCGGCTCCACCGCCACCGCCCCCGCACCCGCGATCCGCCGCACCGTCGCCGTCAACTGATCAGCCGCATCACTCAGCAACGGCAACACCGGCGCCATCAGCACCCGGCACTCCACCCCAGCCTCCACCAGCGCCGACACCAGCTCCAACCGCGCCTGCGCCCCCACCGCACCCGGCTCGACCGCCCGCCTGATCCGCTCGTCCACGAACGCGATCGACACCGCCACCCGCGCACCCGCCCGCGCCAGCACCTCCGCATCCCGCAACACCAGCGCACTACGCGTATACACCGTGAACGGCACCCCCGCCGCCCCCAGCGCCGCCACCACCCCCGGCATCAACCGATACCTCTCCTCAGCAGGCTGATAACCATCGCCCGCCACCCCCACCGCCAGCGGCTCGCCCTCCCACCGCCCCAACTCCGACCGCAACCGCTCCACCACATTCGCCCGGACCACGACCCGCGAATCGAAATCAACCCCCGCGTCCAACCCCAGCTTGCGATGACCCGCCCGCGCCCCACACCCCAGACACGCATGCACACAACCCCGATAAGGCGAAACCGCCCACCGCTCGACGATCCCCGCACTCCCCGGCACCCGCTCGATCACCGTACGGGCCTGCGTCTCATAAAAACCGTCACGCACCACCGCGCGCCGCTCGATCAGCGGCCGCTCATCGACCGCCTCGACAAGCGCCAGCGCATCCCAACCCACCCAACCAGTGGAACACGCATTCGACTACCTTTTCAAGCGGAACACCGCAACGCCCACACCCCGAAGGAACCCCATGGCCTGGATCCTGCTCGCCCTCGCCATCGCCACCGAAGTCCTCGCCACCACCGCACTCAAACTCAGCAACGGCCTCACCCACATCGGCTGGACCATCGCCGTCGCCACCGGCTACATCACCTCATTCGCCCTGCTCGCCCGCGCCCTCAAACTCCAACTCGACATGGGCACCGCCTACGCCATCTGGTCCGGCGCCGGCACCGCCGCCATCGCCCTCATCGGCGCCACCCTCATGGGCGAAACCCTCACCCCCCTCAAGATCAGCGGCATCCTCCTCATCATCGGCGGCGTCATCGTCCTCAACCTCGCCGGCACCCACTGAACCCCACCACAAAACGCGTTGAACACCCCCCAACCCCTCCCTACACTGCCCCCGTGCTCACACCCGAATACCCCCTCACCACCCCCCGCCTCCACCTGCGCCCCTTCACCCCCGACGACCTCGATGTCCTCCACGCCTACGAATCACGCCCCGACGTCGCCCGCTACCTCTACTGGGAACCCCGCGACCGCCAAACCACCAGCACCTTCCTCGACAAAAAGATCACCCGCCACACACTCCACGACGAAGGCGACGCCATCGACCTCGCCATCACCCTGCGCACCACCGGCCAACTCATCGGCAACGCCCTGCTCATCTGGACCAGCAGACAACACCGCCAAGGCGAGATCGGCTACGTCCTCCACCCCGACCACCACGGCCACGGCTACGCCCCCGAAGCCACCCGCCCCCTGATCCACCTCGGCTTCACCCAACTCGGCCTCCACCGCATCACCGGCCGCCTCGACGCCCGCAACAAAGCCTCAGCCCGCGTCCTGGAAAAACTCGGCATGCGCCACGAAGCCACCCTCGTCGACAATGAGATCGTCAAGGGCGAATGGACCAGCGAAACCATCTACGCCATGCTCGAAACCGAATGGACCCCATGACCGTCGTCCACCACCTCGCCCTGCAGACCGACTGGCAACACGCCCAGCAAGCGGGGGAGTACCGCATCTCCACCCTCGGCCACACCCTCGACGACATCGGCTTCATCCACCTCAGCCACGACCACACCCAACTCCGCAC
The DNA here is from genome assembly GCF_040631115.1 of Nonomuraea sp. NPDC005692. Taxonomy (NCBI): domain Bacteria; kingdom Bacillati; phylum Actinomycetota; class Actinomycetes; order Streptosporangiales; family Streptosporangiaceae; genus Nonomuraea; species Nonomuraea sp. NPDC005692. The sequence goes on along the minus strand of NZ_JBEXYU010000014.1, from coordinate 178,380 downwards.
CGTCCACGACACCTACTACACCACCGTCACCGAGCCCCTCCTCGTCCTCGACATCGACCCCACCGGCCTCGACATCCGCACCGAGAACGGCTACCCCCACCTCTACGGACCCCTCCCGCTCACCGCCGTCACCGCCACCCACCCCTACGCCCCCTGACCACCCGTCCACCCCATCGCCCGCAACAACCGCAACACATGCGGCGGCGTCCCCACCAACTGCGTACGCCCCGCCCGGCACGACACCACCAGCAACCGCGCCCCCTCCACCCCCAGGAAATCCAGCCCGCTCACATCCACCACCAGCGATTCGTCGATCCGCCGCGCCCGGCCCAACGCCTCGGCCAGCGCCACCTGGTTCGTCGCATCCACCTCACCCACCAACCGGATGATCGACGGACCCGGCATCGGGCAGCACGTGATGCGCAACTGGTGATCGACATAGAGCAGCTGGGGGAGGGACACACGCCCGAGGGGGTCCGGGGTATTCACGACAAAGCCGCCATTCCCGGGCTCTCACACGCCCGGTATCGGAAGAGGGGAGTGGACCGTGGACCGTGCGGCCGGTGACACGCGCCGGGACCGCCGACCCCCCTGGACCAAGGCGGCCCCGCCGAGGCCGGAGGGGTTTCACGCCCCCAATTCACACACCCGCACCCCGACAGCATAGAGCAGCCGTCCGACCGCCGTGCGTAATCACGGGGATCTCCAGAGCCGCCCGACAAGGCCTTTTGCGGACCAATTACCCAAACCACACAGAATCCACGTTCTGTACGGTATGAGTAGTTTGTCCGGCTAGAGGCGGTTCACGAAGCGGGAGGCGGCACGCTGGCTCATGCCGGTCTCGCCGCGCACCAGGAAGACGGCTTCCTGGATCTGGCCGAGCGCCTTCAGCTCCCGAGCCTGGTCCACCAGGTCGACACTGGGGTTGGGGCGGTTGCGGGGGCTCTTGGTGAGCCGGACGGCCAAAATGATCAGCCAGATGACGGCGGCGACGATGACGGCCGTGAGTGCGACGAGGCCGGCCGTCGAGGCGGCCAGAGCCGGCGGGGCGGCGAGGAGCTGGCTGGACGTCAGCAGGCTGGGCATGGTGGAGATCTGCCCGGCGGGTGACCGTTCATGCGGGATGTTTTTGCCGTGTCGTGGCGGGTGGCTGGTTGCTCGATAATGAACATTATGTCAAGTAGACCGGATCGAGGGACTCCTCCGCGCTCCGGTCGCGGTCGGTGCGCCGTCGTGGGTGGCCTGACGTGTTCGGCAGTTCGCTTGGTCGCAACCGAGGGCGGGGACCCTGTTGTGCTCCCCGCCGCTGGTCTTTGCGTGGGGTCCGGATGAGCCACCCACTTCTGGCACCTACGTCCAGGCGGTGCGGTTCGGTCATCTGGACGCGCTTGTGTCGACGGCAGGCGCCGGCCCTGCTTCTTGACGGTTACCCAACGATGCGGTACTCCCCCATGCGAATAGTGGCAAGAGGGGTGCCTGGTGGGGGCGGGCGGAGCAAGGGGTCGCGTTGCGCGCCGAACGGCTCCCGGGGGGCTTGTCGAGGCCCGCTCGTCCCGGGGTACTCCCCTGTGGCTGTCCCGTGACGTCGTGGCCTCGGGTGTCGGCGCACTGTGAGGATGGCGTGATGTCGTACCGGTCGGGGGGCGGTGTCGGTGATCGTCTACCCTCTTCGCCATGGGCGTGGTGATCGGGGTGGTCGGCGGATGAGTACGGTGTGGCTGTTCACGGGTGACAGCGTGACTCAGGGGGCGTTGCACACGTTCGGGTGGCGTGACTATACGCAGTTGTTCGCCGAGCGGGTGCGCTTCGAGTTGAACCGGCCGTCCGATGTGGTGATCAACACCGGGGTGAGTGGTCAGAAGGTCTCTCAGCTCGATGTGGAGAACGCGGTGTTGCGTCATCGGCCCGATGTGGTGGTGCTGATGTTCGGGCTCAACGACTGTGTTGCGGGGCCGGCGGGTCTGCCGGCTTTTGGCCGTGACTATGCCGCGGTGGTCTCTCGTGTGCGGGAGGCGGGTGCGAAGGTGGTGCTGCAGACGCCCAATCGGGCGCCGGAGTCCGGTTGGGCGGATCTTTCGGCTTATGCCGAGGTGGTGCGTTCGCTGGATGCGGATGTGTTGGTGGATCATCATGCGGCTTGGGATGGTGGCGAGCATTGGATGGGGTCTGGGTGCCATCCCAATGAGTACGGGCATCGGGCGTTGGCGAGGAATCTGCTGCGGGCGCTCGATCTGTGGGAGCCGGTGGGGGTGAGTGGGTCGTTGTTCATTCCGTGAGGTGTGCCGGGGGTGGGGTTAGGGCGGCGTCTGTTCCTGGTTGATGCGGGTGAGCAGTGGCGGGGTCCAGTGGGTGCCGTAGGCGAGTTGGAGGTGTGGCAGTCGCCAGTCGTCGCCGGTGACGGCGCCGCGGCAGGTGGGTGTGGCGCAGTGGCAGGTCATGGACCAGGTTGCGACGCCGCTGTGGGTGGCGTAGTCGATGGTGAGCTCTTCGCCGGGGGCGATCTGTCTGCGGGCGGCCAGGGTGGTGGCGTCGGTGTGCCAGAGGGTGGGTTCGCAGGAGTGGTTGCCGTAGCGCGCCGGGTGGTCCGGGTCGAGGAGCAGGTGGAGGTCTTCCTCGACGGTGAGGCTGCTGTAGGGCGGGGTGAGGGAGGCCAGGGTGTCGTTGTCGATGAGGTGGCCGCCCAGGCGCATGACGATGTCGTCCTTGCCGATGTGTTGGCGGGCGAACAGGCCGGTGCCGTGGATCGGTGAGCGGGTGGCGCGGGCGTGTGGTGTCAGCCAGGACCGGTGCGGATAGGCCGGGCTGGTCATCGGTGGCCCCCTTTTTCGGGACGCGGGCGTGGGGATGGGACGGGCGGCTGGGGGTTGGGTGGGCGTTGTTCGTGGGGTTGGTGGGAATTTTTTTCGGGGGTCTGCGCCTTCTTTGTGATCTTGGCGGGTGGATTGGGGATGTGGGGTTGATCTGGGGTTTTGGGGGGTTGGGCGGGGTGCGTCGGGGCTTCTCCGGGTGCTGACGGGGGCTTTGACGGCGTGTTGATTCACTGTCTTTGTCATGTTCGGTGGTTTTAGGGTAGAGCTCCTGCTATTCGCTCAGCGAGAGGAGCAGCACGTGGGGAACCAGTCGGTTTTATGTCCGGTGTGTCAGGGGGTTCTGCCTGCTTCCGACAGGGAGGCGTACACCCCGCTGCGGGGCCGGTTGATCCTGACGAACGGGTATTGCGGGGGTGGGCACGCCGAGCGGCGTGCCGAGGTGTCGGAGGTTGAGGAGACGCGGCAGGTGGCGCGTCCGTTGCCGGTCCCTGGGGTGGTGGCGCCGGTGCCGATGGGGCGGCGCTGATTTCTCTGCTTATCGGTGGCCTGGGGTGGTGTGCCAGTAGTCGCGGGTCTGTACGGCCAGGCCGTCGGGGTTGAAGCGGGCGAAGACGCAGCCCGCGAGGGTGATGGGGTGGCCGTTGTCGAGGGCGTGGACCCGGAATTCGATGGCGGCCTGGTCGCCGTCGACGATGGGGGTGGTGAAGGTGACGTGGGGGTCGCTTTCGCCGGTGAAGGATTGCCGGATGTAGTCGGCGATGGCGTCTTTTCCGTGGTGTGGTGGGCGGAAGGGCATGCTGGTGTGGGTGGCGTCGTCGCTGTAGAGGGCGATGATGGCGGTGGTGTCGTGGTGGGTCCAGCCGTGTTGCCAGGTGTCGGCGAAGTGCTGGGCGGCGGCGCGGGTGTCCATGTGATCCATTGTGTGCGGTGGGTTTCGGGTGGGGTTCCTGGTCGGGGTTGAGGTGTCTCCCCCGCCAGGATTTTTTTCGGGCATATCAGGGCAATTTGGCTGCTCAGCTCGGCTGTCTGCGGTGATTTGTCAGCATCGGTGGAAGATTCGTGTCAACATCTAGAGATGCCTGGGCCTTATGGGACTGCCGTTAATGCCGGTACTGGTGGTGTTCGTCCGCTCGCGATCGGTTGACGCCTCTCCCCTGCCCGCTGCCCTTGACGTCTCCGCGAAGGAAGATCCGCGTTGCGCATCCTGCTCCTGTGTTCCTCGTTCAACGGCCTGACCCAGCGTGCCTGGCTGGAGCTGCGGCGGGCCGGCCATGACGTGAGCGTCGAGCTGGCGATCTCCGAGCGGGTCATGGTGGAGGCGGCCGAGCTGGTCAAGCCGGACCTGGTCATCTGCCCGTTCCTGAAGGAGCGGGTGCCGGAGGCGTTGTGGCGCGGGCACCGTACGGTGATCATTCACCCGGGGCCGCCCGGGGACCGGGGGCCTTCCTCGCTGGACTGGGCGATCGCCGAGGGCGAGCGCGAGTGGGGGGTCACGGCGCTGCAGGCGGTGGAGGAGATGGACGCCGGCCCCATCTGGGGGTGGCGGACGTTCCCGATGCCGTCGGAGCCGCCGCGCAAGTCGGCGCTGTACAACGGGCCGGTGTCCGACGCGGCGGTGGAGCTGGTGGCGGAGGTCGCGGTCAAGGCGGCCGACCCGTTGTTCGCGCCGGCGCCGCTGGACTACCGCTCCCCCGGCGTGACGGGACGGCTGCGGCGGCCGATGCGGCACGCCGACCGGGAGTTCTCCTGGGAGCAGCCGGCCGAGGAGATCGTTCGGGTGGTGCGGGCGGCCGACGGCGCGCCGGGCGGCCGGGCCCGGTTGTGCGAGTTGCCGGTGCGGGTGTTCGACGTGCACCGGGGCCCCGATCTGGCGGGCGCGCCGGGGGCGGTGGCGGCCCGGCGTGAGGGGGCGGTGCTGGTGCACACCGGTCAGGGGACCGTGTGGGTGGGCCATCTGCGCCTGGAGGCGGCCCCGGAGGCGGGCTCTCCGGTGGGTTCTCCGGTGGGTTCTCCGGTGGGCGGGGTGAAGCTGCCGGCGACGATGGTGCTGGGTGAGCGGCTGGCGGGTGTGGGTGAGCGGGCCGGCTACAGCGAGATCACCTATGAGCGCGGCGACGAGGTCGGGGTGGTGAGCTTCGACTTCTACAACGGCGCGATGTCCACCGACCAGTGCCGGCGGCTGGCGGCGGCGTTGCGGTACGCGGCGGCGCAGGACACGCGGGTGCTGGTGGTGCGCGGTGGCGAGGTGTTCTCCAACGGCATCCACCTGAACGTGATCGAGGCGGCACGTCATCCGGAGCTGGAGGCGTGGATGAACATCAACGCGATCAACGCGGTGTGCCGGGAGATCGTGGAGTGCACGTCGCAGCTGGTGGTGACGTCGATCGCGGGGAACGCGGGGGCGGGCGGGGTGATGATGGGGCTGGGCGCCGACCGGGTGATCGTGCGGGAGCCGGTGGTGCTCAATCCGCATTACCGGACGATGGGGTTGTTCGGCAGCGAGTTCTGGACGTACGTGCTGCCGCGGCGGGTGGGGGCGCAGGCCGCGGCAGAGCTGACCGGGCGGGCGTTGCCGGTGGGGGCCGCCGAGGCGGTGGAGGTGGGGCTGGCCGATCGGGTGGCGGGCGGGTCACGGCAGGAGTTCGAGCGGCGGGTGGTGGACTTCGCGCACCGGCTGGCCCAGGACTCCTCCTACGACGCGTTGCTGGCGGCGCGGCGTCAGGCGCGTGAGACCGACGACCGGCGCAAGCCGCTGGACGCCTACCGGGCCGAGGAGCTGGCCGAGATGAGCCGGGACATGTTCGACGACCGCAACGGGTTCCGGGCGGCGCGCCGGGCGTTCGTGGGCAAGGCGAGGGCGCAGGCCACTCCCCCGCATCTGGCGGGTCATCGGGAGTTGTCCGGCGCGTCGGGCCCCGCGGTCGCGGCCGCATCTCATATGTGAGATATGGTCCTGTGTTGTGGCAGATGATTATCTTGTGCGGATCGGCCGGCTCATCCGGGATGCGCGTCAGCATCGCGGTTGGACGCAGCTTCAGCTGGCCGATGCGCTGGCGACGAGTCAGAGCGCGGTCAACCGGATCGAGCGCGGCAACCAGAACATCAGTCTTGAGATGATCGCCCGGATCGGGGAGGCGCTCGACAGCGAGATCGTGTCCCTGGGGTATGCCGGCCCGATGCATCTGCGGGTGGTGGGCGGGCGCCGGCTGTCGGGCAGCATCGACGTCAAGACGTCCAAGAACGCGTGTGTGGCGCTGTTGTGCGCGTCGCTGCTGAACAACGGCCGCACGATTCTGCGCAAGGTGGCGCGGATCGAGGAGGTCTACCGGATCCTGGAGGTGCTGGCCTCGATCGGGGTGCGGGCCCGGTGGATCAACGAGGGCAGCGACCTGGAGATCGTGCCACCGGCCCGGCTGGAGCTGGAGGCGATGGACACCGAGGCGGCCCGCCGGACCCGCAGCGTGATCATGTTCCTGGGGCCGTTGATGCACCGTACCGGGGAGTTCCAGATCCCGTACGCGGGCGGCTGCGACCTGGGCACGCGTACCGTCCAGCCACACATGTCGGCGCTGAAGCACTTCGGGCTGGACATCACCGCGACGGGCGGTTTCTACCACGCCAAGGTGGACGGCGGCGCCGCCCCGGCGCGGCCGATCGTGCTGACCGAGCGCGGCGACACCGTGACGGAGAACGCGCTGCTGGCCGCGGCCCGCCACCCGGGGGTGACGGTGATCCGCAACGCCTCCTCCAACTACATGGTGCAGGACCTGTGCTTCTTCCTGGAGCAGCTCGGCGTGCGGGTGGAGGGCATCGGCACCACGACGCTGACGGTGCACGGGCTGGCCTCCATCGAGCGGGACGTCGACTACTCCCCCTCCGAGGACCCGGTCGAGGCGATGAGCCTGCTGGCGGCCGCGGTGGTGACCAGTTCGGAGCTGACGATCTGCCGGGTGCCGGTGGAGTTCCTGGAGATCGAGCTGGCGGTCCTGGAGGAGATGGGGCTCGACTGCGACCGCACGGGCGAGTACTGGGCGGCCAACGGGCGTACCCGGCTGGTCGACCTGACGGTGCGGCCCTCCAAGCTGGTCTCCCCCATCGACAAGATCCACCCGATGCCGTTCCCGGGGCTGAACATCGACAACGTGCCGTTCTTCGCCGCGATCGCGGCCGCGGCGCAGGGTTCGACGCTGATCCACGACTGGGTCTACGACAACCGGGCGATCTACCTGACCGAGCTGACCCGGCTGGGCGCCTCGGTCAAGCTGCTGGACCCGCACCGGGTGCTGGTGGAGGGGCCCACGCGGTGGCGCAGCGCCGAGATGATGTGCCCGCCGGCGCTGCGCCCGGCGGTGGTGGTGCTGCTGGCCATGATGGCCGCCGAGGGCACGTCCGTGCTGCGCAACGTGTACGTGATCAACCGCGGCTACGAGGACCTGGCCGAGCGGCTGAACGCGCTGGGCGCGCGCATCGAGACCTTCCGCGACATCTGATTTTCGTCGGTGGCGGCCGCTACCGTCTCCTCTGCAAGCAACATCACCCGCAGGCGGCCTGCCGGCGGGTGGGCGCGTTCGGTGCGTCGCCGAGATGTGAGGAGGGGAGCCGGTGCGGCCCGCGGAGCTCGACAGGTTGACGGTGGGACAGGCGGCTGACCGCTACGTGGAGCTGGTGGTGGCCAAGACGTCGACGGGCGCCCTGTCCCCGGCCACGGCCGAGGTCTACGCGCGTGACGTGGCCACGCTGGTGGCGCTGGCCGGCGCCGACGTGGTGCTCGACGACCTGACCGGCGAGGACGTCGACGCGATCTTGCTGGCGTTCGCGCGCAAGCCCGACGCGCGGCAGGCGGGCGGGTCGGGGCCGGGGCAGTCGCCGTCCTCGCAAGCCCGGTTCCGGCGGTCGATCTCGGCGTTGTTCAAGCACGCGACGCTGGCCGGGTGGGTGCAGATCAACCCGATGACGGCGGCGACGGTGACGGCCAAGCAGCGGGGCGGGCTGCGTCCGGAGCGGCGGGCGCTGACGCGGGAGCAGGCCCAGGGGCTGATCGGCGCGGCGCGGCAGTTGCGGGAGGCGCCCGAGCAGGAGGGCAAGCGGCGCGACCAGCGCATGCAGTTGCGCGACGCGGTGATCGTGCTGCTGCTGTCGACGGTGGGGCCGCGGGTGTCGGAGCTGGTGCGCGCCAACGTGGAGGACTTCTTCACCAACGACGGGGTGCGCTACTGGCGGATCTTCGGCAAGGGCGGCCGTACGCGTGACGTGCCGCTGCCCGACGACGTGGCCGAGGTGTTGCAGGCGTACCTGGCGCGGGGGCGGGGCCAGGTGGCCGGCGCCGACGACGGCAAGGCGCTGCTGCTGTCGTGGCGGGGGCGGCGGCTGGCGCGGGGCGACGTGCAGGCGGTGATCGACCGGGTGCAGCGGCACGTCGATCCCGATCAGCGGCGCTCGGTGACACCGCACGGGTTGCGGCACACCACGGCCACGCATCTGCTGGCCGACGCGGTCGACATGGACGCGGTGCGGCGGGTGCTGGGGCACAGCGACCTGTCGACGCTGGGGCGTTACCGTGACGAGCTGCCCGGGGAGCTGGAGGTGGCGATGCGGTCGCACCCGCTGCTGCGTGACAAGCCGTCCCGATAGACCGGTTGCCCGGCGGTGATCCGGTTGGTGATCCGGTCGGTGATCGGGGTCGTGATGGCGGCCATCGGAGTCGTGATTGGCCGGGGGCGGGCGGGGGCTGGTTAGCTCGGCGGCGTGAACGGACAGATCACCACCGGATGGGTGGACATCGCGGGCATGGCGGCCTACACGGCCCTGCCCGTGGGGGTGCGGCGGCCTGTGGGGGTACTGGTCGCCGGTGAGATCTTCGGGGTGAGCGGGTACGTGCGGCGGATGGCCGATCGGCTGGCGGGGCTGGGGCATGCGGTCGTCGTCCCCGACTTCAACCACCGGCACGAGCTGTGGCCCTCCCCTGGGCTTTCGACGGCTCCTTCAGCGGCTCCTCCAGCGGCTCTGACGACTTCAGCGGCTCCGGCGACGGAAGACCCGGCGGCCCCTTCAACAGGTCCGTCAACAGGTCCGTCAACGGGGCCATCGGCGGGTTCCTCGGCTAGCCCGCCCGCGGGGCCGTCTGCGGGGCCGTCAGGGGATCCGGCGGCGGGATCTTCGGCGGGCTTTGTGCGGGAGGGGGCTGAGGCGGGGGGGGCCGGTTGCCGTGGACCCGGTTGCCGTGGACCCGGTTGCCGTGGACCCGGTTGCCGTGGACCCGGTGACGGGTGGCCCGCTGGGGCGGGTGGTGGAGTTGCCGGCCGATGCGGACGGCCGGGAACGGGGGCTGGAGCTGGCCTGGCTGCTGCGCCGGGAGCAGGTGCTGGCTGACGCGCGCGCCGCGTCGGAGCATCTGCGGAGCGTGGGCGCCTGGCCGGCCGCGGCGGTCGGGTTCAGCCTGGGCGGGCACGTGGTGTGCTCGGTGGCCGGTGAGCTGGGGCTGGCGGCGGCGGTGGCGCTGTATCCGGGCTGGCTGACGGGCACCGAGCTGCCGCTGAGCCGGCCGGAGCCGACGCTGGAGCGGGCCGCGCGGGCGCCGGGTCGGCTGGTGGTGCTGCTCGGCGCCGACGACCCGATCATCGACGGCGATCAACAGCGGGCGATCGGGGAGCGGATGGAGACGGTGGTGTACCCGGGGGCGAGCCACGGGTTCGCCGCCGACGAGCGTGACAGCTTCCATCCGGCCTCGGCGCGGGACGCCTGGCGGCGGATCGAGGAGGTGCTGGACGAGGTGCGCCGCTCCCGTACGGACTGACCCTGGCCCGGGTGGGTCAGGTGCGGGCGGGGGTGGCGCGGCTCGCCAGGCGTTCGAGGGAGATGCCCAGGACGTCGGCCAGTGAGGCGATGGTGAAGAACGCCGGCGTGGCGATGCGCCCCGTCTCGATCTTGCGGAGGGTCTCGGCGGACATGCCGGCCGCGGCGGCGACCTCGACGATGCTGCGCTCGCCTCGGGCCTGGCGCAGCATGTGGCCGAGCTGCTCGCCGCGCAGCCGCTCCTCGGGGGTCAGCGGGGATCGCACCATGCCCCCAGCCTACACCTGTGGGATACTTATACCGGTATTGTTATCGTCCCCGGGGTAGGCCCAGAGCCGACCTCTGGGTCAGGGGATGCGGGACACCTCGGGGAAACGGCTGTCGGGCTCCTGGAACAGGCGGGTGGGCTTGCCCAGCAGGTGCAGGTCGAAGAACGCCCCGATGTAGGCGCGCTGGGCCGCCACCGACCGTTGCGGATCGATCGTGCCGACGAAGTCGGCGACCGGCACCCCGCCCTGCTTCCCGTCCGCCGCCTTGGGCAGCGCTGCGGCGATCTGCGGCAGCAGCGCCTGCAGGTCGGTGAACGAGCCGTGCGCGGCGCCCTTGAACCGCAGCTCCCGCTTCCACCCCTTCGAAGCCCGCCAGAACGACTTCCAGCTCGGCTCGTTTTCCCGCGTGTGCGCCTGGGCCGCCAGCTGCAGGAACGGCCTGGTCACCCCGGTGGCGGCGACCGGGCCGACGTAGCCGCCGTCGAGGTTGACCCCGGCGTCCACCCGCGGGTCGTCGTGGACGAGCTGGGCCGCCACCGACCCGCCCAGAGACTGCCCCAGAGCCCCCACCCGCGACAGGTCGGGCGCGCCGCGCAACCCGTCGGGCAGCCGGCCGCCGCCGATGGCCCGTCCCCGCCCCAGGGCCGTGACCTGGTCCAGCACGAACCGCATGTCGGCCAACCGCGCCCGCGAGTGCCGCTCCAGCAGCGCCGCTATGACGCGCGGGGTGAGCTTGGCCGGCAGGGGCAGCGCGCGCACGACCCGCCCGCCGGGGAACTCCACCTGGTCGGCCTCATAGGTGTGGTCCACGGTGACGACCAGGTAGCCGCGCGAGGCCAGGTCCTGCACGAGCGTGGTGCCCAGCGTGCGCGGCCCGCCGTCCCCGGAGCCGAACAGCACGACGGGCAGCCGGCCCGCGCCGCGCTCGACCGGCGCGCCGGAACGGGCGGCGGTGCGGGTGGCGGCCCAGTCGACGGCGCCCTTGGCGATGCCCATGGGCGGCGCGGAGCGGCGGTCCCAGTCGGCGGCGGCCAGGGGCGCCATGTGGGGGGCGAGCGGCTGGGTGCCGTCCTTGGCCGGGTACCACAGGCTGACCATCAGCTCCCGGTACGGCTTCGACCGCACCAGGGGGTCACGGCGGGAGCGGTCGACCAGGCGCAGGGCGACGGTTCCCACCGGGTGGGGACCACCGGGCGCGGGCAGGGCGACCGTCACCGCCTGCCGCGCCTGCTGGGCGTGCAGGGGGACGGTGGCGGGCGTGAGGGTAAGGGCGGCGACGGCCAGAGGGGCCGCGTACGTCTTCACGGGCATGCCGATGTTCTCCTCGAACGGGAAGGAAGGCGGGGGGTGTGGTCCGAGGCTGGCAGGCCGGCCCGCGGACGGGCCAGCGGCCACGGACTGACCTGCGGGTACGACTTTCGGATGAGGGGCTCCGATGTTCCTCCTTGCGGAGGATGGGGGGCGCCGCGGCGCGGCCCTTAGGGTGGGCGCATGACTCCGGCCGCCCGCCCGACCGCGACGATCGGCTCGACGGTCCGCTCAGCGGTCCGCTCGACGGTCCGCTCAGCGGTCCGCTCGACGATCGGCTCGGCCGTCCACCCGATGATCGGCTCGACTCTGTGATCGGCTCGACGATTGGTTCGACAGCCCGTTCGGTGATGGGCTCGGTGATGGGCTCGGTGCCGCCCGTGGCCGCAGACGCGCTGCTGGCCGCGGTGATCTTCGTGGTCACGCTGGGGCCGGGCCGGGTGGCCGAGGGTGGCCCGGCGGTGCTGGCCTTGCAGGTGGCTCTGGTGGTGCCGTTGGTGTGGCGGCGGCGCGCGCCGCTGCTGGCGCTGTGCGCGATCGGCGGGGCTGCCGCCCTGCAGTGGGCCGTGGGGGTGCAGCTTCCGGCCGACGCCGCGCTGCTGGTCGCGTTCTACACGGTGGCGTCCCGCCGCCCGTGGCAAGCGACGCTGGCCGCCGCGTTCGTACTGGAGGCCGGGGTGGTGGCGGCCGCGGCGCGGTGGGCGCCGCCGGGCCGGATGCCGTTGACGGTGGCGGCGCTGAGCGCGATGTCGGCCGCCGCCCTGGCCGCCGGCCTGTGGACGCGTACCCGGCGGGCCTACGTCGCCTCCCTGGAACGCGACCGCGACCAGCGGGCACGTCTGGCGGTGGCCGAGGAACGCGCCCGGATGACGCGCGACATGCATGACATCGTCACCCACAATCTGTCGGTCATGGTGGCGCTGGCCGACAGCGCCGCCTACGTCCACGACCGCGCGCCCGGTCAGGCTGTGGCCGCGATGGCGCAGATCGCCGACACCGGCCGCCAGGCACTGCGCGACATGCGCCGCTCCCTCAACGCCGACCAAGCCGCCGACCAGAGCGCTGGCCAAGCCCCCGGCCAGAGCGCCGGCCAGGCCGCTGACGAGAGCGTCGAGGAGGGCGTCGAGGAGGGCGTCGGCCAGGAGCAGGCGCCTGGCATCGCCCCGCTGCACCCGGCGCCCGGGATCGCCGACCTCGCCCCGCTGGCCGACCGGATGCGCGCCGCCGGCCTGCCGACCCGGCTGCACGTCGACGGCGACCCGGCCGACGTCCCGGCCGCCGCGCAGCTCACCCTCTACCGGCTGGCCCAGGAGGCGCTGACGAACACGCTGCGGCACGCCCCCGGCGCCCGCGCGCACGTCCAGGTGCGGCTGACCCGCAGGCGGGCCGACCTCGAGATCACCGACGACGGCGGCAGTGGCGGCGGCGGCCGCCCGGCGCCCCTGCGGCCCGACGGGCGGGGACTGGCCGGGATGCGCGAACGCGTCGCCGCCTACGACGGCACCCTGCACGCCGGCCCGGCCCCCGGCGGCGGCTGGCGGGTCGCGGCCGTCCTCGACCTGTCCGGCCCCCATCTGTCCGGCCCGGACGTGCCATGACCATCCGGCTGCTGATCGCCGACGACGAGGCGCTGCTGCGCATGGCCTTCCGCATGGTGCTGGACGCCGAACCCGACCTGCACGTCGCCGGCGAGGCCGCCGAAGGGGAACAGGCCGCCCTGCTGGCCCGGCGGCTGCGCCCCGACGTCGTGCTCATGGACGTCCGCATGCCCGGTCTGGACGGCATCGAGGCCACCCGCCGGATCGTCCGTGACTGTCCCGCCTCACGGGTGCTCATCCTGACCACCTTCGACCTCGACGAGTACGCCTTCGCCGGGCTCAAGGCCGGTGCCGCCGGGTTCCTGCCCAAGAACACCCCGCCCGCCGACCTGCTCAGCGCGATCCGCAGCGTCGCCGCGGGCGAGGCCGTCCTGTCGCCGCGTGTCACCCGCCGCCTGCTGGACAGGTTCGCCCCCCAGCTCACCCCCGCCCCCCGCGAGCAGCACCGGCTGCTGGGCCTGCTGACCGCCCGCGAGCACGACGTGCTCGTCCAGGTGGCGCGCGGCCTGTCCAACGCCGAGGTCGCCGCGGCGCTGCATCTGGCCGAGGCCACCGTCAAGACGCACCTGAGCCGCGTGCTGCTCAAACTGGGGCTGCGTCACCGCGCCCAGGTCGTGGTGTTCGCCTATGAGAGCGGCCTGATCCGCCCCTCCTAGTGACCCGTCCCGGCGGCCTGCCGTTCGGCCCGGTGGACCAGCGCGGCGATCCGGGCGCTCACCTGCCGCCACACCCCCGGCGGGAATCCGTGCCCCATCCCCTCGACCAGCAGGAACTCCGCGCCCGGGATCGCCTGCGCCGTGGCCCGCCCGCCGGCGGGGTCGGCGGCGGCGTCGGCCGCGCCGTGGATCACCAGCGCCGGCACCGCCAGCCCGGCCAGCGCCTCCCGCCGGTCGCCCGACCCGATCACCGAGGCCGCCTGCCGCAACATGCCGGCCAGCGACCAGCCGCGGTCCCACGCCCGCTCGGCCACGGCCCGCACCGCCTGCAGGTCGGCGGGCATGCCGCCGGCGCTCGCACCGGCCACCATGCGCGCCACGTACAGCTCACGGGTGGTCGGCGGCGGCCCCGGGACGCCGCGCGCGGCACCGGGGCGCGGCGGTGGCGGTGTCATGCGGTCGCCGTGCGTGGACATGATCGAGGTGAGCGACCTGACCCGCCCGGGGTGCCCGACGGCGACCGCCTGGGCGATCATGCCGCCCAGCGACGCGCCCACCAGGTGGACGCTGTCCAGGCCCAGGACGTCCAGCAGCCCCACGGTGTCGGCGACCAGATCGGCCAGCGTGTAGGCCAGCGAGGAAAGGTCACCGGCCAGCGCCGCGGCGAAGTCCGGCTCGCCCGCGCCGTCGAACCGGGTGGAGCGCCCGCAGTCACGGCCGTCGAACCGGATCAGCTGCAGGCCGTGCCCGACCAGCTCGGCGCACAACCCGTCAGGCCAGTTGATCAGCTGACCGCCCGCCCCCATGATCAGCAGCACGGGCGGCGCGGCCCGATCGCCCAGCCGCTCGTAGACGATGTCCACCCCGGCCGGCCCGACCCCGGACGCCGTCTCCTCGCCCACTTCCGCCCCCTCCTGGCATCGCCGGAATCTGTCGGCGCCCGCCGCTACCGTGACCGCATGGACGACAGCATCGTCATCACCGGCGCGCGCGTGAACAACCTCAAGAACCTGTCCCTGCGCATCCCCAAGAACCGGCTCGTCGTCTTCACCGGCGTGTCCGGCTCCGGCAAGTCCTCGGTCGTCTTCGACACCGTCGCCGTCGAGTCCCAGCGCCAGCTCAACGAAACCTACTCCTGGTTCATCCGCAACCGGCTGCCCAAACACGAAAAACCCGAAGCCGAGGCCATCGACAACCTCGGCGCCGCCATCGTCGTCGACCAGAAGCCGGTCGGCGGCAGCTCACGCTCCACCGTCGGCACCATGACCGACATCCTGCCCGTCCTGCGCGTGCTGTTCTCCCGCTACGGCACCCCCAGCGCCGGCTACTCCTACGCCTACTCCTTCAACGACCCCCACGGCATGTGCCCCGGCTGCGACGGCCTGGGCCGGGCCGTCCGCCTCGACCTCGACGCGCTGCTGGACACCAGCAGGTCCCTCGACGAGGGCGCCATCCGCTTCCCGCTGTTCGGGGTCGGCACCTGGCAGTGGCAGATCTACGCCCGCTCCGGCACCTTCGACCCCGCCAAGCCCCTCACCGGCTACACCGCCGAAGAGCGCCACCTGCTGCTGCACGGCGGCGGCTTCACCGTCGAGGTCCGCGGCAAGAACGGCACCCTGAACAAGGTCGACTACGAAGGCGTCGCCGACCGCTTCACCCGCCTCTACCTCAAACGTGACCTGTCGGGCCTGAGCGACAAGACCCGCGAGGCCGTGCTGGCCTTCGTCACCGAGGGCACCTGCCCCCAGTGCCAGGGCGCCCGCCTCAACCAGGCCGCGCTGGCCACCACCATCGGCCCCCACACCATCGCCGACCACGCCGCCATGGAGATCAGCGACCTCATCGCCGTCCTGACCGGGCTCGGCAACCCCGTCGCCGACACCGCGGCCGCCGCGCTGCGCCGTATCGACCAGATCGGCCTGGGCTATCTCACCCTCGACCGCGAGACCACCACCCTGTCCGGCGGCGAGAGCCAGCGCCTGAAGACCGTCCGCCACCTCGGCTCCAGCCTCACCGGCATGACCTACGTCTTCGACGAGCCCAGCGCCGGCCTCCACCCCGCCGACGTCGGCCGGCTCAACACGCTGCTCCAGGCCCTGCGTGACAAGGGCAACACCGTCCTGGTGGTCGAGCACGACCCCGACGTCATCGCCGTCGCCGACCACGTCATCGACCTCGGTCCCGGCGCCGGCCTGCACGGCGGCACCGTCGTCTACCAGGGCAGCGTCGAGGGGCTGGCCCGCTCCGGCACCCTCACCGGCCGTCACCTGCGCGCCCGCACCCCGCTCAAGACCGCCGTGCGCCGCCCGACCGGCCATCTCACCATCACCGACGCGGCCCTGCACAACCTCGACCACCTCACCCTCGACGTGCCCACCGGCGTCCTGACCTGCGTCACCGGCGTCGCCGGGTCCGGCAAGTCGACTCTCATCGGCGAGGTTTTCACCGCCCAGCACCCCGGTGCCGTCACCGTCGACCAGGGCGCGGTCGCCGTCTCGGCCCGCTCCAGCCCGGCCTCCTTCATCGGCGTCCTCGACCCCGTCCGCCGCCTGTTCGCCCGCGCCACCGGCACCCAGCCGGGCCTGTTCAGCTACAACTCCACCGGCGCCTGCCCGGCCTGCGAGGGCCGCGGCGTGATCCACACCGACCTGGCCTTCATGGACCCGGTCACCGCCGTGTGCGAGATGTGCGGCGGCACCCGCTACAACCCCGAGGCTCTGCGGCACCGCCTGCGCGGCCACACCATCGTCGACGTCCTGGCCCTGACCGCCGAACAGGCCGCCGCGTTCTTCACCGAACCGGCCATCCGCGACCGCGTCACCACCCTGGTCGACGTCGGCCTGGGCTATCTCACCCTCGGCCAGCCCACCTCCACGCTGTCCGGCGGCGAACGCCAGCGCATGAAACTGGCCGGCGAGCTCACCAAGACCGGCGCCGTCTACGTCCTGGACGAGCCCACCACCGGCCTGCACCTGTCCGACGTCGACACCCTCATCGACCTGCTCGACCGCATCGTCGACGCCGGCAACACGGTCATCGTCGTCGAACACCACACCCAGATGGTCAAACGGGCCGACTGGATCATCGATCTGGGGCCGGGCGGCGGCAAACACGGCGGCCGGCTGATGTTCCAGGGCACTCCCGAAGGTCTGCTGACGGCGTCCGGCTCGCTCACCGCCGCGCACCTGGCCGCCGCGCTTGCCTGACCGGCCGCGAACAGGCTGATCGTGCCGCTCCCGGCACGATCAGCCCTGGGTCGGCCCGGTGTCAGCCCTGGGGCTCCTCCGCCGGGCAGGCGATGCCCTTGGCGGGCAGGGCCGCCGAGATCAGGTAGCTGTCCATGGCGGCCGTGGTGCACGCGGTCATGCCGTAGACGCCGTGGCCCCAGCCCTCGTAGGTGAGCAGGGTGGCCTTGGGGCCGAGCTGGCGGGCCACGTTGGCCGACCACTCGTACGGCGTGTCGGGGTCGTGCTTGGAGGTGGCCACCAGCAGCGGCGTGCTGCCCTTGTACCGCAGCGGGTGCTGGGGGTTGTTGACCGGATGGCCCTGGCAGATCGGCATGTCGCCCATCGGCATCGGGTTGTAGCGCATGTCCGGCGCCACCGCGTTGGCGGCACGCATCACCTCGGCGTACTCGCCGTAGCCCCGCAGCGACAGGTTCCAGTCCTGGCACAGGATCGCGGTGGGCAGCTCGGCGTACGTGCCGTTCACCGGCCAGTTGCCGGGAGGGCCGGGCATGTCGTCCGGCACCGGGCCGCCCGCCAGCGCGAGCAGCACCTTGGCCTCCTGCCGCCAGGCGGGCGCCTCGTTGAGCACCACGCCCAGCCACTGCAGGTTGTGCGCGCTCACCGGGCGGCCGTCGCCCGGCCACAACAGCTGACCGCGGCCCGCCTTGGCCAGCAGCCCCTTCCACAACGCCCGGATGTCGCGGCCGCGCAGCACGCAGTCGCTGTCGCGCTCGCACCAGGCGATGAACTCCTCGAAGCTGTCCTGGACGGTGGCCGCCTCGCTCACCTGGAACGCCTTGACGTCCAGGCTGTGGTCCATGTTGCTGTCCAGCACCATGGCGCGGATCCGGCCCGGGAACAGCTCGGCGTACATCTGCTGGGCCAGCGTGCCGTAGGAGACGCCGTAGGAGGTCAGCTTGTCCTCGCCCAGTGCGGCGCGGATGGCGTCCATGTCACGGGCCACGTTGACCGAGTCGAGGTGGTCGTACAGGGGGCCGGTGAGCTTGCGGCAGTCGGCGCGCAGCCTCTTGTCGAAGGCGACCCAGGTCAGGTAGTCGGCCTGGCTGGTCATGACCGGGTAGGGCATCTGGTTGTACACCGAGGCCGAGCAGGTCACCGAGCGGCTGCGGGCGACGCCGCGGGGGTCGTAGCCGACGATGTCGAAGCGCCGCTGGATGTCCTGGCTGAAGCCGGAGGGGCGCAGGATGTCGTTCACGCCGGAGTTGCCGGGCCCGCCGGGGTTGCTCAGCAGGGAGCCGATCCGCGCGGACGGGGCGGTGGCCTTGCGGCGGGCCAGGGCCAGTGCGACGGTCGGCCCGTCGGGCTTGGACCAGTCGACGGGCACGGCCAGCGTGCCGCACTCGACGGTGGGTTCCTCCTCGCACGGCCCCCAGGTGATGCCGCGCTTGCCGACGGCATCCGTGACGTCCTGCCGGGTCACCGCCGCGCCGGCCGTCCCCGCCATCGGGACGGTCAACAGCGTCGCCACCGTCGTGAGGGTGGTGGCGAGCAGGGATGTTCTTCTCAGCACTTTGCTCCTATCGTCGATCGGCACGTCGATCGGCGGGCGGGGCTGCTCGCAGGGCGCATGTTCGGGCCCCCTGGCCTGGCCGTGGAGCATCCCTGTCCCTGCCTCAGCGGCCCGTGGCGGGGCCGTTGCCGTGCCTCTCCTTGATCACGACCCGGAATCTAACAGGCGAAGGTCGCGCCCGTGGACATTACGTCAGAATCTGGACAAATGCGGGTGCGGGACCGGCAGAGCCCGCCCGGCCGGAACCCCGCCGCCGAGTCAGCAGCTCAGGTCGCGCGCCGGCAGCCGGCCCGTGACGAGGAAGTCGGTGACGGCACGATCACCGCAGGCGTTGCCGTTGGCGCGATACACCCCGTGACCGCTGGAGTCCACGGCGACCATCCGGGCCCGCCGCCCCAACGCCTCGCGCATCTTCAGCGCCCCGCTGTAGGGCGTGGCCGGATCCCGCAGATTCTGGACCAGCAGGACGTTGGCCGGGCCCCGCGAACCGACCCGCGTGGCCCGCTCGGCAGGCCGGAACGGCCAGAACGCACACGGCCCCAGATTCACCGGCATGCCCGCGGTCAACGGGTGGGCGGCCCGGCTGCGCCGCACCTGCTGCTCGTGCCGGGCGATCGAGCTCGGCCACACGACGTCGTTGCACATCGTGGCACCGGCGTGCGCGGCGGTGTTCTGCAGAGCGGCCGGCGGCGGCTGGTTCGGCGCGGGCAGCTCGGCGCCGTTCAGCGCGGCCTTCAACAGCCCGGCCAGCATCGGGTAATTGGCCCTGGAGTACAGCGCGTTGAGCAGCGTCTCCCGCAGCAGGTTGCCGCTCAGCCGCTGCTCCGGCCCCGCGCCCGGCCAGGCGAGCGGCTCACGGTCCAGCCGGGCGGCCAGATCCAGGAACGTCCGGCGCACCGCGGCCACGTCGGCGCCCAGGCCGTACTCGCCGTCGCGGGCAGCCGCCCACGCGCCGAAGTCGGGGAAACCGTCCTCCACACCGACGGCGTAGTTGGCCAGCCACTGGCGCGCCACCCTGCGCGGATCGGGGTCGTCATTGCTGTCCAGGATCACCCGATCGGTGGTGCCGGGGAACATCGTGGCGTGCACGGCGCCGGCGTAGGTGCCGTACGAGACGCCCCAGTAGGAGATCTTGTCCTCGCCGAGCGCCACCCGGATGCGGTCGATGTCCCTGGCGTGGTTGCGGGTGCTGATGTGCCGGATCAGCGGCCCGCCGTTGCGGGCGCAGGCCTCGGCGATCCGGCGCGACCACGCCGCGTTCCCGGCGACGCCGCCGTCGGCGTCGGGGTAGGGCTTCATCCGCGTCAGCGACAGGTCCTCGGGCGCGAGCCCGCAGGAGACCGGCGAGCTCTTCCCCACGCCACGCGGGTCGAACCCGACGATGTCGAAGCGGTCGAGCACCTCCTTGGGCAGCTTCCTGACCAAGGTGCTGGGCCGGTTCAGACCCGGGCTGCCGGGACCACCCGGGATGATCAGCAACACGCCACGGCGGAGGTCGGGACGAGCCGTCCTGATCCGCGACACCGCCAGCGTGACCGACGGACCGCCAGAGGCGGAGTAGTCCATCGGCACCTCGATCGTCGTGCACTCCTGGCGGGGATCGACACCCTCGCCGGGCAGGCAGGCGTTCCACGGGGTGACGGCGGCGTGCGCCGGGGCCGCCAGCAGGGTGGCCGTCAGGGTGGCCGCGGACAACAGGGCAAGGGATTTCATCAGGGTCCTTTCGGTTCCGGTGGGGACGTCCACGACTCTGCCGGGTCGTTGATCGTCGAACCAGAGACCTCGTCACCGACCGCCCGTGACCTCATCACGAAACCGACAAAACCCCTGAAATCCGGAAACCTGGAACGGGATGGAACGCCCAGCCGACAAAGACCATCCACCAGAAAGAGACCAGCGTGAAACGCCCCCTGCTCGCAGCAACACTCCTCCTGACCACCGCCCTGCCCACACCCGCCGCCCACGCCGACACCACACCCATCGTCCACGCATGGGGCTACAACTTCTTCGGCCAAGTCGGCAACGGCACCAACGACACCCCCGTCACCCACCCCATCCCCATGGTCTCCACCGGCGGCCACAACGTCACCCAGACCAGCGGCGTCTACCTCGAAAGCTACGCCCTCCACACCGACGGAACCCTCTGGACCTGGGGCAACGGAACCCAGCAAATCCCCCGCCCCGTCCCCGGCCTCCCCCCGATCAAACAGATCAGCAGCGGCACCGGCCACAACCTCGCCGTCGGACGCGACGGCTCACTGTGGGCATGGGGCAGCAACGACTTCGGCGAACTCGGCGACGGCACCACCACCCGCACCCCCACCCCCAAAAAAGCCCCCATCACCGGCATCGTCCAAGCCGCCGCCGGAACCGGCTTCACCCTCGCCCTCAAATCCAACGGCGAAGCATTCGCCTGGGGACTCAACCGCTTCGGACAACTCGGCGACGGCACCACCACCCAGCGCACCACCCCGGTCCGCGTCAAAGTCCCCTACGGCATCACCCAGATCTCCGCCACCGGCGAATTCGGCATGGCACTGCGCAACGACGGCTCCCTCTGGTCCTGGGGAACCAACTCCTCCGGCGAACTCGGCGACGGCACCACCACCGACCACCCCACCCCCATCCGCGTGGACCGCCACGTCTCCGGCATCACCACCGTCTCCGCAGGCATCGCCCACACCCTCGCACGCGCCGCCGACGGCACCATCTGGACCTGGGGCAGAAACTGGACCGGCCAACTCGGCGACGGCACCACCACCGACCACGCCACCCCCGTCCACCTCCCCCTGACCGGCATCACCCACGTCAGCGCCGGCACAGGAGAAAGCCTGGCCATCGACACCACCGGCACACTGCGCTACTGGGGCGACAACACCTACGGCCAAGCCGGCAACGGCACCGCCGGCCCCGACCACCCCGTCCTCACCCCCACCCCGGTCAACGGCCTGACCGGCGTGGTCACCGCCAGCGCCGGCCTCGTCCCCCTCGCCGTCGCGGCACCCGGACCCGTCGTCGTACCCGACCTGACCGCAACGCTCGGAGTCCTGGTAAACCGGCCACTCCTCGCCGTCGGCCTCCTCCCCGGCACCACGACCACCACCCCCGACAGCCGCCTGTGCAACCACCTCGGCGAGATCGTCAGCCAGAACCCCCAACCCGGCCACACCGCGACCGCAGGCTCCACCGTCGACATCGTCGTCGCCGTCCGGCCCGCCAACGGCTGCCTCTGACGACGACACCCCTCACGAAACCCCGTCCACCACCGGAACCAGCACGTGCGTCACCAACTCCCCGGCCGGCGTACACCCCGGATCCGACACATACACCTCCCGCACCGCACCTCTCACCACCAAACGCCGCTCAGCACACCACGCCAGAACAGCGTGCACCGTCAACGCAATCTGGTCATAAGGCCCCACATGAGTGGCCCGCGCGAACACCCCACCCGGCAACACCCCCACCTCGAAACCCTGACCGACCTCCCTCTCGTCGTCCAGCAACAACGCCACCCGGACGTCCACCACCTCACCCACATCAACCGGAAACAACCCCACCAACCGCACCGGCCCGAACCCCTCCGGCACCCCCGCCACCAACCGCGCCACCGCCGCAGACGTAGCCCGCCCCACATCCTCCGGCCCCGCCGCCCGCTCACCCACGAACGCCGCCCGCCCCCCAGGCTCCCGCACCAACCCCACCTCAGCCGCCGGCAACCCCACAGCCAGCACCCGCTCCAACGACGCCAACGTCCGCCGCCGCCGCGCCAACTCCACCTCCAACGACACCCGAACCGACTCCAGCGCCCCCACCTCGCCCGACAACACCCGCCCCACCACCGCCAACGGCACGTCCAACGACCGCAACAACCCGATCGACAACGCCTCCCGCGCCTGGCCGGCCCGGTAATACCGATAACCCGTCACCGCATCCACATACGCCGGACGCAACAACCCCAACTCGTCGTAATGCCGCAACTGCTTCACACTCAACCGACCAAGCCGCGCAAACTGCCCAATCGGCAGCAACTCCTCATCCACCAACACACCCACCCTCACGTAACGTCAGACCCATGACCCTGTCCATCGGCCAAGTCGCCCGACTCGCCGGAATCACCGTACGAACCCTCCACCACTACGACGAAATCGCCCTCCTCACCCCCAGCCAACGCACCACCGCCGGCTACCGCCGCTACACCGACGACGACCTCCTCCGCCTCCAGCAAATCCTCCTCTACCGCGAACTCGGCTTCCCCCTCGAACAGATCACCGACATCCTCGACCACCCCCACACCGACGACCTCACCCACCTCCACCGCCAACACGAACTCCTCACCCGCAAAGCCCAACGCCTCCACCAGGTCATCACCAACGTCGAACGCGCCATCCAAGCCCACACCCACCGCATCCCCCTCACTCCCCAAGAACGCCTCGACGTCTTCGGCGACTTCACCCCCGAAGACCACCAGGCCGAAGTCCAACGCCGCTGGGGCCACACCGACACCTACGCCGAAAGCCGCCGCCGCGTCGCCTCCTACACCAAGACCGACTGGCTCCAGCTCACCACCGAAGCCACCGCCGTCGACGACGACATGCGCGCCGCCCACACCCGCGGACTCGCCCCCGACGACCCCCAGGTCATGGACATCGCAGAACGCCACCGCGCGCACATCACCCGCTGGTTCTACGACTGCACGCCCGAGATCCACCGCGGCCTCGGCGACCTGTACGCCACCGACCCCCGCTTCACCGCCACCTACGACGACCGCGCCCCCGGCCTGGCCGCGTACTACCGCCAGGCCATCCACGCCAACGCCCGCCGCCTCTGACCTGGATGAGGGGTTTTGTGTTCGAAAAACTGGATCATGTCCAGACCCAGCACCTTTACAATGTAGATTTCTAAGCTGGGAGGTCCAGCGCGGCGGCCGTCAGCGCGCGCGCCCGCCGGGGAGAGGTCACCAGCTCCACCGTGTCCGACAACTGGTCCACGCACCCTGCCACCGGCAGCCCCCTGACCACCGGATCCGTCACCGACGCCAGCAACGCCCGTGCGAACCGCTCCCCGCCGATCACCCGGAACGGCCGGTCGTAGAACCCCCGCACCCCCTCCTCCAGCCGCTCGGTCAGCGCCATCCGGTTCTGCAGCGCCGCCAGCCGTCCGTACGCCGCCGTCAGGCCCTCCTCCCGCTCGCGCCACGACCGCGCCGCCACCGCCACCGCCAGCGCCTCACCCAGCTCGGCCGAGCCCGGCAGCCGGGCCAGCGCGCTGCCCAGCCATTTGGCGTACGGCGGGTAACGGCGCCGCAGCAGCAACGCCAGCCGCATCACCTCCCGCGCCAGCCGCGCCCCCACCACGGCCGACCCCAGCTCGTCCCCCACCTCCCCGCACCGCCCAGGAAACGGCTCCTCCTGGCCGATGCGCTGCCACTGGCAGGCCAGCACGTACCGCCACACGTCCTGCGGATACCAGCGCAACGCCTGCCGGGCCGCCTCCAGCCCCGCACCCGGCAACCCGTCGCAGAAGACCTCACCGCCCGTCACCTCGGCCAGCGCCTGCCACGGCACGGACAACCAGTCCAGCAGGGACACACCCGCACGCGGATCGAACCCGAGCCGCCCGACCAGCCACTCCCCCAGCTCGGCGACCACGACCCCCGGCTGCCGCACCCCGTGGTACTCGAACACCGTGTCAAAACCGCCGAACCGGTCGGGCAGCCCCGCCGTCACCCGCTCCCGTACCGGCTCCACCTGACCGGCGGGCACGAACAACAGGACCCGCGGCCCCCAGTCGTGGTCGGCCGAGCGGGCCGTGTCGAACGCGAGCACCTCAGACCCCGGCCCGATCAACGCGGCGCTGTGCCGCACCCCGGGAAGGAGCGGCGCGACGACTTCGCCGTAGAAGGCACGAGAAAGCTCAATACCAGGCACAAAGTTGGACATCACGCCGTCAACTCTGCACGAGCACCGCCCGAACCTCACCCGGTTTTCCCGCCGCCGATGACAGCGTGGTGACCGACCGGACACGCCAGGGGGAGGGACCCGTTGAGCAAGGTCGTCGCCGACATCTCCGTATCGCTGGACGGCTACGTCACCGGCCCCGACCCCGGCCTCGAACACGGCCTCGGCACCGGCGGCGAACTGCTGCACGCCTGGGCCCGCCAGCCCACCGACGTCGACGCGCGCGTCCTGGGCGGCGCCGTCCGCGCCACCGGCGCGGTCATCATGGGACGGCGCACCTTCGACGTGGTCGACGGCCCCTACGGCTGGGGCGACCCGCTCGGCTACGGCTCGGCCCGCGACCGCCCGCAGGCGACGCCCGTGTTCGTCGTCACCCACAACGCGCCCTCAGCGGTACGCCGCCCCGAACTGTTCACCTTCGTCACCGACGGCCCGGCCGCGGCCGTCGAGCACGCCCGCACCGTGGCCGGGGACGGCGACATCGTCATCATGGGCGGCGCCGACCTGATCGGCCAGGCCACCGACGAAGGGCTGCTCGACGAGCTGCGCCTGCACCTGGTGCCACTGCTGCTCGGCGCGGGCACCCGGCTGTTCGCACAGGTGCGCCCCCGCCAGTGGGAGCCGGTCGAGACGCACTTCTCCCCCCTGGCCACCCACCTGGTCTACCGCGCCATCACCTGACCCACCCCGCCGGATGGGCCGCGCGGGGTTCACTCGGCGACGTGGCAGGCCAGCACCAGGCGCCGGCGGTAGCCGATCCGCTCGTACACCTTGATCGCCGCGGCGTTGACGTCGTCCACCATCAGCGCCGCGCGGCCGTGCGTGGCCACGAGCTGGGACGACATCCAGCCGCACACCCGCTCGGCCAGCCCCCCGCCCGCGGAAGCGGGCGGCCGTGGCGACCCCGGCCAGCAACCCCACCGACGGGGCCGACCACGCGTCGGCCGCCACCGCCGCCAACTCGCGCCCCACCCGCACACCCGCCCAGCGCCGCACCCCGGCCACGCCCGGCACCGCGTACGACGAGGGCGCGTCCCCGGCCAGCAGCGCGGTGATCTCCTGCTCGTCCTCACCCGCCAGCCAGCCGACCATCGAAGGCAGCCCCGCAGCCTGGCCGGGCAGGCCGTCCCGGGCGCGGGGCGGCCCCGGCAGGCTCATCCAGGAGAACGCGCCGCTCTCCCGCACGCCCGCCAGCCTGGCCGCCACCCGCCGCATCAGCTCCCGCTCGCCCAGCGGCCGGTAGGTGGGGCCCAGCTCGGCCAGCGCGTGCCGGACCAGCTCGGCCGCGTCGTCCGGGTCGCCCCACACCGCCAGCCGGTCGTGCCGGGCGATGCGCGGGGCGGCGGCCACCACCGCCTCCCGTAACGCCCAGGCGCGGGCCTGGCCGCGCAGGTCCTGGGCCGTCCACATGACCAGGTCGTCGTCGCCGCACGCGGCGCGCAGCGCGCCCGGGTCGCCGAGCCGGTGGATCACAAGATCTCGCCCGGCCGGTACGCGGCGGCCTCCGGGTGCTCGGCCACGACCTGCCCCACCTGCCGCACCACCTCGGCCACCTGCGCGGCGGCCGCGCCGGTGAAGGAGACCCGGTCGGCCAGCAGCGCCTCCAGCTCGCCGCGGTCCAGCGGGAACCGCTCGTCGCCGCCCAGCAGGTCCAGCAGCTCGTTGGACGCGCCCCGCGACCGCATCGCCAGCGCCGCCGCCACCGCGTGCTCCTTGATCAGCTCGTGGGCCTGCTCGCGGCCCATGCCGGCGCGCACGGCGGCCATCAGCATCTTCGTCGTGCCCAGGAACGGCAGGTAGCGGCCCAGCTCGGCCGAGATCACCGCCGGGAACGCGCCGAACTCCTCCAGCACGGTCAGCATCGTCTCCACCAGCCCGTCGAAGGCGAAGAACGCGTCCGGCAGCGCCACCCTGCGCACCACCGAGCAGGACACGTCGCCCTCGTTCCACTGGTCGCCGGCCAGCTCGCCCACCATGGAGGCGTAGCCGCGCAGCACCACGGTCAGGCCGTTGACGCGTTCGCAGGAGCGGGTGTTCATCTTGTGGGGCATCGCCGAGGAGCCGACCTGCCCCTCCTTGAACCCCTCGGTGACCAGCTCGTGCCCGGCCATCAGCCGGATCGTCTTGGCCAGCGAGGACGGCGCGGCGGCCAGCTGCACCAGCGCCGAGACCACCTCGAAGTCCAGGGACCGCGGGTAGACCTGGCCGACGCTGGTCAGCCGCCGGGAGAACCCCAGGTGGGCGGTGACCTTCTCCTCCAGCTCGGCCAGCCTGTCCTGGCGGCCGCCCAGCAGGTCGAGCATGTCCTGGGAGGTGCCGACCGGGCCCTTGACGCCGCGCAGCGGGTAGCGGCCGATCAGGTCCTCCAGCCGGTGGTAGCCGGCCAGCAGCTCGTCGGCGGCCGAGGCGAACCGCTTGCCCAGCGTCGTCGCCTGCGCCGCCACGTTGTGGGAACGCCCGGCCATGACGGTGGACGTGTGCTCCTCGGCCAGGGAGGCCAGGCGGGCCAGCAGCGCCACGACGCGGTCGCGGACCAGCAGCAGGCTGTCGCGGATCTGCAGCTGCTCGACGTTCTCGGTCAGGTCGCGCGAGGTCATGCCCTTGTGCACCTGCTCGTGCCCGGCCAGCGCGTTGAACTCCTCGATGCGCGCCTTGACGTCGTGGCGGGTGACGCGCTCGCGCGCCGCGATCGACTCCAGGTCGACCTGCTCGACCACCTTCTCGTAGTCGGCGACCGCGCCCTCGGGCACCGCCACCCCGAGCTCGGCCTGCGCCCGCAGCACCGCCAGCCACAACCGCCGCTCAGCGATGATCTTGTACTCGGGAGACCACAGGCGGGCCAGCCCGGGTGAGGCGTAGCGGGCGGCCAGGACGTTCGGGATGCGCGGCTTGGAAGTCACGTTGGACAAGTCTATTCACACCCCGTCACCCGCACCGCATCCAGCCCGCGCGGGCTTCCCGGCGGGCCCGTTCGTCCGCCCGGACGGGCGCTGACCAGGGCCGTCACGCGTCCGGCCGGGCGGAGGTCATGTTTCCGCCTGTCCTGGCCGGAAAGTACAGGAAGTCGCGAGGAACCGACCAGAAAGGCATGAACATGAGCACCGACGACAAGATCCGCAACAAGGCCCAGGAGCTCAAGGGACGCGCCAAGGAGAACATCGGCGACGCCACCGACAACGAGAGCCTTCAGGCCGAAGGCCGCGCCGACCAGACCGAAGGCGGCCTGAAGCAGGCGGGCGAGAAGGTCAAGGACGCCGGCAAGAAGGTCAAGGACGCCTTCAAGAAGTGACCGCCGGGCCGTCCGGCGGGGACTGCGAGCTTGGGGGGCGGTGCGGCGGGTCGACTCGACCCCGCACCGCACCGCCTCCCCCGCTTCCCGGTCCCCGGCCCCTGCTACCGGACCGGCCGGACCGTCATCGGAAGCGTGTGCCGCACGCCGGCTAGCTGTTGCACTCCCGCGACAGGACCTTGCCGGTCTTGGCGTCCGTGCAGGTCTTGCACGTACGGTCCGGGCTCCCCGTGATCGGTTCCTTGGTGGTCTTGCACTCGCGCTCGGTCGACTGCTCCGGCTGTTTGGTCTTCTGCTCGCAGTACTGCTTCTTGTACCCGCTGCCCTTCTTGTCGCGGCAGTAGTAGCACCGCTTGTTGCCTTCCTCCAGATATTTGCACTTGGGCGCGCCACTGGCGGCGCCTCCCGCGGCACATTCGGCAAGCGCGGCCGAGGTGACGGGCGTAGCGGTGGTGGCGTGGACTTTCTCCCCCAGCGCCTGCGAGGCCATCGAAGGGGCGAGGGCGGCAGCGACAAGGGCGCTGACAGCGCATGCTTCCTTGAGCACGTTTCCTCCCACAGGACATCTTCCTCTGGCCCCTCCATCGTGGCCCGCCATTACCGGGAAACGTCAAGACATCCGCCCTGAATTTATTTTCCGCCGCCGCACGCATTTCTTCCCCCGAAACGTTTTGTCGCGCAGCCATTACTTCTCGAAGCATTACTCGGAGAACACCCTTTGCCTTTTCCGGGCGTTCTTTCCCGGACATGAGGCGGCGGGGTGCCGGTCGTCGTGACGACCGGCACCCCGCCTGGCGCTGCCTGTCGTCAGAGCGGCTTCTTCTTGCCGAGCGTGGAACGCGCCTGGCAGCCGACTCCGTCATAACGCACGCTGTTCCAGTTGACCGGGAACAGGTTTCCGTAGTTCCGGTCGACCTTGCACCACAGATCATGCATGACCGGCGTCGTGGAGTACCGCTGCTCCACCGGGTGCCCCATGCCGTTGTCGGTCGTGTACTTGAAGTCGAAGGAGTACTGCGTGTGCAGGTAGTGCTTGTAGCGCACCACCCAGCAGTCGTCCCCGCTGCCCACGTGGCACTCCGACTCGACCAGAGCCTGCGGAAGGATCACCTTGTGCCGCGAGGTCGCCTCGGGGCTCCCGTGGTAGGCCGAGCACTTCTCGCCGGCGTCGCTGGAGAAGGAGTACCCCCAGCTCGCCCCCACCGTCGCGGGATCCACCGAGGTGCCCACCGAGGTCGAGGTCTTGACGTACTTGCTGACGAAGCAGGCTCCGCCGGTCTGCTTCAGCTTGAAGTTCTTCACCAGCGTCTTGCCGAACAAGGTGCCGTAGCCCCAGAAGCTCCAGGTGGGCTGGAGGATCGAGACGTTCTCGTAGGAGTCCAGCAGCCAGCGCTGGTACCTGCCGGTGTTCCCCTCACCGGTGTCGGCCGGCCAGTGCGACTTGAAGAAGGAGCGGACGATCCACCCCTTCGACCCCAGACGGTCACGGACCTCACAGGCGATGATGCGCTTGTCCACCTGCTTGCCACAGGGAACCACGACCGGCTCGCTGCCCCCGACGCTCCCGCCGCCGCTTCCACTGGGGATGTCGGCGTGATCGCTGGAGTCCTCGTTAACCTCGATGGGGGCGTCGATGATGGTGATGTTGCCGCACCGGTCGAAGACGAAGATCGAGATCGTCGCCTCGCTGGGTTCGACCGTGCCCGCCGGACCCGCCGGAGCGGTTGAGGCACGTGCCTGTCCGGACGCCGATGCCGTGGTCTCGGTCCACTTGCGGGTGACCTCGACGGTGACGCGGACACTGCCGTCGGGCATGGCCTGCACGACGGGACCGGCCAGCTGGACGGAGGAGCCCGACCGCGTCGTCCCGTTCCCGGTCAGGGTGTCCCGCTCCTGCAACAGGCCCGGGTTCAGCAGCGACAGCTTGGCCGTGCTGGGAGTGCTCGCACTCACGCCGGGGGCATCCCATACGGCGTCGGCACGGCCTTCGAGCACGGCGTCCTGCGCCTGGTAGTAGGCCTTGACGCGGTCGAGGTACTCCTGAGCGCCCGAGTCTGCCGCGGCTGCGCTCTTGACGGAGGGCGGTGTGTCCAGGAAGGGCACACAGGCGGTACCCGGCTGGGGAACCGCCGGCGGCGGCACCGCCTTGGTGGTCGCGGTGGTGCTCTGCCACCCGCTGACGCCGAACGCCGTCCTGGCCCTGACCTTGACGGTGAAGGTCTGACCGTTGGCGAGGCCGCCGACGGCCGCGTACGGCTCACTCACCTGCACGGTTTTGACGGTGTCGCCACCGTTGTCGGCCACCTCGACGTCATAGCCGTCGAGCATGGCCATGCTGCCGTTGGACGTGGGCAGTCCCCAGCTGGCCAGCACACCGCCGTCGCCGCCGGAGGCCGTGAGGTTGAGCACGTCGCTCGGCGGCCCGGCCGGCAGGTAGCTGACGGCCAGCGAGGGTTGCTCGGCCGCACCCGGCTCGCCGAAGGTGATCACCTCGTCCTTGTCGGAGGTGACCAGGAGCCAGGCGAAGGCACCGTCGCCGATGTCACCCTGCGGAGCCGACAGCGGCACCGTGACGGGCTTCAGGTCGGGATCGGCGTCCGCCGCCAGCGCGGAACCCTTGGACTCACCGGTGACGGGGCTCTTCAGCGGGGTCACCGTGATCACCGCGTCGCTCGGGCAGGCGCCTGCCGGGCACACGGCCGTGCCGAGCTTGAGCAGCCCTTCCGACACCCCGGCGCCGTCGGGCAGCTCATCGAGCTTGATGCCGATCACGGCGGCGGTCTTGTCGGTGCCGGTGCCGCCGATCCTCATCACCGTGTCATCGGTCACCGTGCACGGCGAACCGTCGCAGGCCGCCGGGTCGGTCTTGGCCGACTTGATGACGAAGTTGTCCTTGCCCAGGGTCAGATGCCGCACGTCCTCCACCGGGGGCGGCGGGGGCGTGCCCGGGGTGGTGAAGGAGACCGGGGCGGTCTTGGAGGTGCAGACCTCCGGGCCGTTGACGACCTCCTGAGCCCCGGTCACCGCCGGCGCGAGCCCCACCTGGGCGGGGGTGGCGTACAGGGCGGCGATCTCGGCGGCGGTCAGCGCCTTCTGGTAGAGGCGGACCTCGTCGATGGTGCCCTTGAGGTAGTTGCTGATCGTCCCGTTGGCCTTGGTGCGGCCGAGCTGGACGTTGCCGGTGGCGTCCCAGCCGCTGGTGAAGGCGGTCTCGGCGTTGAGG
The DNA here is from genome assembly GCF_040631115.1 of Nonomuraea sp. NPDC005692. Classification (NCBI taxonomy): domain Bacteria; kingdom Bacillati; phylum Actinomycetota; class Actinomycetes; order Streptosporangiales; family Streptosporangiaceae; genus Nonomuraea; species Nonomuraea sp. NPDC005692. The sequence continues at coordinate 147,720 of NZ_JBEXYU010000014.1, read as the reverse complement.
ACGCCGTCCACGTACAGCCTGATCCTGCCCGCGGCGGCGTCATAGACGCCCACCAGATGGGTCCACTGACCGGCCACGGCGTTGGCGGTCGACAGGGCGCGCAGCGGGGTGGCGCCGCTGGTGTCGGCCTGGTACGTGACCATGCGCCACTTCTTGTCGCCCGGGGAGTAGGCAAGCTTGAAGGCGCTGTTGACGGCGCCGTCCTGACTGACCACCGCGTGGTCGGCGGTGACGTTGTCGATCTTGGCCCAGGCCGAGACCGTGTAGCCGGCGTTGGTGTGGATCGCCGGCCCGCTGACCACGCCGTAACTGGCGGAGGTTCCTCCGAGCTGCAGGCCCAGCTGGTCCTTGCCGGTTCCCCACGTCGTCCCCGTCAGGGTCGCGGGGTGGTTGTTGCCCGAGGAGTCGGCCGCGGTGGTGCCCCTGCCCTCGTCGAAGGACCAGCGCGCCTTCAGGTCAGCGGCCGGGCTCGGCGTCGGCGTAGGCGTCGGGGTCGGCTCGGGGTCGGGCGAGCTGCTCACCTGGCCCACGCAGGCCGCCATCTGCCAGGTGTAGGTGCTTCCCGGCTGCACGGTGTTCGCCGGCAGCTGGAACGAGGCCCGCTCACCGCCGTTCACGCTCCGCGTGCCCAGCGGGGCCGCGCCGACGGGGGCGCCGGCGTTGTCGTAGAGGTAGTACTTGGCCGTCACCGCGCCACCGGACGGGCGGTTGACCATGCCCGACAGGATCGGCCGCGTCGGGTCGGCCATGCCCGTCTCGGTGTCGGACGGCAGCACCGGCGCGTCCGAGGTGAGCCGGTAGGCCGCGCTCTCGTTGCAGGAGGGCGGGGTGACGCCGCTGCGGCACGCCTTGACCACGAACTTCAGGCTCGCCGGGTTGTGCAGCTGGAAGGTCTGCTCGATGACCTGACCGGACGGCTTGGCGTTGTAGCTGGTCGCCGCGACCTCGCCGTACAGGTCCTTGATCTCCTTCACGGTCAACGCGCGCTGGTAGAGACGCATGTCGTCGACCGAGCCCTGCAGGTTGTGGATCGAGGCGGCCGCCTCACGCGTGCCGATACGGAACCGGCCGCTGGTCACCGTGCCGGTGGGCTGGTAGTCCGTCTCGCCCGAGAGCACGCCGTCGACGTACAGCCGGATCTTGCCCGCGCTCGCGTCGTACATGGCCACCAGGTGGGACCAGGTGTCGGCCTTGACGAGTTTCTGGGAGTCGACCCAGACGCCGGTGCCGACCGTGCCACCGGAGCCGGAGACCTGCAACCGCCACTTCTGCCAACTGCTGCCCAGGTAGTAGATGCTCAGCCCGAACGGGCTGCCGTCCTGGCTGGCCACGTACTGGATGGCCTCGCTGTCGTGCAGCTTGACCCAGGTGCTGATGGAGAAGCTGGAGTTCTGGTTGAGCACCGCCTTGCTGGTGGAGGCGTAGCTGTCGGGCACGCAGCAGCCGTTGCTGCCGGTCATGTCGTTGAGCTGGATGCCGGAGCCGAGCTTGCCGGTGACGGTCTTGCGCCTGCTGCCGGTGTAGGTGGCGGTGTAGCCGTTGCCGCCGGCGTCGGCCGCGCTGGCCGCGCCGTCGGCCTCGTCGAACTTCCAGTGCGCGACGTGACCGGTGGGGAAGGCCGGCGGCGGGGCCATGGTGGAGTCGTTGACGGTGACGGTGTAGTCCAGCTTCGTCGCCTCCGGGACGCTGGACTTGAAGCCGACCTTCACGCTCTGGCTGCGCGCGATGGCGTCGTTGCCGTTCATGACGTCGATCGACTCGGCGGTCACCGTGGGGATCTCCGGCGGCAGCCAGTACGACACCGTCAGCTTCGGCGGCTTGCCCCCCACCCGCTCGGCCGAATGGTAGTAGATCCAGAAGCCGTTGCCCTGGGAGGGCTGGTGATCGAAGTCGGTGTAGGCCGAGACCTGCACACCCTCGCTCTGCGCCCCGGACGCCCAGGCGTTGGCGATCGCGGTGACGTCCCACGTGATGGTGCGCGGGATCCAGTTGCCGTTGTCATCGATCGACGACGTGCTCGGGCAGATCTGCACGGAGGATCCGAAACTGGTCACCGACGGCCTCGTGCTCCAGCCCACGCCGTCGGCGTTCCACCCGGAGGTGACCCGCTTGACCTCCACCCCACCCGGGCCGTACCAGCGGCAGGCGACATCCTGCTCGGCGTACATCTCCAGCCGGGCGTTGCCCACCGAACGGCCGGTCAGCGCGGAGGTGTCGAACTTCAGCAGCGAGTTGACGTTGGTCAGGTGACCGTCGGTGTAGGTGCGGGCGAGACTCGTCTCCAGCTTCGGGGAGGTCGCCGAGGTGTTGTCGTTGAGGTCGTTGCTGATGACCACGTCGCTGAGCAGCGGCAACGTCGTGGTGGGGTCGACGGTCAGGGGGTAGCGCGTGGCCGGGTCGGCCAGGAACGCCGCATCCGGCCGCAGCACCAGCACCTGGCGGCCCTTCTCGGTCACCACCTCGGTGTCGATCTTCCCCGTACGAGGGGGGACCACCTTCCCGGCCTTGGCCTCAGCCGCGCTGGGACCGGCGTCGACGGCCACGGGCTCGGCGGCCGAGGCCACCTGCCTGCCCTTGGCGTCCGTCAGCGTCAGACCCTTGCCCTTCTTGCCCTCGCCCAGGGTCAGGCCCTCGGTGGTGACCGGGATGCGCAGCTCGAGCGGACCGGCGGGACGCTGCCGCAGCACCACGTCGTGCCGGAACCCCGTCGGCAACGCCGTCACCACCAGGTCCGCGCCGGCCCCCGCCGCATCGGCGTAACGGGCGACGTTGCCGCTGACCTCGGGCTTCGGCAGCTCCGTCGGCCAGGACAGCGCGAGCCGCTGCCCCTTCCCGCGCTCCATCGAGGCGAACGGCGTGCCACCGCCCAGCGAGAACGCGATGTCCGCCTTGGACAGCCTGGGTTTGAGCACACCGTTCCGCTCGACCAGGTCGGTGTCGATCCACGCCCAGGAGCCGTCGGCCTGCTTGAGCTGCGACGGGCCCGCATAGGACTGCAGGGTCAGATGCCCGTCGGGATAGGCCCAGGTACGCGACGTCTCGGTGAAGACCGCCTCCACCGGGACGGGCTTGTTCAGTTGCCTGGCGGTCTCGACGGCGGCTCTGAGCGGAGCGTCCGGATCTTCTGGGCGGGGGAACGCCGTGACCGTGGGAGCAGAGGGGCGGGTGGGCTCCGGCTCGGCCTGGGCCGGCGGGACGGCCCCTGCGACCAGCAGCGATGCCGCCACCGTGAGCGCCGCGGCGACGGCGAGGCGCTGAGACGGTCTCCCGCTCAACCTGGCCCGGCTGACTAACTTGTTCACTGACACCACAATCTGTCGTGAGCTGAAATAGCAAACAAGCTTTACCGGGCGTCAAGATCTTGCGGCAACATGGCAAAGATCACAACGAATAAAAAGCCGATTCCGGTAACACCGAACGCCCTTCGGACGATTAATCTGACCGAACCAAGTGGTAATTGCCATTCTCGCAATGCGCGCGGTGGCGGGCCGGTCACCAGGAGCCGCCACCGCGGAGCCCGTGTCCCCCAAAACCACCACAGCCCGAGCCCGCCGTGGATCCAATGAACACGTTGCCGCCCGCGGACCACAGAAATTACACATGAAGCACCTGGCCTTCGCGCCAGAACACGCAATTCCACGGAACGGTTCGACGAAGGGAACGGCGCATGCCCCATGCCGACGGAACACACCGCGACCGCAGCAATCTCCGCCGGACGGCAGCAGTGCTCGGCGCGCTCCTGATGAGCGCCTCTGTCGTGGCCGGCGCCACGACTCCGGCCCAGGCGGCCGGCGGATGCGCCGACAGGTCGCAGAACGGCTGGACCATCCGGCTCTGCGCCAGCAAGAACGGGCTCGACCTGATCTCCGACATCTACATCGTCGCCAAGGGAGAGACCGGCAACGGCTGCAGAGGCGAAGGCCGCGCCTACTCATCCGACCAGCCCATGGGGTACGCCGACCTCACCGGCTGCGCCAACATCGCCGTCAACGCCCACTACGTCATCGCCTCGCAATGGGCGGTCGGCGGCGCGCAGGTGACCACCCGCGCCGTCATCTTCGAAAGCCTCTACCCCTTCCGGACCCTGTTCGACCAGAGCGCCTCCTTCAACGACGTGTGACGCCCGGGGGGACGCGGAAGATCCCATGATGGAGAGCACCACTGGTTGTCTCCGCCGAGCGCGCCCGCGTCCTGTGGTCGCTCTGCTTCGGCAGCCAGGAACGGCCCCCGCGTTCCGGACAGGGGCAGCATTCCGGGGGCCGTCACCATCCTTGTCTGCGATCTTCCGCAGGCCGCCGTGCCGTCGAAAGTACGAGCGAGACGCGTGACGTCGAGCCGGTTCCAGCACCTGGCCCTCCGCAAAAGCGGTCCAGGCATCCGAAGATCGAGCACCTACGCGCTGAGGCAGCAGCCGGCGGCTAGATGACCACCTCGTCACCACGACGGCCGAGCTTCAGGACGCCCGCACCGGGCGACCATCCGCGCCACTTCTGCGGCCACTATGAGCTCTTGGAGAGGGCGAGCTTGTCGGTTTGCACGGCCAGGCCAGATTCCAGGCAAAAAGCTCCGCCAAACCGCCACCTCAATCCTATACTCGGGGCAGCAACGCTTTCGGGTGACGGAGACAAATAGGTGAGCGACGGTTCTGATAAGCCGAAATTCGCTGCGGTCCTGGGGATCGCGGTGTCCGTAATCACCATCTTGGCGTTCTTCGGCATCAAGAGTTTCGATGACCTATTGAACAACAAGGACTCTGCACGGTCCAAAGCTTGCGCCCTGGCAGTCGCTGCTCGCAATGCCCAGACGATCACTGTGACGCCAGAGGAATGGCAAGTGAATGCCCTGGCATATGCCGAAAGGCTGCTCACTGCTGCGGAGGCAACCGATGATCCGAAGCTCCGCGGGAGCTTGCGCGAGTCGGTATACGCCCACCAGGACTGGGCGGCCGCGCTACGAAGAGAGCAGAACAGCCAAGCAGAGCTGGAGAGGCTGCAGGAGGCTGAGCGAAAGTGGGCGGCACTCTGCAAGGTCTCCCCACCGGAGTGAGATTGGGCGTTCACCGCACTCCGGAAGTGGCTCGCCCTGCCCGAGGATGAATCTCTGACGGAGCCAGTGGTTGGGCGCGTCGGGATTCGTCGTGCAGAAGATCGTCGAGCCGGGCACGCCACACCGGCGAGGAGCTGGTCCCAGAACGTCTCAGGGGTCAAGGTCGCTTCGTCAACGTAAGCTCCGGCGCAGGTCATTCCCGTGAGTCGTGACTCAGCGCGCCAGTGAATCTGGTGGGCTACGGGTGGTGGAACACCAACATCTTCTTCAACCACGCCACTCTCATCGGCCAAGCCGCGCTTCAGCGCTTGTCATCGATATCAGTGACAATGCCTCGAGGTTCTCGCCAAGCGTAGGAGGACGATCGCTGCGCGCTGGACGCGTATGTCCCTCACGCAAGCGAATGGCACATGAGCGCGCGGACGTGCCACCCCTCGTCGACGCCACGCGGCTCGGGCAGTTCTCCTCGGGCTGGTGGTCGTCGGCCATGACTCCTCGATCGAACGGCGGATGGCAGGTATGTCGTGCTCCTTGGGGTTGCGGTCCGCGCGCGGGATCGCGTGCAGGCGCATGTGCTCGATGCGCTGGCCACGCACATCCGCCACGACAACGGCCCTCCCTCGCAGCGTCCCCAAGACGCGAGACCAATCCCCTCAGCCATTCGGAGGCGTCGGCAGCCGAACCCCCGATTACACCTCCCCGCCCGCTATCCGAACATGGCAGACTGGGCAACACAGCACCACACACCAAGGGCCATCGCCGTCCCTTCCAGAACCTGGAAGGGACGCGCATGCTCTCTGCCGTTCAGGCCACCCGCGAGACCATCGACCAGCTCATGCTGCTCATCATTGCCCTCGGCGGTCTCATCGCACTCACCCTCGTCATCACCCACCTGACGATCGGCACCTACCGCGCCCTCTTCCCCACCGGCCGCACACCCCGATCGCACCGCCGCGCCCGCACCGGGAGCTCCACCTGCAACAACCGGTCAGCACGCACCACCCGCCGGCCATCACCCCGCAACATCGTGGTCGGCCCCGCGGCATCCGGTCCAAACTTTCCTTCCCCCACCCACCGCCGAACCGACACCCCACACCGGCCCGCAGCCGCAACAAGATCCCCCCGCACACCACCAGCATGAACCAAGAACCCGGACACCAACCGCAGGCGGCCGTCAGGCCGGCTGTCGGCGGGGTGGGGGGCTCGCCGACACGCGAAAAGCCGCGCGGCCTCCGGTTGGCTACAGCTGATCGGCGTAGCGCTTCACGCGTTGAACGCTGCGCTGTTGTGTGATCCCCTCGCGGCGAACGGCAAGCCGTACGAGCGCGCCGACGATGAGGGTCAGATCGGACGTCAACGTGCCGTCCTCGCAACAGCGACGTCACGCGCATGCGAACAGGCGCTCGGCGAGGTCGGGCGGTTCTCCCCACAAGGTTCCGCGGTGGTTGGCCTCATGGAGGTGTTTGAGCAGCGAGAGCGCGCCGGGCGTGAACAGATGCCTGACGCGGCTCGGCGCCTGCCGGAGGTCGCAGCCGGACGGCAAGTCCCGAGATGCCAGGAGGGCGACCGCGATGCAGGCGTACGGCTCCCGCTCCTTGAGGGCCGGAAGGCGCCGGTGCGGCGGGGACGCTGCGCAGCGATCAACGCGAGCGCACGGATGAGCGCCCCGTGAGGTTCTTCCCGGGGCGTTGGCGACGCAGTGGCGGGCCGTCAGGCGGTACGGCGTCCGACACGAATGCTTCTCCCTTCGAGGGCGGGGATGAGGGGTGCGGCGGTTGGCGAGGGGGGCGGGATCGGCTGACAGGGGTGCGTGCATGAGCGCGAGGGCGGGCAGGTCGTGCCCGTGTCCTCCATGCGCTCTGCGAGGAAGCGGCATGCGGTCGACCCGGTTCGCGCGGATGGTGATGATGAGGCCCCAGGACGAACCCCGAATAGGTGCCGGTGACCTGCTGGACCGCCTGCTCGGCCGGCCCCTGTCGGGCGGGCGGGCGTAGAGGGCAGGCGTGCCGCCCGGGTCGGGTTGCCGCGTCCGCGCCCGGTACATGCGAGCCCGGAGCTCACTCGCCACGTCTGGGACGATTTGCCCAAATATGCACGCTCGCCCCTATTTGCTGCTACATGATTGCTTTTTATTTGTCTTTCGATACTCCTTGCCTTCTACAGAAAGACTTGCGCGCTTTATCGCTTCACTGGAGGGGTACCTCAAATTTGCAACCATTTAGGGGCATCTATTGACCCCGTTCGTACAAACTGGCATCTACAGGGGAAACACGTGGCTCAACACCAGAGCGGGCGCGCTTCGCACCCACTCGGCATCACACGTACGCTGGCGTTTGCTCTAGCCGCTACGGCAACCAGCGCACTCACGGCTCTTTCACTTCCAGCCTCAGCATTTGCCGGCGTCCAGGCGACATCGGTCGTCAGCGCTCACGGCCTCGCGGATGCCAAGGTCGTGAAGGCGAACAATCGCTCCTTCCCCGTCGGGATGGACGACGACAACGCTGTCGCGATCGACTCGGCCTTCCAGGGGGACCCAGAGGACGAGGAGAGGCCGCCGACCAAGTTCGTAGGGGTCATTCGGGAGCACAAGGTATTCATCAGGGACCCGCGGACGACGCCACGATGGCACGACCTGTCCTCGCGACTGCCCAGGAATTTCGGCCACCTGGTCGACATCACTCTGGCTGCGCCCGACGAGGGGACGACAGTGCACGTCACCGTGCTCAACGCACACTCCCGCATAGCGCAGAGCACGTGCACCGTCTTCCCGCCTCCGGGCACCATGGCGACGCGGCCCTGGCCTGCCAACTGCAGCCCCTTCGCCGACATCACGCCGCCCGCCTGAGTCGACCGGGTCTGATCCGCTGACGCCGCTTGCCGTGCCCTGAACTTACGGGGCACGGCATTCGCGTTGATCGCGACCGTTTTCGGCCCCTATCGGGCCATTGGTCAGGGGGCATTGTGCTGTGTCGCCGTCCAGGCAGTGGACTCGTACTCATGGTGGATGCCACGTGAGTGACCGGCATGTTGCCGAGGAGCTCAGGAGAACCAGCGGCCTGACCGTTGACCACCAGGCGTCCCTGGGTTTCCGGCCAGAAACACGCCGCCCTCGGCGGCGCTCGCCGCCGCTGGCCGCGCCCTCGCCCAGGCGCGAGCCCGGCGAGACGCCTTCTCCCCCGAAGTGGCCGCGCGCGCCGCCTTCACGCGAGGCGGACCTTCGATCGAGGAGCTCCCCGCCCTGATTCGCAAGCAGAGAGCCTTGGTCATGGCTGAGGTTTCTGCAGCCTGAAGTGTTGATTCACAACAGTTTCCCGCCCTTTACAAAGTAGATCAATTTAGCGAGCCTCCTGCCGCCTCGGCCTGACCAGCGCTCGCGACTCTCGCCGACCCACGGGTTCGGCAGGCAGCGACCGGCCCTGCCGATCATCACCATGACCACCTCTGGCTGTAGCCCAAGCGGCCACCAAGCCGGTTCTGGTCAGCCTGCTCGTACGCCTCGCGGCGGGCACGCTGCTCGGTGAGCAGTGCGGCATGCTCGGCCATCCGCCGCTGAACCGGTCACGGGGCGACGAGCTGCTCGTCCCGTGCGATCCACACTGACAAGAGGTGCTGCACCCATCGGGGCACCCAGCGCGGGGTACTGGTGTGAATCCATGCGCTGCCGTCTGGCCGGTGGTCGAGCGCGTGCCGGATGTCGCTGACGGTCGCGCCGAGGTCGAACGCGGTCCGCAGCAACGAGCGGAGATGTCGCACTGACAGCTTCCGGAGCGGGGGCAGCTCCTCCCGCAATCGCTCGCACGCGGCGAGTCGGTCCCCCGGGGTGACGGTCGCCGGCCACCCACCGTCCGGCGTCGTGCGTATGGCCGGACGCGCTTCGCGCGCGTGGGGGAGAGTCATCACCTTCAGGAGTGGGTGGGGGTGGGGGTGAACGATCTTTCCACAGGGGTTTGAGGTGCGGGAATGCCGGGCTGGGGGGCGGGTCGGGACCGTCTGGCACGGCCAGGGCACCTCATCCTCGCCGGCCGGGGCCACTGTCGCTGATGCCAAATCGTCGTCGTCCTCGGCCTCCAGGATCGCCTCCGGGATGATTAGCAAGTACTGCGCGGCTTGGTTGCCGCGCCCATCGTCGTCCAGCCCGCATCGGGTGCCCTTGCGGTAGCGGGCGGTCGTGCCGGGCACGGCGCGAGCCAGCAGGCCGGCGTCGATGAACCACGCGTACAGCTTGGCAACGGTCCGCTGCGACAGGCCGAGCTCGGCGGCCAGGTGCCGCCAGGTGGCTCCCTTCTTCGGCGCGGTCAGCATCGCCCAGGTCGACCGGCGCATGACCTGCCAGGCGGACCGCAGAGCGTTGCGTGTTCAGTCAGCGCGCCGGTTCGCCTGGCAGGTCATGCCAGAGGGGGTGCGCGGGCGCGACGATGTGCCCGGCGGGGACGAGCGGTGCCACTCCCCCGTCCATCGCGTCGGTGGGGGCTGGTGAGGACGCGGCTGCCTCGCACGCCGCGGATTCGGTTTCCGGGCATGCCGAGATGGCCGCTTGGCGGCGTGCTGTGGTCGGCTCCAAGCGTCACGATTTTGGCGCGCGAAAGGCCCCGCAACGGCTCGGGCCGCCGCGTGAGAGCACCGTCAGGCGCGATGTGATGTTCTGGAGGCCGAAACGGCGACTCGGCTGCTCAGCTCGCGTAGGTTGACCGCCTGCAGCTGAGCGATCTGGTCGCGGGTCTCGACCTCGGGAAGGCCGCGCACTGCGCGGCCTTCCTCACTTTCGGACCCGCTCCCCCCACTGGGCCGAGGTCGGTGACGTGGCTGGTCGACAAGCACGCCTGGCACTCGCCCTCGACGGCACACGGTCGTCTCCACCCCAAGAACGACAAGCGTCGGGTGGAGCTAGGCCAATTGCGTACCGCCTCACCTGGGGATACGCAGGCGGCCATCAGGTCAGCGAGGCAGAGGCGATGGACCTGGTGGTCATAGAGGCGAACGTCTGACATCGGCCAAAAGCGCGGCCATAGCGAAATTAAAGCGCGACTGGCTTCGATAGCTCCAGGTCAGTTTATCTCGATCGGTTTCTACTCCGGGAGGAATTCCTCCATGACCAGCGAAGCGAGCGCCCGTGGGCCAGACCTTCGGCGCAAACGGGCCCCGACGGGATGAACTTGCTCTGTCGCATCGGTAGCACGATCAAGTGTTGTCCAGGCGGTGAATCGGCGTTCCGGACAATCCCGCAGTCGCCCCGGCTGAGAGCCGCCGCCGTGATGCTGCGCGACGTCACCGGTAATTACCACTCGAACGAAGGAGAGATCCGTGCGGAAATCAAAAACACTCCGGCCGAGGAAGGGAAGCATGCCTCGCATGCTGGCCAGCGTCCTCGCGGTCGTCGGGCTCACGATCGTCGGGCTGTCGAGCAGCCCCGCCCAAGCCTCCGCCGATCCAATCGTCAGAATCTTCAGCCGGGGAACCGGCGACTGCATAGACGCTGGTACGGGCGACGTCCACACCAGGGCATGCAACAAAGAGGCAGGAAAGCCGGAAGAGGGGTGGCAGCTCTGGAGAATCCACTCCTGGGCTCTCGACGTCTACTCGCTGGAGAGCGTCAGGTTCCCTGGCCGTTGTCTGGCTGGAAGAAGCGAAGCCAGCAACGGGGTGGTGCTCGCCGGGTGCTCAGCGGCCGACTCCTCGCAGCTGTGGTTCACGACGGCTTATCGCTTCCCAGAAGTATTCACAAGTATTAAAAACTACTTCCATAAGTGCGACCTCTACGACGAAGCGGGCACGCTCGACCTCCGTATGCACTGTGGGCCGATAGACCCGGTGAAGAACGCACAGTGGACGGTCCGAATCTGGCGCTGACCCATTCGCGCACCGCGCAGAGACGTCAGTCGGCAAGCCGGCCTTTCACCGCCCTGGGCCGGCCCAGGCAACTAACGAGGAGAACTGATGCTGAGAAGATTCATCCCGGCAGCCGTCGCCGCCATCTCTCTGACAGGGCTGACGTTCGCGTCGCCTGCGAGCGCAGACAGCCTTTCCTCTTCCACCCAGTACGGCTGCGCGGCTGGAGACTTCTGTGTGTATTCGACAGAGGTCATCTCCCCAGGAACGAAGATCGGTATCGGCCGCGGCGAAAACTGGCCAGCGGGCGGCGGATACTCCACCGTGGCCGCCAGCCCGTACAAGAACGTCCGATCCTTCTTCAACAACGGCAGGCAAGAAACCTATGACCACGTCTGGGTCACCTACATCTATGGGGACGGCACCGGCGCGGCGAGATGCATTCACCGCGCCGTGGACGGTGACCTCGGGCAGGGACACGAGTACACCGATCTCCGAATCCCCGCGACCGTCGTCCGGATCGAGTGGAGGAAGGAAGACTGCGTGAAGTAGACCGCGTCCGCCGGTGATCCGGCGGTCCGGTGCCGTGCGTCCGGGACCGGTCGAGTCGGTCCCGGACGCCTCCAGAATCCACTAGAGCGTGTCCGACAATTCGGCTTGCCGGAGCCAGAGCATGAGTGAGGCGATGGTGACGCCGGCCAGGTAGCGGCTGGCCGGCTTGTCGAAGCGGGTGGCGATGGCGCGCCATTGCTTGAGCTTGCCGATGCAGCGTTCGGCCAGGTTGCGGTGCTTGTAGGTGAGCGCGTCGAAGGCGCGCGGGCGGCCTCCTCGGCTGCCCTTGCGCTTGCGGTTGGCGATCTGGTCACGCCGCCATTTCAGGTTGGCGTCCGGCCGCGCGGGTTCCGGTTCGGCCGTGCACATTTCGGCGGCGGCCTCGATCTCGGGCGCCCACTCCGCCACCAGCCGCAGCAGAGCGTCGTCCACGGCCGTCAACAGCGCGAACCGTGACCCGCACACCACCTCGTCGTGCCGGGCACGGGACCCGCAGATGAAACCCTTCTGGTGGCTGTTCAGGTACATCCCGCCGCCGCAATGCCGGCAGGTGATGAAACCGGTGAACCGGTGCGCGGAAATGCGACGGCCGCGTCACCCTGGCTTCTCGCAGCCGCAGGTACCGCTTCCACAGCTCGTTACTGATGAGAGCATCATGCGCCCCGGGCCGGAACACCCTCCGGTGGCAGCGCGACGCCTTCCCGCACAAGCAGTCCGGGTCATGAAGGTGAACTTGCCGACTGCGGTCTTCCCGTCCACTTCCTCGGTGGCCGAGACCAGTTCGCCGCCCGCTGTTTCCAGCCGGGCGAGGTTGAGCTGGTTGCCCATCCGGTTGCGGCCGAACCGGGAGTACTTGCACACGAGGATCGCCTTGGCAGCACCCTTCGCCGCTTGGGAGATGGCCGCCATGATCGTCCGCTGGAAGTTCCTCCCGGACACGTCAAGATCTTCGATCCAGCCGCCGTCCGGCCAAGCGCCCGGCGAGATGTAGTAACCCCGCCGGGCGGCTGACGCCTTATGGCATCACGCCGGATTGCCGGCGAGATCTTTTCCTCCAGCATCATCGACACTCTCACGGAGGCGATGGCTGGAATCAGCGTGGCGCGGTCCTCGATCACGCTTCCGAGTCACGGCGACATAGAGGGTGGGCACCAGCACCAGCGTCAGAAGCGTCGAGGTCACCAGGCCGCCGATCACCACGATCGCCAGCGGCTGCGAGATGAACCCGCCCGACCCGGTCACGCCCAGCGCCATCGGCGTCAGCGCGCAGATCGTGGCCACCGCCGTCATCAGGATCGGCCGCAACCTGCGCCGGCCGCCCTCGATCACCGCCTCGACCACGCCCATCCCCTGATCCCGGTACTGGTTGATCAGGTCGATCAGCACGATCGCGTTCGTCACCACGATGCCGATCAGCATCAGCATGCCGATCAGCGCCGGCACGCCCATCGCGGTGTCGGTCGCCACCAGCAGCCCCACCGCGCCGGTCGCCGCGAACGGGATCGACACCAGCAGGATCAGCGGCTGGACGAAGCTCCGGAACGTCGCCACCATGATCATGAACACGATCGCGATCGCCGCCAGCATCGCCATGCCCAGGTCGGAGAACGCGTCCGCCTGGTCGGCCGAGGCGCCGCCGATCTCGTACCGGGCACCGGCGCCCAGCGCCACCGACTCCAGCTTCGTCGTCAGCTCCTGCGTGACAGTGCCCAGATCCGACGCCTCCACCTTGCCCGACACCGTCGCGGAACGCTCACCGTCGATCCTGGTCACCTGCGTCGGACCGGCCACCTGCTCCACCTTGGCCACCGACGACAACTTCACCAGCCCCGCCGCCGTCGGCAGCTTCAGGTCCTCGATCGCCTTGACGTCTTCGGGCGCCTCGCCCCCGCGCAGCACCAGGTCGCTGCTGCGGCCGTCCAGGGTGATCTGGCCCAGCGGCGCGCCGCGGAACGCCTGCGCCACCGCCTGGCCGACCTGCCCCTCCGACAGCCCCTTGGCTGCCGCCTTCTCCCGGTCCACCGCGACCTCGATGCGCGGCGCGCTGGCCTCCAGGTTCGACGACAGGTCACGCAGACCCTTCACCTGGCCCATCGCGCCCTTGACCGCGTCGGTCGCGGTGCGCAGCGACTCGGCGTCGGGCGCCTGCACGATCACGCTCACCGTGTCGGAGGAGAACCCGCCCCCGCCGGCACCGCCGACGGTGACCTCGCCGACCCCGGACAGGCCCGTGATCTTCTCGCGGAGCTGCTGCTCCACGGTCGCCGGCTCGGCGCCGTCCTTGACCGTCACCGAGAACGACGCCCGGTCCGCGCCACCGCCCACGCCGCCCTGCATGGCGTTGCCGCCACCCACGTTGACCTGGTACGTCTCCACACCGGCCAGCCCCGACAGCACGCCCTCGACCTTCTTGGCGGCCTTGTCCGTCGTGGCCAGATCGGTGCCGACCGGCATCTTCTGCGTCAGCGAGATCGTGTTCTGCCCGGAGGAGTCCAGGAAGTTCGTCCGCAGACCGCCCGCCAGGCCCATCGTCCCGACGAACACCGCCACCCCGATCAGCACCGTCACCAGCTTGTACCGCGTGGCGAACCGCAACACCGGCAGGTACGCCCGCTGCAACGGGCTGCGCAGCTCCTTGGCCTCGGCCTCCTCACGCTGGGCCCGCGCCTGCTCCGGCGACAACGCCGGCGCCTTGAGGAACCAGTACGCCAGCACCGGCACCACCGTCAGCGACACCACCAGCGAGGCCAGCAACGCCACCGCCACCGTCACCGCGAACGGCCGGAACAGCTCGCCGACCATGCCGCCCACGATCGCGATCGGCGCGAACACCGCCACCGTCGTCAGCGTCGAGGCCGTCACCGCCCCCGACACCTCCCGCACCGCGGTCAGGATCGCCTGCAGCTTGGCCTCGCCGTAACCCAGATGGCGCTTGATGTTCTCCAGCACCACGATCGAGTCGTCGACCACCCGGCCCACCGCGATCGTCAGCGCGCCCAGCGTCAGCATGTTGAGCGAGTAGTCACCCGCCCACAGCGCCAGCAGCGCGATCACCACCGACAGCGGGATCGACACCGCCGTCACCAGCGTCGAACGCACCGACAGCAGGAACACCAGGATGACCAGCACCGCGAACGCCAGCCCCAGCAGGCCCTCGGTGGTCAGGTTCTCGATCGACTCCTCCACGTACGGCGCCTGGTCGAACACCACCGACACCTGCGTGTCGGAGGAGTCGCCCAGCGACCGCGTCAGCTCCGGCAGCTTCTCGCGGATCTCGTGGGAGATCGTCACCGCGTTGCCGTCGGGCGTCATCGTCACCGACACGCCGAGGCTGGTCTTGCCGTCGGTACGGGTGATCGTCGAGGCGTCGGCCAGGCCGCGCTTGATCTCGGCCACGTCACCGAGCTTGACCGGCTTGAGCGGCTTGGGCCGCGCCACCTGCTGCGGCACGGCCGCCCGGCCCGTCTGGGCCGGCTGACCGGCCTGCGGGCGGTCCTGCGCCTGCCCCGGAGTCTGGGCCGGGGTCTGGGCCTGCTGCTGGGCGGGCTGCGCGGGGGTCAGGTAGAGGTTCTTCAGCTTCTCCAGCGAGTCGACCCGCGCCCCCACCTGCACGGTCAGCGACCTGCCGTCGGAGGTCAGCGACCCGGCCGGGATCGGCGTGCCGTTCGCCTTGAGCACCTCGGGGATCTGCGCCGCCGACACCCCGGCCAGCGCCATCTTCTTGACGTCCGGCTCGATCGTGACGACCTCGTCACGGGTGCCGGTGACCGCGGCCTCGCGCACCCCCTCGACGCTCTGCAGCTCCGGCACCATGATGCGGCGCAGCTTGTCGGCCATCGCCCGCTCGTCGCCGCCGTCGCCCACCGCCAGCACCAGCACCGGGATGTCGTCGGTGTTGCCCGCCACCACCTGCGGATCGACGCCCTGCGGGAGCGTGATCCTGGCGACGGCCTGCTGCATCTTGTTCAGTGAGGCCTCGACGTCGGTGCCGTACTCGAAGGCCACCTGGATCTGGGCCATGCCCTCCTTCGACGTGGAGGTCATCTGCTCCATGCCGGGGATCCCCTGGAAGGAGTCCTCGATCGGCTTCGTCACCTGGTCTTCGACGATCTCCGGCGAGGCGCCCGGGAAGGGCGCGATGACGAACGCGCCCGGGAACGCCAACGACGGCAGGAGCTGCTGCTTCAACTGCGGAATCGTGAACGCGCCGAACGCGGTGATCACGACCGCTACCAAGATGACAAGACTGCGGTTGAGCAGACTCAACCGGGCGAAAGCGGTCATAGGCTCCCCTCCAAAGTTCGCCCCAGACTAACACTTTGCCTAATACGAATATTTAGCCTGATGCAGCTTTCCTGATAACCTTCTCAGGAAGCGAGAGGTGAGCGTGAGCGACGACCGCGAAGACCTGATCCGCCGGATCACCGAGACACAGCGCGACCTGGGAAGACTGTTCACCCGGCAACAGTCCCCCCTGTTCAGCTCCAATCTCACCATCCGGCAGCTCCGCGTCGTCATGCAGCTGTCGACGCAGGGCTCCGCCTCGGGTCAGGACCTCGCCCACACCCTCGGCGTCAGCCTGGCCACCGTCACCGGCATCGTCGACCGCCTGGTCGCCCAGGGCCTGGTCAGTCGGCACGAAGACCCCAACGACCGCCGGGTGCGCCGGGTCGAGCTCACCCCCGCCGGCGCCACCCTGATCGCCGAGATCAACGACGCGGGCCTCAGACACTACAAGTGCATCATGTCCCACCTGGACACCGAGACCCTGCGCGCCCTCGACCACGCCACCCGCCGCATCCACGAAGTCGCGGACAAGCTCTACAACGAGTGACCCGCCCGGCGCGCTCCCGATCGTGGCTGCTTTTTCGGTGAATTCCGGATGAATATCACCGCGCCGACGGCTTTACATTGTAGATTTCAGGCGGGACAACATCGCCGGCAGCTCGCCCTCGTGGGCCACCGTCAGCCGCCGCGTCGCCCGCGTCACCGCCACGTACAGGTCGTGGCCGCCCATCGGCGACTGCTCCAGGATCCCCGCCGGGTCGACCACCACCACCCCGTCGAACTCCAGGCCCTTGGCCTGCGTCACCGTCAGCACCGCCACCGGCGCGTCCAGGTCGTCCGCCCCCGGGAACAGGGCCGCCACCCGCGCGTGCAGCCCGTCGGGCGTGATGATCCCCAACCGGCCGCCCTCGCCCCGCGCGCCCAGCTCGGCCAGCTCCGCCGCCACCAGCGCCGGCAGCTCCTCCACCGCCGCCCGCACCGCGCGCGGCTCGTCGCCGCCGTCCCGCACCGACTCCGGCGGCTCCTGCCACGGCGCCACCGCCGCCAGCACGTCGGCCGCCACCCGCATGATCGCCACCGGCGTGCGGTAGTTGACCAGCAGCCGCTCCTCCCGCCAGCGCCCCTCCAGGTACGGGTCGAGCACCTGCGCCCACGAGCGCGCCCCCGCCGCCGACCCCGTCTGGGCCAGGTCGCCCACCACGGTCAGCGACCGCGCCGGGACCCGCCGCACCACCGTCCGCCAGGCCATCGGCGACAGCTCCTGCGCCTCGTCCACGATCACGTGCCCGTACGCCCACGTGCGGTCGGCCGCCGCCCGCTGGGCCGTGGTCAGCCCCGCGCCGTCGTCGGCCTGCCGCTCGGCCAGCACGTCGGCCCGGTCGAAGACGCCCTCCTCCAGCAGGCCGGTGGTCTCCAGCACCTCGCGCGCGTACAGCTCCTGCTCGGCCCACTCCTCCCCCGCGCGCCGCGCCGCCGTCCGGTCGGCCGAGTCGTCGTGGCCCAGCAGCTCGGCCGCCTCGTCCAGCAGCGGCACGTCGCCGACCGTCCACGGCGACTCGCGGGGCCGTACCAGCGGACTCCAGTCCAGGCCCGGCGGGCACACCGACCACAACGTGTCCGGCGCGGACAGCAGATCGGCGACCAGCTCCTGCGGCGTCAGCTCCGGCCACAGCTCGGCCACCGCGCGCCGCACCGGCTCCTCCCCCCACAGCCGCTCGGCCGCCAGCGCGATGTCCGTCTCGTCCAGGTCGCCCTCCAGGTCCAGCGGCTCGGCCAGCTCCGGGTCGTCGACCGCCAGCTCCTCCAGGTGCAGCGACTCCTCCAGCGCCCGCGCCTCCGCCCTGGCCAGCTCCTTCAGCAGCTCGGTGACGTACAGCTTGCGAGCCATGTTGTGCGGCAGGCGCACCGCCCGCGCCCGCTCGCGCAGCCGCACGCACACCGCGTGCGGCACGCGCAGCCGCAGGCCGTCGAGCTCCACCTGCAGATCCCCCGCGGGCACCCGCTGCCGGTCGGCCACCGCCGCGGCCACCACCTCGGCCATCCGCAGGTCGCCCTTGACCACCGCGGCCGCCGGCGGATCGGCGGCCACCGCCCGCACCCCGGGGAACAGCTCGCCCACCGTGGCCATCACCACCTGCGTCTCCCCCAGCGCCGGCAGCACCTGCCCGATGTAGCGCAGGAACATCGGGTTGGGCCCCACCACCAGCACCCCGCGCCGCTCCAGCGTGTCGCGGTGGGTGTAGAGCAGGTAGGCGGCCCGGTGCAGGGCCGCGACGGTCTTGCCGGTGCCCGGCCCGCCCTGCACCACCAGCGCCCCCTGCAGGCCCGCCCTGATCACCCGGTCCTGCTCGATCTGGATCGTGGCCACCACGTCGCCCATCCGGCCGGTACGGCCGCGCCGCAGCGCCGCCAGCAGCGCCGCCTCCCCCACCAGCGTGCGCCGGTCGCCGTCGGACATGCCGTCCAGGTCGAAGACCTCGTCGTCGATGCCGACCACCGTGCGGTCCTTCAGATGCAGATGCCTGCGCCGCACCAGGCCGCCCGAGTCGGTGGCGGTGGCCACGTAGAACGGGCGCGCGGCCGGGGCCCGCCAGTCGATCAGCACCGACTCGTGGTCCTCGTCGCGCAGCCCGATCCGGCCGACGTACGTGCTGACGCCGCCGGAGTCGTCGATCCGGCCGAAGCACAGGCCGCGCTCGACCGCGTTGAGCTGGGCCAGCCGCCGCGCCTGCTCGGAGGCGGTCACCTCGCGCTCGACCCGCGCCTGCCGGCTGCCCAGCGCGCCGCCGCCGGCGTACACCTGGCGCAGCGTCGCCTGCGCCCGCTCCCTGGCCGCGTCGAGCCGGGCGTACAGCCACCGGACCGTACGCTGCTCGTTGTCAAGAGCTTCCGCGAGACCATCTTGACGATTAGCCATTCCCTGCTATACTCCTTTACGGGAGCTCTGTGGAGCCGCTTATCGTATTGCCGAGCTCACGAGCTTAGCCCTCCTTCGCCTTCCCGGCAACCGACGCCGCCCGTCCGCCTTGCCGTGGCTGGTGCTAACTTGAGCGGTCGTGTCGGACTATCTGCGTGACCTGTTCTCCCTGCACGGCCGCCGCGCGCTCGTCACCGGTGGCAGCTCCGGCATCGGCCTGGCCATGGCCGAGGCGATCGGCCGGGCCGGAGCCGAGGTCGTCCTCGCCGCCCGCAGGCCCGCCGAGCTCGACCGGGCCGCCGAACGGCTGCGCGCCCACGGCGTCACCACCTCCGCCGTCAGCGCCGACCTGCACGACCGGGACGACCTCGCCCGCCTGTGCGCCGCCGCCGGAGAGATCGACATCCTGGTCAACGCCGCCGGCAACAACATCCGCAAGCCCATGGCCGAGCTCACCCCCGGCGACTACGAGCAGACCATCGCCGTGCACCTGACCGCCCCCTACCTGCTCGGCCAGCACTTCGGCCCGCGCATGGCCGCCCGCGGCCGGGGCCGCATCATCAACATCGGCTCCCAGCAGTCCATCAGCGCCTTCGGCCACAGCGGCGTCTACGGCGCGGCCAAGGCCGCCGTCACCGGCCTCACCCGCTCGCAGGCCGAGGCGTGGTCGGCCCACGGCGTCTGCGTCAACACGATCATCCCCGGATTCGTGCTCACCCCGCTCACCGAGCCCGCCCAGGCCGTCCCCGGGCGCGTCGAGGAGCTGGCCGCCCGGCACATGACCGGCCGCAACGGCCTGCCCGGCGACTTCGCGGGCGCGGCGGTGTTCCTGGCGGGGGACGCCTCGGCGTTCGTCACCGGCCAGCTGCTCTTCGTCGACGGCGGTTTCTCCGTGCACTGACGGTGGCGGCCGTTCCGGCCCGACGCCTTTACGTTGTAGATCACATCAGGCGCGGCGGCGGGCGCGGTAGGCGCTGGCCTTGGCGCGGTTCTGGCACGACAGGCCGCAGAACCGGCGCGAGGCGTTGCGGGTGGCGTCGAAGAAGACCAGCTCGCAGGCCGCCGCCTCGCACGTGCGCAGCCGTACCCCCTGGCCGACGCCGATCACCATGGCCAGGGCGGTGGCCGTGTCGGCCGCCCACGCGTCCACCAGGCCGGCGGCGGGGCCGTGGAAGGCCAGGACGGGCGGGTCGCCGTGCAGGTTGGGCACGGCGCCGTGCCGCAGCAGGGCCCGGTTCAGCGCGGCCGGCGCGGCGGGGCCGGCGGTGAAGGCGGGCCACAGCTCGTCGGCCACTCCGGCCAGCCGGTCGGCGTCGGCGCTGGTCAGCGCCCGGCTGGGCGTCCATCCGTACCGGACGAAGGCGGCGTCGAGTGCGGCGCGCCGGTCGGCGGGCGGCTCGGCGGGACGGCCGCGCGCCTGGGTGACGGCCAGTTCGTTGACCAGCAGGACGGCCAGATCCACCCATCTTCCGACATAACTGTCTATTTGGGATTGGCCGGTGATGCGCCACGCGTCTGTCGTCACCGGCGGAGCTTACCCAGACAGCGAGCCCGGCCGGGTCAGGGTCACTCGAAGCCGGGGGCGGGCTGCCACAGGCTGATCTCGGTCCCCTGGTCGTCGGTGCAGGAGCAGCCGCGGCCGGACTTGCTCTCGTAGACCTCGCCGGTCGTGCCGCCGAGCTCGCGCACCCGCTCGACGGCGGCGTCGATGTCCTCGACGTGGTAGTAGAGGTTGGGCTGCGCGGACGGGCCGGCGGCGTGCAGGCCCATCGGCACGTCGGTGTTGGTGACGTGCAGGTAGCGCTCGTGCTCGCGCCTGAACTCCCAGCCGAACAGCGGCCCGTAGAAGGCCGCCGCCCGCTCCAGGTCCTCGACCGACAGGGTGTAGTAACCCAGCTGGACACTCATGCACGTCTCCCCGCAACAATTGCCGTTATCGTTAAGCACCAACACCATAACGGAAGCAGGCAAAGATTAACAGAGACGTTAACGATCTGGACGCCACGCTGGCCGCCCTCGCCGACCCCACCCGGCGCAAGGTGATCGACCTGCTGCGCGAGGGCCCGCGCCCGGCCGGCGAGCTGGCCCAGGCGGTGCGGATGAGCGCCCCCGCGCTCAGCAGGCACCTGCGCGTGTTGCGGGCCGGCGGCCTGGTGCGGGCGGAGGCGGGCGGCGACGACGCCCGGCTGCGGCTCTACACCCTGCGCCAGGAGCCGTTCGCGGCGCTGCAGGCGTGGCTGGACCAGGTGCAGGCGTTCTGGGCCGAGCAGCTCGGCTCGTTCAAGGACCACGTGGAGCGCGGGCGGTGAACGCGGTGCGGGCGGAGGTCGTCGTGCCGGTCGATCCGGCGACCGCGTTCCGGATGTTCACCGACGAGATCGACCAGTGGTACGTGCGCGGCCGCCACAGCTGGGTCGACCCCGCCCGCGCGGTGGCCATCCGCTTCCAGGACGGCTACCTGCGCGAGCTGTGGGACGACGGCGGCCACGCCGACATGGGCCGGATCGTGCGCTGGGAGCCGCCCCGCCGCCTGGTCTGGGCCGACCTGCTCAACCCGGGCGGCCGGATGGAGATCGAGGTGGCCTTCACCCCGGTCGAGGACGGCACGCAGGTGCTGCTCGAACACCGCGGCCTGGACACCCTGCCCCCGGACGTGGCCGGGCGCATCCGCCGCGGCTACTCCTGGAACATCGTCCTGGGCTGGTTCGCCGCCCGATGGACGCGAGCGTGATCAGCGGCGGCCGTACTTCTTGTGCACGGCCTGCTTGCTGACGCCGATCGCGTCGGCGATCTGCGCCCAGGGCAGGCCCGCCACCCTGGCCCGGCGCACCTGGACGGCCTCCAGGCGCTCGATCTCGCGCCGCAGCGCGGTGGTGGCGTGCAGGGCCAGCAGCGGATCGTCGTCCTGCGCCTGCCTCATCAGGGACGCCAGGTCGTTGGTCATGCCCCTAAAGGTAGTCCACGATCTCCCGCCGGCTCAGCGGGTCATCGCGCGTCCAGGACCAGACGGACGCCGAGGCCGATGAGCACGACGCCGGAGATCTGCTCCAGGCGGCGCCTGACGGCCGGGCGGCCGAGGAGGTCCCTGGCCTTGGCGACGGTCCAGATGAGCAGGCCGTACCAGACGGTGTCCACCAGCACCCACACGACGGCGAGGGTGACCAGCGTCAGCGGCACGTTCTGCCCGGCCGGCACGAACGGCGGCAGGAACGACATCGCGAACACCGCGGCCTTGGGGTTGGCCAGGCAGGTGCCGAGCCCCGACAGGTAGGACCTGCGCAGCCCGGCCACCGCCTCGCCCTCCACCGGCGGGGTTCCCCTGCGTGAGTTCCACAGCGCCTGCGCGCCCATCACCACCAGTACGACCGCGCCCGTGACGCGCATGATGTCGTAGGCGACCTGCGAGGCCACCAGCAGCGCCGACAGCCCGAACGCGGCGGCCAGCCCCCACAGCAGGATGCCGGTCTCGTTGCCCAGCGTGGCCGCCAGGCCGGAGCCGCGGCCGGAGCGGAGCGTCTGACGCAGGATGATGGCGGTGCTCACGCCGGGGACCATGGCCACCAGGAAGCATGCGCCCACGAAAGCCAGAAGGTACATGCTGGGCATGCTGACAGAGAAAGCGGCCTTTTTTCTCGCGATTTATCCGGACAAGTTGATCTAGAGGTACAGCTTGCCGAGGCCGGCCACCGCCTCGGCCATAAGAGCCCGCAACTCGGCCGGCTCCAGCACCTCGACGTCGGCGCCCATGCGCAGCAGCAGCCAGCGGGCGTGGGTGAGCGACTCGACCGGCACGGTGATCGTGCGCCAGCCCTCGGGGTCGGGCTCGCCCGCCGCGGCCAGCGCCGCGGCGACCACGTCGGACCCCATCGTGTACGCCAGCAGGTCCTCCCGGCCGGGCGCCAGCCTGATGACGGCCTCGGCGGTGTACATGCGCTCGCGGAACTCCTTGGCGTACTCCCGCCAGAACGCCGCCAGCTCGAACCCCTCCGGCCTGCGGAAACGGCCGGGAAGCTGCTCGACGGTGAGGATGCGCGAGACCCGGTAGGTGCGCGGTGCGCCCTCGGGCGGGGCGGCGACCAGGTACCAGGAGCCGCCCTTGAGCACCAGCCCGTACGGGTGGATCACCCGGTCGACCTCCCGCCGGCCCCACCGGCGGTAGGTCATGTGCAGCGGCCGCTGCTCCCACACCGCTTCGGCCACGTCGCTCAGGTGCGGCACGTCGTCGGCCGAGCGGTACCAGCCGGGCACGTCCAGCAGGAAGCGTTCGCGCATGCGCGAGGCGTGCGAGCGCGGCTCGGGCGGCAGCGCGGCCAGCAGCTTCAGCTCCGCGGTCGCCGCGACCTCGGCCAGCCCGAGCTCGGCGGCCGGTCCCGGCAGCCCGGCCAGGAACAGCGAGGACGCCTCCTCGGCCGTCAGCCCGGTCAGGCGGGTGCGGTAGCCGTCCAGGAGCTGGTAGCCGCCCGCCGGTCCGCGGTCGGCGTAGACCGGGACGCCGGCCGCCGACAGGGCCTCGACGTCCCGGTAGACCGTGCGGATCGACACCTCCAGCTCGGCGGCCAGCTCGGGCGCGGTCATGCGGCCTCGCGTCTGCAGGAGCAGGAGGAGGGAGAGCAGACGGCTGGCACGCATATTCGTCATTGTATTGCGCACATTTTCAGTGTTTGTATGAACAGATGGAACGTTTGACCGCCATCATGAACGCCCTTCGCGCCCAGGACAGCGTCTCGGTGACCGAGCTCGCCGAGCGGCACGGCGTGTCGGAGATGACGATCCGGCGCGACCTGGACGACCTGGCCCAGCAGGGCGTGGTCCGCCGGGTCAGGGGCGGGGCGCTGTCCCTGCTGCTGCGCGGCGAGGAGCCGCCGTTCGGGGTGCGCGAGCGGGAGGCGGTGGAGGCCAAGAGGCGCATCGGCGTCCAGGTCGCGGCGCTGATCGCCGACGGGGAGGCGGTCGTGCTGGACGGCGGCACCACTGTGCTGGAGGTGGCCCGCGCCCTGGTCGGACGGCGGCTGACCGTGCTGCCGCTGGCGTTGCAGGCCGTCTCGGTGCTGGCCGCCGCGCCCCGGGTGCGCCTGGTGCTGCCCGGCGGCGAGGTCCGCAAGGGCGAGCTGAACGTCACCGGCCCGCTCGCCGAGAGCTCGATCGCGGCGCTGCGCTTCGACACCGCGGTGATCGGTTGTTGCGGCCTGTCGGCCGAGCACGGCCTGACCGCGCACGACCTGCCCGAGGTCGCGGTCAAACGGGCGGCCATCGCCGCCGCCCGGCGGGTGGTCGTGGCCTGCGACTCGGGCAAGTTCTCCCGTACCGCCTTCGGCGCGGTCTGCCCGATCTCCCGCCTGGACGTCGTGGTGACCGACGAGGGCGTGCCGCCCGAGCAGCGTGACGCGCTCGTCGCGGCCGGGGTGGACGTCAAGGAGGCCGGATGAGACGCGAACGGACGGCCGTCTACCTGCTGTTCTTCCTGGCCGGCCTGGCCATCGGCACGTGGACGGCCCGCATCCCCGCCATCAAGGAGGGCCTCGGGCTCGACGCGGGACGGCTCAGCCTGGCGCTGCTGGCCATCGCCGCGGGCGCCGTCGCGGGCATGACGACCGTCGGCCGCCTGGTGGACCGCTACGGCAGCAGCCGCGTCATGATCCCGGCGGCCCTGCTGCAGGGCGTGGTGCTGGTGCCACCCGCCTTCGCCCCGAACCTGGGCGCGCTGGCCGCCGCGCTGCTGGTCTTCGGGATCGTCCACGGCGTCCTGGACGTGTCCATGAACGCCAACGCCGTCGAGGTGGAACGCGCCCACGGGCGGCCGGTGATGTCGTCCTTCCACGCCGTCTACAGCATCGGCGGGTTCGCCGGGGCGACGACGGGCGGGGTGTTCGCGCAGGCCGGGCTGCCGCCGTCGGTGACGTTCGGGTGCGTGGGGGCGGTGATCGCCGTGCTGGCGGTGTGGGCCGGGCGGTGGGCGCTGCGCTCGGTGCCCGCTCCCCTTCCGGTCGGCGGCCCGGGGGCCGGGCGGCCCAAGGGCATCCTGTTCCTCGGCGTGCTGGCCTTCTGCTGCCTGGTGGGCGAGGGGGCGGCGGCCGACTGGAGCTCGGTCTACCTGCGCGAGAACCTGGCCTCCTCGGCGGGGTTCGCCGCCGCCGGGTACGCCGCGTTCTCGATCGCGATGACCGCGGGGCGGCTGGCGGGTGACCGGCTGGCGGCCCGGTTCGGGCCGGTGGCGCTGGTGCGGTGCTGCGGGCTGCTGGCGGCGGCGGGGCTCGGGCTGGCGCTGCTCGGCGGGGGGCCGGTGGCCGGGGTGGTGGGGTTCGGCTGCTTCGGGGCGGGGTTGTCGTGCATCGTGCCGCAGGTGTTCTCGGCCGCGGGGCACCGGGACCCGGCCTTCGCCGGGCGGGCGCTGGCGCGGGTGGCGTCCGTGGGGTACCTGGGGTTCCTGTCGGGGCCGGTGATCATCGGGGCGGTGGCCCAGGTCGCCGGGTTGCCGCGGGCGCTGGCCGTACCGGCGCTGATGGCGGCCTTCGTCGCCCTGACGGCCCCCGCGCTGCGCCCTTAGGCGTTCGATCGCGAGGGCGGCGTGCCGGGGGTCAGCCGAACTGCTGCCAGCCGAGCCTGATCACCATCGCCACCACCACGCACAGCAGCACGACCCGGACGAACGCCGTACCGCGCCTGATCGCCATCCTGGCGCCGAGCTGGGCGCCGGCCACGTTGCACAGCGCCATGCCGAGCCCGAGCGCCCACTGGACGTGGCCCTGCAGCCCGAACACCGCCAGCGCCCCGAGGTTGGTGCCCACGTTGATGATCTTCGCGGAGGCGGAGGCGGCGACGAAGTCCAGGCCGAGGATGGTGGTGAAGGCGATGATGAGGAACGTGCCGGTGCCCGGCCCCATGATGCCGTCGTAGAAGGCGATGCCCACGCCCGCCGCGGCCACCGCCGCCACCACCCGGGCGTCGGTCCGCAGGTGCGGCTGCGGCACGGCGCCCATCGAGGGGCGCAAGGTGACGAACGCCGCCACGCCGAGCAGCACCACCATCACGACCGGGCGCAGCACGTCGGCCGAGATCGCCGCGGCCGCCCACGCGCCCAGCCCGGCGCTCACCACGGCCAGCGCCGCACCCGGTAACGCCACCTGACGGTCGATCTTGGTGGAACGCGCGTACGCCACGGCGGCCGAGGCCGTGCCGAACACCGAGGAGAACTTGTTGGTCGCCATGGCCTGGACGGGCGGCATGCCGGTCATCAGCAGGGCGGGCAGCTGCACCAGCCCGCCGCCGCCCACGACCGCGTCGACCCATCCGGCACCGGCCGCGGCCGCCAGCAACACCACAACCTGCTCCAGCGGCACGCCGCTCCCCCACTCCCCCAGGAAACGCCCAGAAGACTACAGCCCCCCTCCAACCACCCACCCCTCCGGTGCTGGAGTCAGGCGGCGAGGAGTCGGAGCAGCAGGTTGCGGGGGCCTTGCAGGTGGTGCCCGGCCAGGCGGGTCATGAGGCGCGACATGGTGACCACGCGTTGCGCCGGTCTCCTGCGCGAGGCGTCGTAGCGACGCAGCGCGGACGTCACGTCCCCGGCCTCCCGCAGGCAGGTGGTGAGGGTGTCGGCGTCCAGGAGAGCCTGGCAGGCGCCCTGGCCCAGCGAGGGCGTCATGGCATGCGCGGCATCCCCCACCAGGACGGCGTTCCCGCTGGCGAACGAGCGCAGGCGCGGCCACAGGTCGTGGATCTCGTGCCGGAGCACGTTGTCCTCGTCGGCCTCGGCCAGAACGCGGATGACGGAGGTGTGCCAGCCGGAGAAGCGGGCCCGCAGGTCGTCCAGCGATTCGCGATGCCCCTCGGGGGTGGCGACGGCGGCGTACCAGTTGGTCGAGCCGGGCTCCTGCGGCGTGATGCCGAACACCTGGCCGGCCCCCCACGTCTCGCCATGGACGGGCGGCTCGAACGCCGCGACGCCGCGCCAGGCCACGATGCCGGTGTAGCGCGGCCTGGCGGTGGTGTCGAAGAACGCCCGGCGGACCGTGCTGCGCAGCCCGTCGGCCCCCACGACCAGGTCGTACCGGGTGCGCAGGTCCGCGGGATCGCTGATCTCCGCGCCCGTCCGGACGGTCGCCTCACCGGCGGCGTCGAGCAGCATCTCCATCAGCGACACCCTGGACAACATCAGCACGGGCGTGCCCCCCTTGCGCTCGATGCGTTCCAAGGGCAGGTCGGCCAGCCGGCGCCCGTCCGGCGCCAGGATCTGCGCCGAACGGTACGGCACCGTGCGACGCCGCAGCTCCGCCCCCAACCCGAGCCGGTCGAGGGCGGCCTGGGCGGCCGGACGCATGCCCAGGGCCGTGCCCTCCGGACGGATCTCGGGCCAGCGTTCGAGCACGGTCACCTCCCATCCGGCCCTCCGCAGGCCGACGGCCGTCGCAAGACCGCCGATCCCGGCACCGACGATCACCGCGGCCCCCTTCATGGCAGTACCTCCCTGTTCTCGTTCACCACAACTGTGGTACCACTATTGTGGTGGTCAGGGCAACTGCGAGGATGGAGGCCATGGCGGAGAACCGGAACCGGCGCGACCAGCTGCGCGACGCCGCGATCGAGGTGCTGGCCCAGGAGGGCGGCAGGGGCCTGACCCACCGGGCGATCGACCGCGCGGCCGGCCTGCCGGAGGGCACGGCCAAGAACTACTTCGCCACCCGCGACGCCCTCCTGCGGGCCGCCGCCGAACGTTGCGTCGAGCGTTATTGGGCCGACCTGCAAGTGGCTCCGGCCGAGGAGATCCAGGGGCGCGACGGGCTGGCCGCGTTCCTGCGCCGCCTGGTCGACCACGCGGTCACGGCCAACAGGTCGAGGGTCCTGGCCTACCTCGAACTGCACGCCGAGGCCGCACGCCGACCGGAGCTGCGCGCGACGCTGGCCGAGCTCACCCGCGCCGACCTGGCCCTGCACCTGCGCGCCCACGAGGCGGCCGGCCTGCCGGCGACCCGGCGTACCGCCGCGACGGTCACGATGTGCCTCAACACCGCCCTGACCTACCTGCTCACCCAACCGGCCGAGACGCTGGCCGACTACGGCCTCGACGACCTCGACGCCTTCCTGCGCGACCTCCTGCACACCGTCTACCCGGCACCGGGGCGACCGGCGGGCGCCGTCCCGGCCGGGTAGGCGAGACTGGACCGGTGACGATCGAGAACGGACCGCCCGTGTCGAGCACCTCCATCGTGGTGCTGACGCTGGCGCGGCGGGTCGAGACGGAGCTCTCCGCCGAGCTGGCGCCGCTTGAGCTGACGATCAGCCGCCTGGGGCTGCTGGGACACATCTCCGGGGTGCCGGGCGCGTCCTTCAGCGATCTGGCCCGCATGTCGGGCATCTCGGTGCAGAGCGTGCACACGGCTGTCAAGGGGCTGGTCCAGGCGGGGCTGGTACGCGACCGTACGGCGCGGGCGGGGTCGGCCTCGACCATCGAGCTCACCCCCGAGGGACAACGCCTCCTTCGGGAGGCCGCCCAGGCCATCACCAAGGTCGACGAACGCCTCTTCGGCCCCGACGCCGACCCCGTTCAGCAACAGGTGGGCGAAGCGATCCGCACCGCCTTCCCCACCCCCTGACCCCACCGCCTCCCAGCCCTGTTTTCTCCCCTCCGCGGACTCAGCGGTAGACCCCTGCGGCCACCGCCGGCACCTGGTTGCGGGCGGTGACGCCGGTGACCACGTAGGCGGACAGCCCTTCGGCCAGCGCCACCAGGGCGAGCGCCGTGTCGAACGGGTCGAGGCTGGTGGGGATGCGGCCGGTCTGCTGGTCGCGGGTGACGAAGTCGGCCATCTGGTGGCGGAAGTCGGTGTACAGGACGCGCAGCCGGGCCGTCCTGTACGCGATCAGCGTCGCCGGGGCGTCAGGCGGGAGTCAGCTGCAGCAGCGTCCGCAACCGCGACAACGCCGCGGTGCGCCTTGATCACATCTGGCTTCTTCACCTCCGCGCTACCGGCAATCCCCCTGGTCCAGCCTCGAACGGCAACCGCAGTCGAGGCCAGGGCGGCGAACTTCCGCCGTCCAGGGCTGAGAGTGGCGGGCGCCGGTCAGGACGTGCCGCCGGTCAGCCGGCCGGCGCGCCGCCGCCAGTGAGGACCGAGGCGAAGGCTGCGCCGCCGTCCCAAATGACAGGCTGGCTTTCAGCGTGGCTGAAGGTTTCGCTAGGCTTCAGTCATCCTGAAGGTTGGAGGCGATCCATGAATCATGTCCTGTTGTCCATCCACGTGCTGGCGGGGATCGTGTTCGTCGGCGGCTCGGCGGTCGCGTCGAGCTTGTTCCCCCGTTACGCCCCCGTCGCCGCCGCGACCCCCACCGCGACCCCCACCGCGACCCCCGGCGCCACCACCGGCGCCACCACCGGCGCCGCCACCGGCGCCGCCACCAAGGTCGCCGGTGCGGAGCGCAGCGCCGCCGTAGCAGTCGCGCTTCACCGCATCACCGGCGGCTATGCCGCGTTCGGGCTGATCGTCCCGCTGGCCGGGATCGTGCTGGCCAGTGTGCAGGGACGCATGGGGCAGACCTGGATCATCGTGTCGATGGTCCTCACCGCCGGCGCGGGCGCCCTGCTGGCCACCCAGATCCACCCCCGCCAGCGCCAGGCCCTCGACGCTCCCGACGACGGCCGCCGGTTGCGCACGCTGACGATGCTCACCGGCGTCTACAACCTGCTGTGGGCGGCCGTCGTCGTGCTCATGATCGTCCGCCCCGGCGAGCAGACGGGGGCCTGAGCGTGCTGACCCTGCGTATCGCCGCCGCCGCCGAGGCCGCCACGCTGGCGGTTCTGCTGACCAACCTGCTCACCGTGCACGCCCAGGCGGTCACGACGTACGCCGGCCCGCTGCACGGCATGTCCTACCTCGTCGTCATCGCCACGGCGGCCATGACACCCAGGGCGCAAGGGACGCCCGGGGCGCGCTGGAGCGCGTTCGTCCCCGGGGTCGGCGGTCTGCTGGCCCTGCGACGCCTGCGCGCCGTACAAGACGAGCGGGCGTGATGATCCCGCGGCCCCGGGGAGGGGCCCCGGGGCCCAAGGAGGCCAGCGGGCCGGGCCCCAGCCACACCGGCCCGCAGAGGCCGGGGAGACCAGCGGGCAGGCCAGCCCCAGGCAGACCAGCCACAGGGGCCCAGGGCAGGTTTGGGTGGGCAGGTCAGCGGGTGGCGGCCAGGGCGCGCTTCCTGGAGGCGTAGATGTCGTCGATCAGCTGGTAGCTGCGCGCCTGCTCGGCGGTGAAGATGCGGTCGCGCTCGATGTCCTTCCTGATCTCCAGCACCCCGCGCCCGGTGTGCCGGGCCAGGATCTCCTCCTGCTGGTCACGCATCCGCACGATCTCCCTGGCGTGGATCTCCAGGTCGCTCGACTGCCCCCGGCTGCCCTCCGTGGCCGGCTGGTGGAGCAGGACGCGCGCATGCGGCAGGGCCGCCCGCTTGCCCGGCGCGCCCGCCGCGAGCAGGACGGCCGCCGCCGAGGACGCCTCCCCGATGCAGACCGTGTGGATCTCCGGCCGGACGAACTGCATCGTGTCGTAGATGGCCGTCATCGCCGTGAACGACCCGCCCGGCGAGTTGATGTACATGTTGATGTCCTGGTCGGGATCGAGCGACTCCAGCGTGAGGAGCTGGGCCATGACGTCGTTGGCCACCGTGTCGTCGATCGGGGCGCCGATGAACACCACCCGGTCCTCGAACAGCTTGTTGTACGGGTTCATCTCCCGCACCCCGTAGGAGGTGCGCTCGGTGAAGGAGGGCAGCACGTAACGACCGCTCATGGTCAGTTCATCCCTTCGGCGATGTGGTCGACGAACCCGTACTCCAGCGCCTGCTGGGCGGTGAACCACCGGTCGCGGTCGGAGTCGGCCTGGATGCGCTCGAGCGGCTGGCCCGTGTGGTGGGCGATGATCTCCGCCATCCTGCGCTTGGTGTAGAGCATGTTGTCGGCCTGGATCTGGATGTCGCTGGCCGAGCCGCCGATGCCGCCCAGCGGCTGGTGCATGACGATGCGGGCGTTGGGCAGGGCGTAACGCTTGCCCGGCGCGCCGGCGGTCAGCAGCAG
The DNA here is from genome assembly GCF_040631115.1 of Nonomuraea sp. NPDC005692. Classification (NCBI taxonomy): domain Bacteria; kingdom Bacillati; phylum Actinomycetota; class Actinomycetes; order Streptosporangiales; family Streptosporangiaceae; genus Nonomuraea; species Nonomuraea sp. NPDC005692. The sequence goes on along the minus strand of NZ_JBEXYU010000014.1, from coordinate 117,031 downwards.
TTGCCCCATGGAGGCGGCGAAGCCCATCGCCACCGTCGCCACGTCGCACGGGACGAACTGCATCATGTCGTAGAGCGCCATGCCGGCCGTCACCGAGCCGCCCGGAGAATTGATGTAGAGCGTTATGTCCCGGTTGGGGTCTTCGGCCGCCAGCAAAAGCAGCTCGCCGCAGAGCCGGTTGCAAATCTCGTCGTCGACCTCCTGGCCGAGGACCACGATGCGCTCCTTCAGCAGGCGCTGACTGAGCTGGTCAGGCCAGGCCGCGCGCTGGGTCTCCGTCATTGACGTCACCTTTCTGCCGAAACTAATTCTGCGAAAAACGCTAGACCCGGCGGCGGTGAATTCCGGCCCATTTTCGCTGGGGGCGCATTTCACTCAAGGCGCATTACTCCCAGCGCGAAAAAGTATCGACATACAATCCCGGATGTGAGAAGGAACCTCCCCCGCCGTTGGGCGTGCCTCATCCTGGGCGGGGCGCTGCTGATGCCGTACATGATGGCCGGGGTGCTGGTCGCCGGGCTGTGGCGCGGTGTGTCGTCCGAGCTGCTGATGCCGATCCAGGTCGGGGTGTTCGTCGCGGTGCTGCCGGTGGTGGCGGTGACCGGGCTGTTCCTGCCGGTGCGCGCGCTGGAGGTGAACGCCGCCCAGGGGCTGCTCGGGGCCCGCGTGGAGACCCCGCCGCGGCAGGCCCGGCGGTCGTGGCAGGAGCGGCGGCGCACCGCCGCGTGGTTCACGCTGCATCTGGCGGTGGGCGGCGTGGTGAGCGGGTTCACGCTGGCGGTGGTGCCGTTCACGGGGTTCACGCTGGCGCTGCCGTTCATCGGGAAGCCGATGCCGGTGCTGGGACTCACGGCCGAGCCGGGGTGGCCGGCCCTGCTGTGGGCGGCGGCGGGCGTGGGGGCGCTGGTGCTGCTGGTGGCGGGCGCGGCGGGCGCGGGCGCGTTGCTGGCCGCCCTGGCTCCCCCGCTGCTCGGCCCCACCCCCGCCGAACGGCTCGCCGCCGCCGAGGAGCACGCCCGTACGCTGGCCGAACGCAACCGGCTGGCCCGCGAGCTGCACGACTCGGTCGGGCACGCGCTCAGCGTCGTCACCTTGCAGGCCGCCGCGGCCGGACGCGTCCTCGACCGCGACCCGGCCACCGCCAGGACCGCCCTGGCGGCCATCGAGCAGTCGGCCCGCGCCGCGCTGGAGGACCTCGACCACGTGCTCGGCGTCCTGCGCGAGGACGCACGCGAGGACAGGCGCAAGAACGCACGCGAGAACGGGCGCGAGGACGCAGGCGAGGACGGGCGCGAGAGCCACCGGGAGGGCAGCGAGGAGGGGCGACGGGCGCCGCAGGCGACGCTGGCCGACCTCGGGGCGCTGGTGGCGGGCTCCGGCGCCGAGGTGCGGCAGGACGTGGGCGACCTGTCCGGCGTGCCCGCCGTGGTCTCCAGGGAGGCGTACCGCATCCTGCAGGAGGCGCTGACCAACGCGATCCGGCACGGCGGCGGCACGGTCCGGCTGGCCGCCGCCGTCCAGGGCGACGACCTGCGGCTGGAGGTCAGCAACCCCGGTGGGAGGCGCGGTGGGGGCTGTGGGCGGGGCGGCGGCCGGGGAGTGGCGGGCATGCGCGAACGCGTCCGCCTGCTCCGCGGCGACCTGCGCGCCGGCCCCGACGAGGACGGCTGGACGGTCTCGGTCCGCCTCCCCCTGCGCCCGAGCCCATGACCCCGCCCCCTCCGCCCCCCCGGCCAGGATCACCTCCGCGACGACCCACCTGCCGCCAAAGTCGGTCCCGTGAACCCCGGAACCCTCCCACCACAGTCAGTCCCGAAAACCCCGGAACCTTTCCCCCACCGTCAGCCCCATGACGCCCGGAACGTTCCCCGCCCGGGTGCCGCTACGGTCGGGGGCATGACACTCAAGGTCGTGATCGCCGACGACGAGGACCTCATCCGCGCCGGGCTGCGCGTCATCATCGACGCCGAGCCCGGCCTGAGCGTGGTCGGCGAGGCCGGGGACGGCGCCGCGGTCCTGCCGGTCGTCCGCCGCGAGCGCCCCGACGTCGTGCTGATGGACGTCCGCATGCCCGCCATGGACGGCATCCAGGCCACCCGCCGGCTGGTGGCGCTCGACGACCCGCCCAAGGTCCTGGTCGTGACCACGTTCGAGAACGACGACCACGTCTACGACGCCCTGCGCGCCGGCGCGAGCGGCTTCCTGCTCAAACGCACCAGACCGGACGACCTGCTCCAGGCGATCAGGCTGGTGGCGGCCGGCGAGTCGCTGCTGTTCCCGGCCGCGATCCGCACCCTGGCCGGCCGCCGCCCGCGCGCCCACGTGCCGGGGATCGACCGGCTCACCGGCCGCGAGGGGGACGTGCTGCGGCTGATGACCAAGGGCATGTCCAACACCGAGATCGCCGCCGAGCTGGTCGTCAGCCAGGAGACCGTCAAGACGCACGTCGGCAACGTCCTGGCCAAGCTGGGCGCGCGCGACCGCACCCAGGCCGTGATCGCCGCCTACGAGTCCGGGTTCGTCTCCCCCGGCTGATCGAGCAGCTGCGCGGCCGGCAGCAGGGTGGCCTCGGCGGCGCTCAGCCCCTTCTCGGCCAGGGCCCGGTCCACCAGCCGCAGCCCCACCGCGTAGCCCGCCATGTCGGGAATGCCGCGGGGCTCCTGGCCGAAGCGTCGCATGGCGCTGTCGCCCAGCACGTACGCCGGGGTGTTCCCCATGCCCTCCAGGTCGAACGCGTCCATGATCAGCTCGTGGGCGCGTTCCAGCTCCTCCCCCGTCACCATCCGCGACCAGGGCCCCATGGCCTCCGGGCCGGACAGCTCCCGGACGAACGCCTCGGCCAGCCCCTCGGCCACCACGTGCTCGCCCACGGTGACCTTCCGGGGGTCCCATTCGACGTTGGTGTAGCGCACGTTGTGGTGGAACTCGTGCACCGCGCAGTGCGCGATCCGGCCGATGACCTCCTCCGACGGCCAGCCCAGCAGGTACAGCCAGCCGGGCGAGCCGCCCATCCCGTAGTAGCCGCCGCTGATCTTCATCAGGTGCTCGTTGTCGGGGTCGCCGAGCACGAACATCACCTGCAGCGAGGAAGCCTGCCTGGCCTCCTTCAGCGCGTGGGAGGCGAGCTCCAGCTCCCTGCGCACCTGGCCGAGCACGTCGGCCTCGATCATGGCCCGGACGGCGGGCAGGTAACGGGCGTCGTCGGCGTCGACGCGGAAGCCGCCGCCCTGGTGGTGGATCTCGACGATGTCGCCGGGCACCGGGATCGCCGGCCGGATCGGCGCCAGCATCTCCCGCAGCGCCTCGGGCCGGTCGGCGAGCGGCCGGGCGAGCAGGTCCGCCATGGCCGTGAGCGTGTCGTGAACGATGAACTCCATGCCGCGGACGCTAAAGCCTCACGTAACGTGAGGCTCAAACGCATTAAAGCGGCGACTCGCCCAGCTCGTCCCCCGGCGACTGCCCCGGCGTGCCGGGACCGGTGCGCGTCGGCGACGGCGACTGCGACGGCGAGGGCTCCGGCACCGGCGTGGCGGGCGTGGGCGGCGGCGTGGGCACGAACACCGTCGGCGGGAGCTGCCGGGGCATCGGCTCGCTGTCGCGCCTGCCGAACAGCAGCAACAGCAGGATCGTCGCGACCAGCACCAGCAGCAGCGCCAGCGCCAGCGCGGCCAGCAGCACCCGCCGGCGCGTCTCGGTCAGCGGCAGCCGCCGCGCCAGCGGCCCCGGCAGCGCGGGCGCGCGGTCGGTCAGCCAGTACGGCACGAAGTCCGGCCCGTGCGCCTGCCCGATGAACGTCCCGCCCACCATGACCGGGTCCAGGAACCGTTCGGCCCCCGGCTGCCCCGGCGCGTACGGCACCGCGACCCACGGCGCCGGCCCGTCCTGCACGTCGAGCACCTCGGGCGTCCCGTCGAGCACCGAGGCGCGCGCCCGGCCGAGCCCCAGCCACCCACGCCCGCCGGAACGCCCCGACGCCTCCTTGATCGCGGTCAGGAACCGGTCGCGCGCCGCCGCGTCGAGGGCGGCGCCCCGCGTGAGCACGGCCAGCGACACCGCGCGTCCGTCGGGGCCCTGTCCCAGGTAGACGAACCCGGCCGGAGCCGTGTGCAGGCGGGCCTGCACGACGTAGCGCCCCAGCTGGGGCGGATCACCGTACTGCAGGGGACTTGCCACGTTTGCCATGAAAGCACAGACGTGGCGTCGTGCACGTTCGCGGCGCGTTTGGTGGAATGGCGTCATGAGCGTCGCCGAAGAGTTGCCGGACGGAAACGACGCGGCACTGCTGCGTCGAAGTCTCGACGAGGTCCGGCGTGTCATCGTGGGACAGGAGCACATGGTCGAGCGGCTGGTCGTGGCCCTGCTGGCCCGCGGTCACTGCCTGCTCGAAGGTGTGCCGGGAGTCGCCAAGACCCTCGCCGCCTCCACTCTGGCCACCGTCGTGGGCGGCACGTTCGCCCGGATCCAGTTCACCCCCGACCTCGTGCCGAGCGACATCGTCGGCACCCGCGTCTTCCACCCCTCCAACGAGAAGTTCGACGTCGAACTGGGTCCGGTGTTCGTCAACTTCCTGCTGGCCGACGAGATCAACCGCGCCCCCGCCAAGGTGCAGTCCGCGCTGCTGGAGGTGATGGCCGAGCGCCAGGTCACGCTGGCCGGCGTCACCCATCCGCTGCCCAGGCCGTTCATCGTGCTGGCCACCCAGAACCCGATCGAGTCCGAGGGCGTCTACCCGCTGCCCGAGGTGCAGCGCGACCGCTTCCTGTTCCGCGTACGGGTGCCGCACCCCAGCGCGCACGAGGAGCTGGAGATCCTCCACCGCATGAGCGTCACGCCGCCCGTGCCCGACCGCGTGCTCGACCCGGCCAGGCTGCTGGCCCTGCAGCAGGCCGCCGAGCAGGTCTCGGTGCACCAGCTCGTGGCCGACTACGTGGTGCGCCTGGTCATGTCCACCCGCGCGCCCGCCGACTACGGGCTGGGCGACCTGGCCGAGACGATCGAGATCGGCGTCAGCCCCCGCGCCACGCTCGGGCTGGTCTCGGCCGGGCGCGCGCTGGCCCTGCTGCGCGGCCGCGACTACCTGCTGCCCGACGACGTGCGCGACGTGGCGGTCGACGTCATGTCCCACCGGCTCATGCTGACCTTCGACGCCCTGGCCGACGGCGTCGATCCCGAGCAGGTCGTCAAGCAGATCCTGCACGCCGTGCCGCCGCCCCTGGTCGTCTGGAACCAGAACCGTTGAACACCGCCGAGCAGGCGCTGCGACGGCTGGAGCTGACCGTCACGCGGCGGCTCGACGGCCTGCTGCACGGCGCCCACCAGGGGCTGCTGCCCGGCACCGGCAGCGAGACCGGCGACAGCCGCCTGTACGTGCCCGGCGAGGACGACGTGCGCCGCATGGACTGGGCCGTCACCGCCCGCACGACCGTCCCCCACGTCCGCGACCTGATCGCCGACCGCGAGCTGGAGACCTGGGCGCTGGCCGACCTGTCGGCCAGCATGGACTTCGGCACCGCCGACACCGACAAGCGCGACCTGGTCGTGGCCGCCGTCGGCGCGATCGGCTTCCTGTCCAGCCGCATGGGCGACCGGTTCGGCGCGCTGGTGCTGCACGAGGAGTACATCCACCGCATGCCCGCCCGTACCGGCCGCCCGGCCCTGTACGGGCTGCTCCACTCCCTCATGGACGCCCCGCGCGGCCGGGCCGTGCCCGATGCCCCCGACCTGGCCGAGGGCATCGACGTGCTGGCGGCCACCCGGCGTCGCAGGGGCCTGCGCCTGGTCGTCTCCGACTTCCTCGACGACCGTCCCGAGCTCGACCCCGACGCCGAACGCCCCTGGGAACGCCCGATCAGGCGGCTGGCCTCCCGCCACCAGGTGCTGGCCGTGGAGGTCATCGACCCGCGCGAGCTGGAGCTGCCGGACGTCGGCCGGGTGGCGTTCACCGATCCCGAGACCGGGAACGTACGTGAAGTGCACCTTTCTCCCAAAGTCCGGCAAGCATATGCAGAAGCCGCCGCCCTCCAGCGTGAGGGCACCCGGCTCGCCCTGCGCCGCGCCGGGATCGCCCACCTGGTGCTGCGGACCGACAGGGACTGGGTGTTCGACGTGGCGCAGTTCGTCCTGCGCCAGCGCCGCATGAGCCACCTCGCCCACCGGAGACCCGTATGACGTTTCTCGCGCCCGGCTGGTTGTGGCTGTTCGTGCTGGTGGCGCTGCTGGTGGCCGGATACGTCGTGGCGCAGTTCGCCCGCCGCCGCTACACCGTGCGCTTCACCAACCTGGCGCTGCTCAACCTCGTCGCCCCCGCCGGGCCGAGCTGGCGCCGGCACGTGCCCCCCGCGCTGTTCCTGGTCATGATGTCGCTCCTGGTGGTCGGCGCCGCCAAACCCGCCGACCAGGTACGCGTCCCCCGCGACCGCGCCACCATCATGATCGCCCTCGACGTCTCCCTGTCCATGGACGCCGGCGACGTCCAGCCCAACCGGATCAGCGCCGCCAAGGCCGCCGCCCAGGCGTTCGCCAGGGAGCTGCCCGACCGCTTCAACGTCGGCGTGGTCTCCTTCGCCCGCTCGGCCAACGTCGTCATCTCCCCCACCACCGACCACCAGGCCGTCGTCACCGCCATCGGCAACCTGACCACCCGGCCCGGCACCGCGATCGGCGAGGCCGTCTTCAACTCGCTCGACTCGGTGCGCTCCTTCGACCAGCAGGCCGCCACCGACCCGCCGCCCGCCGCGATCGTGCTGCTGTCCGACGGCGACAACACCTCCGGCCGGTCGGTGAACGAGGCCATCGAGGCCGCCCAGCAGGCCCACGTTCCGGTCTCCACCATCGCGTACGGCACCCAGGAGGGCACCGTCGACATCGACGGCAGGCCCGTGAACGTGCCGGTCAACAAGCAGACCCTGCAGTCGCTCTCCGACGGCACCAGCGGCCGGGCCTACGCCGCCGAGTCCGGCAGCGAACTGCGCGACGTCTACGAGCAGATCGGCACCTCGCTGGGGTTCAAGCTGGTCAGCCAGGAGATCACCCAGTGGTTCATCGTGGCCGCGATCGTGCTGGGGCTGCTGGTGGCCGGTGCCGCGGTCTTGTTCGGCACCCGGATCCCGTAACGTTTTCCCACGTGGCCCACTACTTCTCCGAACGTCCCGAGACCGCGAGCAGGCCGGGCTCGGTCGACCTGGTCCTGCCCGACCTGCATCTGCGGCTGGAGACCGACCGGGGCGTGTTCTCACCCGACCGGGTCGACGTCGGCACGCGCGCGCTGCTGGAGTCCGTCCCGCCGCCGCCGCAGGAGGGCGACCTGCTCGACCTGGGCTGCGGCTACGGGCCCATCGCGCTGACGATGGCCTCGCGGGCGCCCGGGGCGACGGTGTGGGCCGTCGACGTGAACCGGCGCAGCCTGGAGCTGACCGGGCGGAACGCCCAGGCCGCCGGCCTTTACAAAGTAAGACCTGTTCATGTTGATGAAGTGCCGGATGACGTGAAATTTCGGGCCATCTGGTCCAATCCCGCCATCCGGATTGGCAAGCCGGCTCTGCACGAGATGCTCACCAGGTGGCTCACCCGGCTGACGCCCGACGGCGTCGCCTACCTGGTCGTCCAGAAACACCTCGGCTCGGACTCCCTGCAGCGCTGGCTCGGCGAGCAGGGCTGGCAGGCCTCCCGCGAGGCCTCCCGAGCCGCCTACCGCATATTGAAGGTGGCCCGATGAGAAGGCAGCTGCGCCCCACCGACGTCAAGCGGCTCAACCGCACCTGGCGCAGGAACACCGACAACCGGCTCGCGCTGATCCTGGAGTCGGTGACGGGCCCGTTCAACGTCGGCTCGATCTTCCGCAGCGCCGCGGCGTTCGGCGTCGACCAGATCTGGCTGGCGGGCAACGCCACGCCGCCCACCAACCCCAAGGCGGGCAAGACGGCGCTCGGCACCGAGCGCCTGGTCACCTGGCACGAGGCGGTCCCGGCCACCGAGGCGGTCAAGGCCGCCAAGGACGACGGCTACGCCGTGCTGGCCATCGAGCTGACCTCCGAGGCCGTGCCGCTGCACCGCGCCGATCTCGGCCGCGACGTGTGCCTGGTGGTCGGCAGCGAGGACCACGGCTGCTCCCCCGCCCTGCTGGAGGCCGCCGACGGCGTCTGCTACATCCCGCAGGTCGGGCGGGTCGGCTCATTCAACGTGTCGGTGGCCGCGGCCATCGCGCTGGCCGAGGCGCGCCGCCAGGAGTGGGAGAATCTTCCCGAACCGTGACCGAACCGTCCACCATCGGAAGGGACACCGGGTCGTGCTCAGCCGTCGTTTCGCCTTTCTCGACCATCCGGGGCCGCTGGCCTTCGCCCACCGCGGGGGTGCGCTGGAGGGCGCCGAGAACTCCCTGGCGGCCTTCGAACGCGCGGTCGCGCTCGGCTACGACTACCTGGAGACCGACGCGCACGCCACCGCCGACGGCATGCTGCTGGCCTTCCACGACCACACCCTCGACCGGGTGACCGACCGGCGGGGCCGCATCTCCGAGCTGCCCTACCGGGAGGTGCGGCAGGCCCGCATCGCCGGCGTGCACGAGATCCCGCTGCTGGAGGACCTGCTCGGCACCTGGCCTCAGGTGCGCTTCAACATCGACGTCAAGGAGGCGGCGGCCATCGCGCCGCTGGCCGAGGTGGTCCGCCGCACCAACGCCTACGACCGCGTCTGCCTGACGTCCTTCTCCGACGAGCGCCTGGTCATGGCCAGGGCGGCCATGGGCCGCGAGGTGTGCTCGGCGCTCGGCCCGCGTGGTGTGGCCGCGCTGCGGGCCGCCGCCACCACCTCCGGCTACGGCCGCCTGCTGGCCCGCCTGTCGCGCGCCGGGATCCCGTGCGCGCAGGTGCCGGTCGGCTTCCGCGGCCTGCGCGTCACCACCCGCCGCCTGGTCCGCACGGCCCACGCCATCGGCATGCAGGTGCACGTGTGGACGATCAACGACACCGTCCGCATGGAGCACCTGCTCGACCTCGGCGTCGACGGCATCATGACCGACAACGTCACCGGCCTGCGCGAGGTCCTCGAGCGGCGGGGCCTGTGGCACCCGCGCGGCATGGCCGCCTGACCCACCCCGCGGCGGCGACCTTCCTCTCATGAGGTGATCACTGTAAGGTCATGGGCACGACACGTGGACGTGACCCACGACCTGCGAAGATGGGCACTTCGTCAGGCATTGACCCGTGGCCGGGCCGCGCGAGGCCCCCCGGCCGCCCGGCCGCAGAGGAGCGACACGACACCATGGCCTCCACCGCACCCCCCGCGGCCCTCGACGACTCCCCCGCGGCACGCCGCCGCGAGCAACGCGGCTGGTACTTCTACGACTGGGCCAACTCGGCCTTCTACACCACGATCATCTCGGTCTTCCTGGGCCCGTACCTGATCCCGGTCGCCAGGACCGCGGCCTGCGCGAAAGACTTCCCCGCCCTCGCGCCCGAGACGTGCGCGTCCCAGTTCGACGCGCTGGTCCTGCGCCACCCCGGCCTGGGGTACGTCGACGTGCTCGGCGCCGACATCAGGCCCGCGGCCTTCTTCGGGCTGACGCTGACGGTGGCGGTGTTCCTGCAGATCGTGTTCCTGCCCATCGTGGGCGCGCTGGCCGACCACACCGGCCGCAAGCGGGAACTGCTCGGCGGGTTCGCCTACGTCGGCGCGCTGGCCACCATGGGCCTGTACTTCGTCGAGGGCGACCGGTACCTGCTGGGCGGCGTGCTGTTCGTGGTGGCCAACCTGGCCTACGGCTCCTCCGTGGTGGTCTACGACTCCTTCCTGCCGCAGATCTCCACCCCCGAGGAGCGCGACGGGGTCTCCTCGCGCGGCTGGGCGATCGGCTACCTCGGCGGCGGGCTGCTGCTCCTGCTCAACCTGGCGCTGTTCCTGCAGCACGACAGCCTGGGGCTGAGCGAGGGCATGGCGGTGCGCATCAGCATGATGTCGGCCGGGTTGTGGTGGGCGACGTTCACGGTCATCCCGCTGCTGCGGCTGCGCAACCGTCCCGTGCCGGCGCACGAGACCACGGCGCTGCGCTCGGTGCGCGGGAGCTTCCGCCAGCTCGGCCGTACGCTGGCCGAGCTGCGACGTTACCCGCTGACGCTGCTGTTCCTGGTGGCCTACCTGGTCTACAACGACGGCGTGCAGACGGTCATCGGCAACAGCGCGGCCTTCGCCTCCGAGGCACTCAAGCTGGACAAGACCGTACAGATCACGGCGATCCTGATGGTGCAGTTCGTGGCGTTCTTCGGGGCGCTGCTGCTGGGGCGGCTGGCGCGCAGCTTCGGCACCAAGCGCACGGTGCTGGCCAGCCTGGTGTTGTGGACCGGGATCGTGGTGGTGGCGATGTTCGTCGGCGAGGGGCAGGCGCTGCAGTTCTACCTGATGGCCTTCGCCATCGCCATCGTGCTGGGCGGCACGCAGGCGTTGTCGCGGTCGTTGTTCTCGCAGGTGATCCCGAAGGGGCGGGAGGCGGAGTACTTCAGCCTGCTGCAGATCAGCGACAAGGGGTCGGCGTTCATCGGGTCGCTGACCGTGACGATCGCGCTGCAGGTCACCAACAGCTACCGGATCGCCATCGTGTCCATGATCATATTCTTCGTGGTGGGCTTCGTGCTGCTCGCCCTGACGAACCTGCCCAAGGCCATCAGGGCGGCCGGCAACGAGGTGCCCTCTCGGATCTGACCCCCGTCAGGGGCCGTACCGGCGCGAGAGCCAGTACGAGGTGCCCACCAGGACGCCGGTGCCCAGGATGGCCAGCAGCATCATCGGGCCGACGTGGCTTCCGCTGGTCATGGTGCCGCTCTCCAGCCGGATCTCGGCCCGCCCCGGAGCCTCTGCCGGGCGGGTGACGGGCTCGGGGGGCCGGGAGTCGCGGGCCTGCAGGCCGGGGATGGCCTCGACGTCGTCGTCGCGGCCAGGAAGCACGCGCGGGGCGTGCGCCTGCCTCCTGGCCGGTTCGCGCCGCCCGGACCGGGGAGCGGCCTCGTCGTCGTCACCATCGTCGTCGCCGTCGTCGTCGTGGGCGGCCAGGACGAGCGCCGGAGGCGGCCCGGCCGCCGCCTGGGCCGGAAGCAGCATCCCTCCCCCGACGAGGACGAACGCGAGCGCGGCCACCGCCGCCGGCCACCGTGGCATGAGATCCATCTACGCCTCCTGATCGACGTCGCGGTCCCCTCAGCCTGCGCGGCCGCCGTGGGGCGGCCGTGAGCGGGCCATGAGAGTCCTCTCACGAAGGGTCGCGCGTCAAACACGGAACGTCACAGATCGGCGGCCAGGACCATGGTGCCCGGCCCCCGGGCGGCGCCGGGACCAGGCATCGGCAGCACGGTCTCGGCCGTGGCCTCGCCCCCGCAGTGGGGGCAGGTGACGACGGGCGTGAACTCCCGCCCGCAGGAGTGGACGAGCAGCGCGGGCGGCCCGCCGGGCGGGGTGGACCACCGGTCGCCCCAGGCCATGAGCGTCAGCAGGGCGGGCACCACGTCGCGCCCGGCCTCGGTCAGCAGGTATTCGTGGCGCACCGGACGCTCCTGGTAGGGCCGCTTCTCCACGACCCCCGTGGCGACGAGATGGTCGAGCCGGCGGGCCAGCAGGTTGCGCGAGATGCCCAGGTCCTCGGCGAGGTCGTCGAACCTGCGCAGGCCCAGGAACAGGTCGCGCAGGATCAGCGGAGTCCAGGGCTCGCCGATGACACCGACGGCCTGGGCGATGGAGCAGTGCATCTCACCGAACCTGTTCATGCACCCAGCATAGTGGGTTGATAATGTGAACCCATGACAGTTCACATTCAGGACTCACCCGCCGGCGCGTACCGCCGGGCCGGCGAGGCGCACGACGCCCAGGCGCTCAAGGCCACCCTCGCCGACGGCGTGGTGTTCCACTCGCCACTGAGCTACCGGGCCAGATTCGAGGGCCTGACACAGGTGGGAGCGCTGTTCGAAGCCGTCTTCGACGTCCTGTCGGACCTGCGCTACCAGAGCGACATCGGCGACGGCCGCACCCGCATGCTCACGGCGACCGCCCGGGTGGGCCGCCAGCCGCTGAACGAGGTCGCCCAGCTCGAACTGGACGACGACGGCCTGGTCCGGGAGATCACCATGTGGATCAGGCCGCTGCCGGGCCTGACCGCGCTGATGGCCGCTCTGGGCCCCCGCATCGCCAGGGACAAGGGCAAGCCGGGCCTTCCGCTGCTGGTGGGGGCGGCCTCGGCACCGCTGGCCGCGATGACCAGGTTCGGCGACAGGACGCTGGTGCCGCTCCTCGCCTGACACGGCTGCGGACGTCGCTCCGAAGAGAGAGCAGTGCTCTTGACACGGGATACCCCGTCACGAGAGCATTGCTCTCACAACAGAGCAACGCCCTCAGCCAGGAGTTACCTCATGACCTCCCCCCGCCTCACCTCCGCCGCCTTCGCCCTCGGCGGCGTGCTGCTGTTCGTCTACCCGGTGGTACGGCCGTCCGGCGACGACGCCGCCGCCATGGCCTCGACCGCGTGGGTCACCGGCCATCTGGCCGCGATGCTCGGGTTCGTGCTGCTCGGGCTGGGCACGCTCGGGCTGCACCAGGTGCTCGGCGACCGCCTGTCGCTGCGCGCGGCCGCGGTGACCTGGGCCGGCGCCGGCCTGACGCTCCCCTACTACGGGGCCGAGGACTTCGGCCTGCACGTGATCGCGCAACGTTCCCTGCGCGACGGCGCGCCCGCGCTGATGGAACTGGCCGAGCGGTTCCGCTTCGACCCGCTCGCGGTCACCATGTTCGCCGCCGGGCTGGCGCTGCTGGGCGCCGGCGCGGTGATGGCGGCCGTGGCCGTGTGGCGTTCGGGAATCCTGCCCAAGGGGGCCGGGACGGCGCTCGCGCTGGGTCTGGCGCTGTTCATCCCGCAGTTCTTCGGCCCGTACCCGGTGCGGATCGCGCACGGGGCGCTCATCATGATCGGCGGGTTGTGGCTGGCGACGAGCCTGCTCAGAGCCCCGCGAGCGGCTGCCGCGGCCTGAGGGCGCGGCCCCGGTGGGAGCGGGCTCGAATAACCGAGGCCCCAAGCGCGATTGGATCACCCCGCGGGTGGGAATCCCATCACGGTACCAAGCGTTAGACACCGTGGGAGACAGACCCCCCACGTATGGGGGCCCTGTAGGAGGCATTTAGACATGGGCGAGCGCGCGCTTCGTGGCACCCGGCTCGGGGCAACCAGCTACGAGAACGACCGTAACACGGATCTGGCCCCACGCCAGGAGGTGTCCTACACCTGTCCTAAGGGCCATCGCTTCGAGGTTCCGCTTGCCGCCGAGGCCGAGATCCCCGCGACCTGGGAGTGCCGCATGTGCGGCGTGACCGCGGTGCGGGTCGACGGTGAGCAGCCGGAGTCGAAGAAGACCAAGCCCCCACGGACTCATTGGGACATGCTGCTGGAGCGGCGGTCCATCGAGGACCTGGAAGAGGTACTCAACGAGAGACTCGCGGTCTTGCGCGCCCAACGGCGCAAGAGCGCCTGACCACACGGTGGAAACCCCCGGGCGACGCCCGGGGGTTTTGCTGTGCCCGGCCCCCGCTACCAGCGGTTACGCGCCTCCTCGGCCCAGCCGGTGAGGCCGTCGAGGTCCACCCACGCGCCGTCGTCGTCCTGGACGCGGCCGGAGAAGTGGCCGAAGCACTGGTGGGTCTCGCTGGCCACCACGCCCAGCTGGGTATGGGCCACCTTCTCGTGGAACGGCCGGAACTCCACCTCGACCCGGGCACCGGTGATCCGCCAGGGGCGCAGCCAGTCGCCGCGGTCGTAGGTCCACTCCAGCTCGTCACCGATCTTGTGCAGCCGGCCGCCGGTGAACAGGGCGTTCTCGGTGACGCCGGTGCCGTCGGTCCACTTGCCGCCGAGCTGGACGGACCGGCCGGGCCCGCTGCCGGCCGCCCAGTTCCAGGTGACCGCGTACGGCCACTTCCCCCGGCCGTGGTCGAGCACCGCGAAGGAGTCCGCGGGGTCGATCGCGAACTCGTCCGGGCCGAGGCGCAGCCGTCCGCGTGCCGGGCGGCCGACGTCCTTGACCGTGTACTGGAACCGGTTCGGCCCCCAGGGGACCACGACGCCGAGCGACTCGTGGCCCTCCGGCAGCGGCACCTCCAGGTCGATCCGCACGCCGGGGGCGGCGGCGCGGATGACGGTGGCGGCCGGGTCCTGGCGGATGTCGATCGCCAGCCCGCCGCCGCGCACGGACACCGTGCCGGCGCCGCTGCGGTCGGGGAAGACGGCGCCGCGGGCCAGCGGCACGACGACGTCCTTGGCGTACTCCGCGCCGGTGGCCCGGTCGAGCACGTAGACGCCGTGCACGCCGGCGTAGTCCAGCGAGGAGGCCACCAGGCCGATGATGTGGGAGGGGGTGACGACGCCCCAGTACTCCCAGCGCTTGCGCCGTCCCCAGCCGCGCAGGTTGGCCCGGTGCAGCGGCGTGCGGGTCCAGCCGACCGCGGCCGGGTCGAGCCGCCCGCCGGGCAGGCACAGGTCGGCGGGGGCGGTGAGCTCCCGTTCATGGGTGGTCATGGAAGGCGAGCCTCCTCGTGACGGAGCGGATGAGGTCGGCGGGCAGCTTCAGCTCGGCCCGGTCGTAGGTGAGCAGGCCGTTCAGCTCGTCCTCGACGTCGGAGAGCTGGGTGTAGACGGTGGCGCTCAGGCCCTGGCGGATGGCCGGGACGATCTGCTCCTCGTGCAGCCGGACGAACGCCGCGCCCAGCTCGTCGGCGGTGCGGTAACGCCGGTAGCCGAACTCCTTCTCGCCCCAGGTGTGGCCCTCGACGGCCAGGCTGTAGCCACCGTACTCGGTCAGGGCCAGGACGCGGCCGTCCGGGCGGGGCGGGCGGAAGCGGCGGAAGTAGACGTGCAGGCTGAGCAGGTCGCCCGCGCGCTGGTCGTGCCAGCCGCTGGCGTGGTCGATCGTGCGGGTGGGGTCGAGCCGGGCCAGCTCGTCGGCGATCCGCGCGGCGTCGAACTGGCCCCAGCCCTCGTTGAACGGCACCCAGACCGCCAGGCCGACCACGTTGCGCAGGTGCTCGACGGTCTCGCGCAGCTCGGCCTCGAACGCGGCCCGCCCCGCGGCGTCGGCCCGTCCGAAGCGGTGGTGGCGGCGGTCGTCCAGGCGCAGCGGCAGCAGCGCGGGGGTGGTGATGACCAGCGGCCGGTAGGTCTCGCCGCCGTTGACCAGGTCCTGCCAGACGAGCATGCCGAGCCGGTCGCAGTGGTGGTACCAGCGCAGCGGCTCGATCTTGATGTGCTTGCGCAGCATGGTGAAGCCGAGCTGCTTCATCATGACGATGTCGTCGACCATGGCCTCGTCCGAGGGCGGCGTGTAGAGGCCGTCGGGCCAGTAGCCCTGGTCGAGGATCCCGGCGTGGAAGTACGGCCGGCCGTTCAGCAGCAGCCGGGGCACGCCGTCGGCATCGGGGCCGACGGAGAAGGAGCGCATGCCGACGTAGCCGCGGACGCGGTCCTCGCCGAGCGAGACGGTCACGTCGTACAGGAAGGGGTCCTCGGGGGTCCACGGGCGCGCGCCGGGCAGCGGGACGCGCACCGGCCGCCCGGCGGGGACGGTGGCGCGGGCCGCCACCTGCCCGGCGGCGAGGATCTCGACCTCGGCCTCGCCGTCCGCGGCGTGCACGGTCACCTCGACGCACTCCTCGGCGAGCACGGGCGTCAGCGTGAGCCGTTCCACATGCAGGCCGGGCACGCGCTCGGCCCAGACGGTCTGCCAGATGCCCGACTGGGCGGTGTACCAGATGCCGCCGCGGCGCAGCCGCTGCTTGCCGCGCGACTGCCAGCCGGTGTCGCTGTCGTCCCGGACGGCCACGTCGAGGGTGTTGGCGCCCTCGGTCAGCGCGTCGGTGACGTCGAAGGAGAACGGCAGGTAGCCGCCGCTGTGGCCGCCGACCTCGACGTCGTTGACCCACACCCGGCAGGTCTGGTCGACGGCGCCGAAGTGCAGGATCACCCGCCCGCCGGCGGGCCCGGCGGGCGGCTCGAAGGAGCGGCGGTACCACAGCGTCTCCCCCGGCAGCAGCTGCCGGCCGACGCCGGACAGCGGCGCCTCCGGCGAGTACGGCACGAGGATGTCGCCGTCGTACGCCCCGGGCCGCGAGCCGTCGTTGATCGCGTACCGCCAGCGGCCGTTGAGGTTGACGTAGCTGTCGCGGACGAGCTGGGGGCGGGGGTACTCCGGCAGCGGGATGGAGTCGCCGGTCACGAGAGCCACACTGCCGTGTCGGCGGGCAGGGCGCCGCCGTCCAGGGGGGCGCTGGCCAGCAGGACGTCGTGGTGCGGGGGCAGCGGCACCGCGTCCGGGCCGAAGTTGACCATGAGCGTGAAGCCGGGCTCGCGGGCGAGGGCCAGCACGCCGGGCGGGGCGTCGAGCCAGGTCAGGTCGCCGTCGCCGAGCGCGGGGTGCTCGCGGCGCAGGGCGATGGCGGCGCGGTGGAGGTTGAGCGTGGAGCCGGGGTCGTCCCGCTGGGCGGCGACGGTGAGGTGCGCCCAGTCGGCCGGCTGGGGCAGCCAGGTGCCCCCCGGGCCGAACCCGTACGGCTCGGACGTGCCGGACCAGGGCAGCGGCACGCGGCAGCCGTCCCTGCCGATGAAGGCGCGGCCGGTGCGCTCGAACATCGGGTCCTGCCGCGCCTGCGCCGGCATGTCGAGGTGTTCGGGCAGGCCGAGCTCGTCGCCCTGGTAGAGGTAGGCGGCGCCGGGCAGGGCGAGCAGCAGCAACGTCGCGGCGCGGGCGCGCCTGAGGCCGAGCTCGCGGTCGACGGCGACCCGGCCGAGCAGCACGTCGGCGGTGGGGGCGCGGACGAGGTCCTGGTCGATGCCGAACCTGGTCGCCATCCGCGGCACGTCGTGGTTGCCCAGCACCCAGGGGATCGACCCGCCCGTCTCGCGGGCCAGCCGGTGCGACTCCTCGATCACCGCGCGGAACTCCCCGGCCGACCACGGCAGGGGCATCAGGCGGAAGTTGAACAGCTGGGCCAGGCCGTCGCCGGTGAGGTAGGGCCGGGCCTGGGCGGGGTCGGCGAACCAGATCTCGGCCACCGTGCCGCGCGGCCCGGGGTAGGCGGCCAGGATCTTGCGCCAGGACCGGTACAGCTCCAGCAGCTCGGGCTGGTGCTCGTACGGCACCGCCGACCGGCCGGGCGCCAGCGGGGCGCCTTGGCTGCCGGGGACGACGTCCGGCAGGCCGTCCTCCTTGAACAGCATGGCGGCCACGTCGATGCGGAACCCGGACACGCCGCGGTCCAGCCAGAACCGCAGCACGTCCGCGAACATGGCGGTGACGCCGGGGTGCCGCCAGTTCCAGTCGGGCTGGGCGGAGTCGAACAGGTGCAGGTACCACTGACCGTCGGGGGTCTGGGTCCAGGCGGGGCCGCCGAACATGGACTGCCAGTTGTTGGGCTCGTCGCGGAAGACGAACCACTCGCGCTCGGGGCTGCCGGGGCCGGCCGCCAGCGCCTGCTGGAAGCGCGGGTGTGCGGAGGAGCAGTGGTTGGGCACGATGTCGACGATGACCTTGATGTCCCGGGCGGTGGCCGCGGCCACGTAGGCGTCGAAGTCGGCCAGCGTGCCGTAGCGGGGGTCCACGTCGGTGTAGTCGGCGACGTCGTAGCCGCCGTCGGCCAGCGGCGAGGGGTAGAAGGGGCTCAGCCAGACGGCGTCCACGCCCAGATCGGCCAGGTGGTCCAGGCGGGCCAGCGCGCCGGGCAGGTCGCCCTGGCCGTCGCCGTCGGCGTCGGCGAAGCTGCGGGGGTAGATCTGGTAGACGACGGCGTCGCGCCACCAGGCGTCGCCGTCGAAGGCTCCGGATCCGTCGGACACTGCTCTATCAGACACTGCTTTATCGGACACTGCTTTATCGGACACTGCGGATTCTCCAGATGAGGCAGGCGCCGAGCGCGGCGAAGGCCGCCGCGACGGCGTACATGAGCGGGTAGCCGCCCGCGGAGGTGACCAGGGGCGCGGCGATGACCGGCCCGAACGTGCTGGAGGCGGAGTTGGCCAGGCTGACGATCCCCAGGTCCTTGCCGCGGTCGGCGTCGGCGGGCAGGAGCTGGGTGACCATGGCCTGGTCCACGGCGGCGAACATGCCGTAGCCCGCGCCGAGCAGGACGCTGGCGGCGATCGCGGCGGGCCAGCTGGTCAGGAGGGTCAGCACGAGCCCGGAGGCGGCCATGGTGAGGCCGCCGACGAAGACGGCCGTCCGCCGGTTGCCGAACCGGTCCGACAACCAGCCCGCGACCAGGGTGGGCGCGACGCTGCTCAGCGTGAAGACCGCGACCAGCACCACGACGCCCTGCTCGACGGTGGAGCCGGGGAAGAGCGCCTCGTAGCCGACACCGTCGCGCAGGTAGTACTGCAGGTAGCCGATCGCCATGGCGAGGGTGAGGGTGATCAGGAAGCGGCTCAGCCAGGCCCAGGCGAAGTCGGGGTGCTTGCGCGGGCTCACCTTGAAGCTGCGCAGCATCGAGCGCAGCCCGAACGGCGGCAGGTCGACCGGCGCGCTCGCGGGCTCCTTGGTGAACAGGCTGAACGGCAGCACCAGCAGCAGCACCAGCACGGCCATCGCGACGAACCCGGCCTGCGAGCCGGTCGCCACGACGGTGACCACGACGCCGCCCAGCAGCGGCCCGGCGAGCTGGCCCACGCCCGCCAGCGCCGAGGCCTTGCCCCGCTGGCTGATCGGCACCTGGTCGGGCACGGTGGCGATGGCGGTGGCGAGGGCGGCGGTGAAGGCGAGCTGGGCGACCGCCCAGCCGACGACCAGCCCGGCCAGGGAGTCCTGACGGGACAGGAAGACCAGGGACGCGGCGCAGACCAGCGCGCCGCCCGCGATCCAGGGACGGCGCCGGCCCATCCGGGCGCGGGTGCGGTCGGACAGGGCTCCGAACAGCGGGTTGGCCACGATCGTGCAGACGGCGGCGACGGCGAACACCACCGCCAGCGACGCCTCCTTGTGCTGCGGATCGATGCGCGCCACGTGGGAGGGGAGCAGGATCTGGTTTCCGACGGTCATCGCCATGATGACCCCCATCTGGGCCAGCGCCAGCAGGGACATCCAGCCCGCGGACACCCGTCTGTCAGGCGCGAGGCGCGTTTCGGCCATGCAGGTCCTCCCTGGGGGGAACGTGAGAGGATGTCACGTTAGAACATGACAGGTCGTTATGTTAAGACTTGTTCGTGGAGAACCCCGGCATCCGGCGCCGACCGGTCCAGAGGCGCAGCATCGACAGGGTCGAACGCATCCTCGACGCCTGCGCCCGCCTGCTGGACGAGGTCGGTCTGGACGCCCTCACGATCTCCGACGTCGCCAGGAGCGCCGGCGTGCCCTCCGGCACGATCTACCAGTTCTTCGACGGCAAGCCGGGCATGCTGCGCGAGCTGGCGCTGCGCAACCTGGAGGTCCTGCTGGCCCGGCTGCGCGCCAGGGTCGCCGAGGAGCCGCCGCTGACCTGGCCGCGGGCGGCGGAGCTGGTGCTGGCCGAGACGGTGGAGATGCGCCGGAGCGTGCCGGGCTTCACCGTGGTCGACTTCGCCGACACCCGGCCGGGCGGGCCGTCGTTCCTGCCCGCCGGGCGGGTGCGGGAGAGCGGGGACGTGCTGGCCGAGCGGCTCTACCACTTCGCGCTGGAGGAGGCGGGGCTGCCGGCGCTGCCGGATCCGTACCGGGTGATGCGGCTGGCGATCCAGTCCACGGCGGCGGTGCTGTACCTGACGTTCTCCGCGACGCCGCAGGGTGATCCGGCCATGATCGAGCAAGGACGCAGGCTGCTGCGGGCCTACTTCGTGGACGTGGCCTCAGAAACATTCCGGTAACAAGGATTGACCGTTCAAAACCGGACGAACTACCGTCTTCCACATTCTATAGAAAGCAGAATGCAGGAGGCGGTGCATGGACGCGACGGCACGCGCGGCGATCGTCACCGACGTCGCGGGAGCGGTGAAGGTGCGCGAGTACGGCCTGCCGCAGCCCGGTCCGGGGCAGTTCGTCCTGGAGGTCGAGCTGTGCGGCATGTGCGGCACGGACGCCCACATCTACCGGGGGCGGCTGGCCAGCGTGCGTTTCCCCGCGCTGCTCGGGCACGAGATCGTCGGCCGGCTGGCCGCGCTCGGCGACGGCGTCGCGACCGACCACGCGGGCCGGCCGGTGGCCGTCGGCGACCGGGTCGGCGTCTTCCCGTCGCTGAGCTGCGGCCGGTGCTTCGAGTGCCAGGTGCGCCGCAGGCCGGGAAGCTGCCCGGACCGGCGGCCGTCCTACGGGTTCGCCTCCCCCGCCGACCGGCCGCCGTACCTGACCGGCGGCTTCGCCACCCACCTGTACGCCTCGAACGCGGGAACGGTGTTCTACCGGACCGATCTGCCCGCCGAGGTCGCCGTGCTGCAGGAGCCGCTGTCGGTGGCCCTGCACGGTGTAGAACGTTCCGCGATCCGGATCGGCTCCACCGTCGTGGTCCAGGGGGTCGGCGCCATCGGCCTGATGGCCGTGGTCGCCGCCCGCGCGGCCGGAGCGGCCAAGGTGGTCGCCGTCGGCGCGCCGGGCGCCCGCCTGGAACTGGCCGCGCTTCTCGGCGCGGACACCGTCGTCGACCTCGGCGAAGGACCCGCCGGGCGCCGCCGGGCGGTGTTCGACGCGCTGGGACGCGCGGGCGCCGACGCCGTCATCGGCACCGCGGGCTCGCCCGAGGCGTTCACCGAGGCGCTCGGCCTGGTCGCCGACGGCGGCGTGCTGGCCGAGCTGGGCAATTTCACCGATCGCGGCACCGTCCCCTTCAATCCCTACAGCGACCTGCTGAAGCGGGACCTCACGATCGCCGGCGTCTACGGCGCCGGCCCCGACATGCAGCGCCGCTACCACCAGGCGCTGACGATCCTGGAACGCGGCGGCAGCCCCTTCGAGCGCGTGGTCAGCCACCGCGTGCCGCTCGGCCGGGTCCGCGAGGCGCTCGAGGCCCTGGGCTCGGGCCATCCGCTGGACGGCCGGGACGTCGTCAAGCTCGCCGTCGACCCCTCCGCCTGAAATCCCCCATTCCCCTCCGGGAGGACACCAGTGTTGAACAACACCCGGCTCGTCACGGCCGCGGCCGTGCTCGCGCTCAGCGTCGCCGCCTGCGGCTCGCCGTCGCAGGAGGTCGCGGCCGACGGCGGCGGCCTCGGCACGGCGCAGGCCCCGGTGTCGATCCGCGTGATCGCCAACGACGCGTTCGCCAAGCAGTGGCAGGACAAGCTCGTGCCGGAGTTCGCCAAGAAGTATCCCGGCATCAAGGTCACCGTGGACGGCGTCCCCTACAACGACCAGCTCCCCAAGACGATGCTGGAGCTGACCGGCACCACCGCCACCTACGACGTGGTGCTCGCCGACGACCCCTGGCTGCCGCAGCTCGCCAAGACCGGCGCCCTGTACGACCTCAAGGGCCCCGAGCTGGCCAAGTGGAACGACCCCGGCTACGACTGGGCCGACTTCAACCCCTCGCCGCTGGCCGCCGGGGAGTGGGAGGGCAAGCAGTACGCCGTGCCCGTGCGCTCCAACCTGCTGCTGATGTTCTACAACAAGTCGCTGTACAAGAAGGCCGGCGTGGCCGAGCCGACCGCGCGGACGACCTGGGAGCAGTACTTCAAGGACGCCCCCAAGCTGGTCCAGGACACCGACGGCGACGGCAGGACCGACTCCTGGGCCGTGGGCACGTACTTCACCAAGGACCCGCTCACCCCCACCGTGTGGCAGACCGTGCTCAACTCCGACGGCGGCAAGATCCTGGACGGCACGAAGGTCGCCTTCGGCGGCCCCGCGGGCGTCAAGGCTCTGCAGACGCAGGTGGACCTGCTCAGGTACGCGCCGCCCGGGGCGAGCACGTACCAGTTCAACGAGCCGCTGGAGGCCTTCAGGCAGGGCAAGACGGCCACCATGTTCATGTGGGGCAGCGTCTACAAGGGCACCGCCGTGGACAAGGAGACCACCACCCTGACCCCCGAGCAGGTGGGCATCACCACCCTGCCCGCCGGATCGACGGCGCCGGGCGCCCACCGCGGCATCTGGACGGCGGGCATCTCCAAGAAGTCCACGCACCCGGCCGCCGCCTGGACCTGGCTGCAGTGGGTGACCTCCAAGGCGGGCGAGCAGTTCACCGGCAAGGCGTTCGGCACCTTCCCCGCCCGTGACTCCAGCCTCGACGGCACGCCGCCGGCCGAGTGGGCCGGCCCGGTCTACAAGGCGCTCAAGGACGGCTACGAGGTCGTCTCCAAGGGCGAGATGTGGCGGCCCAGGCTGCCCGAGTCCGACGCCGTGCAGCAGATCCTGGCGCTGCAGACGAGCCGGGCCATGTCCGGGCAGGCCACCGCGCAGCAGGCGATCGACCAGGCCGCCAAGGAGATCGGCGACCTGCTGAAGTCCAAGGGCTACAACCAGTGAGGCGTGCCCGACTGGGAGAGCCGGGCACGGCCTGGCTCTTCCTGGCCCCCGCCCTGCTGCTGCTGGCGGGCATGCTGCTCTACCCGATCCTCTACACGGCCTGGGTGAGCGTGTCCGACTTCGACCTGGCCTCCTTCCAGCCGTCGGGATGGGTCGGCCGGCGCCACTACGAGGCCGTGCTGCGCGATCCGGGCTTCCTGGACTCGCTCAGGGTCACCGGCGTCTACCTGC
The DNA here is from genome assembly GCF_040631115.1 of Nonomuraea sp. NPDC005692. Classification (NCBI taxonomy): domain Bacteria; kingdom Bacillati; phylum Actinomycetota; class Actinomycetes; order Streptosporangiales; family Streptosporangiaceae; genus Nonomuraea; species Nonomuraea sp. NPDC005692. Next base: position 94,367 of record NZ_JBEXYU010000014.1, on the reverse strand, counting down.
TGATCGCGCTGCCGTTGCAGATGGTGCTCGGGTTCGCCATCGCGTTCCTGCTCAACGTCGCCTGGCGGGGGCGGGGCGTGCTGCGCGCCCTGTTCCTCATCCCGATGGTGGTGGCCCCGGTGGTCGCCGGCGGCGTGTGGCGGATGTTGCTCGACCCGCTGTGGGGCGTGGTCAACTACGCCCTCGGCCTGGTCGGCGTCGGGCCCGTCGAGTGGATCGGCGACCCGACGCTGGCCATGGTCAGCCTGATCGTCATCGACACCTGGCGCTGGACGCCGTTCGTGGTGCTCATCGCCTCGGCCGGGATCATGGCGCTGCCCGGCGACGTGTACGAGGCCGCCCGCTCCGACGGCGCCGGCCGCTGGGCGATCCTGCGGCGCATCACGCTGCCGCTGCTGGTGCCGGTGATGGCCGCCGCGTTCGTGGTGCGCTGGCTGGGCGCGGTCAAGATGTTCGACATCGCGCTGGCCGCCACCAGGGGCGGGCCGGGCAACTCGACCAACGTCATCAACCTCTACATCTACGAGAAGGGGTTCAGGAGCCTGGAGTTCGGCTCGGCCTCCTCGATGGCGACGATCGTCCTGGTCCTGACGATGCTGATCACTTTTGTCCTGTTCCGCGTGACCCGGCGTCTGGAGAACCGATGGTGAGACGGTACGCGGCCGTCACCGGGGCCGTCCTGGTGACGCTGGTCTTCCTGTTCCCCGTGCTCTACATGGTCTCGATCTCGTTCAAGCTGCCCAGGGACATCTTCACGGTGCCGCCGCGGTGGCTGAGCGAGTTCACCCTCGACAACTACGTCAGCTACTTCCAGCAGGCGCGCATCCTGCCCCGCATGGTCAACACGGTCATCGTGGCGGCGGGCGCCTCGGCCATCTCCATGGTCGCCGGCTCGATGGCCGGGTACGCGCTGTCGCGGCTGCGGATGCGCGGCGCCGGCGTGGTGGGCGGGCTGATCCTGGCCTCGCGCGCGGTGCCGCCGATCGCGCTGGTGGTGCCGCTGTTCCTGGTGGCCAGGAAGCTGGGGCTGACCGACCAGTACATCACCGTGATCCTGGCGTACGTGACCTTCCTGGTGCCGTACGTGGTGTGGCTGATGCGGGCGTTCTTCCGCGGGCTGCCCAAGGAGCTGGAGGAGGCGGCGATGATCGACGGCTGCTCGCGGTTCGGGGCGTTCTTCCGGATCATCGTGCCGACGAGCCTGACCGGGCTGGTCTCGACGTTGATCTTCTGCATCATCCTGGCCTGGGAGGAGCTGCTGTTCGCGCTGATCCTCACCAACGACCGGGCGGTCACCATCCCCGTCGCCATCGCCGGGATCTCGGCCGACACCGAGAAGGGCGGGATGTGGGGGCCGCTGGCCGCGGTCGGCGTGCTGACCGTGCTGCCCGTGGTGGTCTTCGCGCTGCTGGTGCAGAAGTACCTGATCAAGGGTCTCGCGGACGGCGCGACCAAGGGGTGAGGAGCCGATGAGGATCACAGACGTCCGCGCGCGGGTCATCGAGCTGCCCTATCCCCGGCCGTTCGTGCCGTCGTGGGCCCCGGAGGGCGCGCACCGGGCGATGTCGGCGGTCATCGTCGAGGTCGAGACCGACGAGGGCATCGTCGGGGTGTCCGGCGGCGACATGGGCCACGGCACCGGGCCGATGCTGCTGGAGGCGATCCGCGGCTGGATCCGTCCGCAGCTCGTCGGCCTGGACGCCTTCGACACCACGCACGTCGCCAACCGGCTGCGCTACGTGGCCGAGTACGTCTTCCCCCGGCCGTGGGTCGTCGGCGTCGCCGTGTGGGACGCCGTGGGCAAGGCCTGCGGGCAGCCGCTGTACAAGCTCTGGGGCGGGCACTCGGGAGCTGTCCGCGCGTACGCGAGCTTCGGCGAGCTCCGCGACCCGCGGCAGCGGGCCGAGGACGCCCTGGCCGCCGTCGAACGGGGTTTCCAGGGGATCAAGCTGCGGGTGCACGCGGCCACCGTCGCCGAGGACGTGCGGCAGGTCGCCGCCGTGCGCGAGGCGGTCGGCCCCGACGTGGCGATCATGGTGGACGCCAACCAGGCGGCCGCCCGCTGGCGCTACTCCCCCGATGGCACCCGCCTGATCTGGGACTTCGAGCGCGCCCTCACCACCGCCAGGGAGCTGGCCGGGCTCGGCGTGGCGTGGCTGGAGGAGCCGCTGCCCCGGCACGACTACCGCGCCCTGTGCGAGCTGACCGCGGCCTCGCCGATCCCGATCGCGGGCTGCGAGCACAACCGGGGCATCGGCCAGCTCGTGCGCATGCTGGAGGATGGTTGCTTCGACATCTTTCAGCCCGACGCGAACGAGAGCGAGGAGATCGGCGCGCTGCGCGACTTCGGCGCCATGGCCGCCGCCCGGCAGCGCAAGGTCATCCCGCACGCCTGGGCCACCGGGCTCGGCGTGGCGGGCAACCTGCAACTTTGCGCCTCGCTGCCGAACTGCGACTGGCTGGAGTACCCCTACGATCCGCCGGTGATCGTCCCGGAGGTGTTCCACGCCATGCTGACCGAACCGCTGCTGCCCGACTCCCGCGGTCTCGTCGCTGTTCCGACGGAGCCCGGAATCGGTGTAGAGCTGGACCACGCGGCGATCGAGCCGCTCACCGTCCAGCGGGTCTGAAGGGCTCCTCAACCATGGCCGAATCGCGTTCCCCCTTCCGCACCAAGGCGGATCTTGCGGCGGAGCACATCAAACATCTGATCATGAGCGGCGAGGCGCCTCCCGGCACGAAGATCACCACCAGGGTGGTGGCCGAGGCCGTGGGCATCAGCGAGACGCCCGTGCGCGAGGCGATCAAGCAGCTCTGCTCGGAGGACTGGCTGGTCGAGCGCCCGCACGTCGGCGCCGTCGTCGCCGAGCTCACGGTGGCCAACGTGCGCGAGCTCTACAGCGTCCGGGCCGCGCTCACCGCGCTGGCGCTGGAGCTGGGCGGCGTGCCGCTGGAGGGCGCGCGGCTGGCCGAGGTCGACGCGGTGCTCGCCGAGTGCGAGACCGCCGTCGCCCGCGAGGACGTCGCCGCCTTCGCCCGCCTCAACCGGCGCTTCCACTCCCTGCTGTGCGACACCGAGCACAGCAAGCTCACCCACCGCATGCTGCAGAGCCTGTGGGCCCGCACGGAGACCGCCCAGCGCGGCTTCCGCCTGGTGCCCTGGCGGCTGCCCAAGTCGCACGCCGAGCACATCGCCATCAGGAACGCCCTGGTCGCGGGCGACATCCCGCTGGCGGGCAGGCTGCAGCACGCGCACGAGATGGCCGCCATGAAGGCCCTCATCGAAGGAATCCAGGAGACACATGGCTGACACCCGAAGGGCTCTCGTCGGAGCCGCATGGCAGGAGGCCGACCAGACCTTCACCGTCCGCTCCCCCGCCACCGGCGAGCCGCTGGCGCAGGTCGCCGACTGCGGCCCCGAGCTGGCCACGCAGGCCGTCGACGCGGCCGCGGCGGCGCTGCCCGGCTGGCGGGCCATGCCCGCGCACGAGCGCGCCGGCCTCATGCGGGCCGCCGCCGGCGAGCTGACCGCGCGGGCGGACCGGATCGCCGCGATCATGACGGCCGAGCAGGGCAAGCCGCTCGCCGAGGCCACCGGCGAGGTGCTCTCGGGCGCCGACCACCTGCTGTGGGCCGCCGAGGAGACCCGCCGCCTGTACGGCGAGACCGTGCCCGGCGCGCACGAGGGCAACCGCATCTGGCTGCTGCCCGAGCCGGTCGGCGTGGTCGCGGGCATCACCCCGTGGAACTTCCCGGTCTCGATGATCACCCGCAAGCTCGGCCCGGCGCTGGCCGCCGGCTGCACGGTCGTGCTCAAGCCGGCCGAGCAGACCCCGCTGTCGGCGATCGCGGTGGCCGAGGCGTTCGTCGCGGCCGGGCTGCCGCCGGGTGTGTTCAACCTGGTCACCACGTCCCGGCCGGCCGAATTCGGCCAGGCGGTGATGACCGACCCGCGGGTGCGCAAGGTGTCCTTCACCGGCTCCACCGAGGTCGGCCGCGAGCTGATCAGGCAGAGCGCCCACGACGTCAAGCGGCTCAGCGTCGAGCTGGGCGGGCACGCGCCCGTGCTGGTCTTCCCCGACGCCGACCCGGTCGCCGCCGCCCGCGCGGTGGCCCGCAGCAAGTTCCTCAACGCCGGGCAGGCCTGCACCTCGCCCAACCGCATCTTCGTCCACTCCTCGCTGGCCGCCGCCTTCACCGGCGAGCTGGTGCGGCAGGCGCGGGCGGCCGAGCTGGGCCCGCTCATCGACGAGGCGGCCGTGGCCAAGGTGAGCAGGCACGTCGAGGACGCCGTCGCGAAGGGCGCGGCCGTCCTGACCGGCGGGCGGCGTCCCGAGGGGGCGGGCACGTACTACCCGGCGACCGTGCTGGGCGGGGTGAGCGAGGACATGCTGGTCTGCCGCGAGGAGACGTTCGGGCCGGTCGCGCCGGTGCTGGCGTTCGACGACTGCGACGAGGTCGTCGAACGCGCCAACGCCACCCCGTACGGGCTGACCGCCTACGTGTGGACCAACGACCTGACCAGGACCCTGCGGGTGGCCGAGGAGCTGCAGTTCGGCATGGTCACCGTCAACGGCGGCCCGCTGGCGCCGCCGCAGGCGCCGTTCGGCGGGGTCAAGAGCAGCGGCTACGGGCGCGAGGGCGGCCACCACGGGGTGGCCGACTACCTGGAGTACAAGTACCTCAGCGTGGGGCTGGGACGATGACGGAGAGCACGATGAAGACGAGCCCGCGCGCGGTCGCAGAGCGCGAGATCACCCGCCGGGTCGACCTGTGCCTGCCCGACGGCCGGCTCAACCCGGCCGCGGTCGGCTGGAGCCGCACCCCGCTCCACCGCGCCAACATCCGCGGCTGGGGCCGCACGATGCGCTGGGACTACTGGTGCGTCACCAGCCCCGGCCACGTGTTCGCCTTCAGCGCCAGCAGCCTCGACTACCTGGCCGGCGAGTCGGCGTTCTTCCTCGACCGGCGCACCGGCGAGCAGGTCTCCAGCCGGGGCCTGCTCGTCCCGGCCAGGGGCGTGTCCTTCTCCGAGCGCGGCGGCGAGGGCAGCGTGCGCATCGGCGCCGGCCCGGTCCGCATCAGCGTCGACGAGACCGCCGACGGCACCCGGCTGCGGCTGAAGTCCGCCGAGATCGCCGCCGACGTGCTGGTGCGCCGGGTGCCGGGCCGCGAGAGCCTGTCGGTCGTGGTGCCCTGGGGCCCCCGCCGCTTCCAGTACACGGTCAAGGACGTCGGCCGGCCCGCCGAGGGCACCGTGCGCGTGGGCGGGCAGACCTACGAGTTCGACCCCGCCGACGCCCTGGCCACGCTCGACCTCGGGCGCGGGCGCTGGCCCGGCGACATCCGCTGGAACTGGGGCGCCGCCGCCGGACGGCCCGGCGGCCGCGACGTCGCCCTGCAGATCGGCGGCAAGTGGACCGACGGCACCGGCAGCGTGGAGAACGGCCTCATCCTCGACGGCCGCCTGCACAAGATCAGCGAGGAGCTGGTCTGGCGGTACGACACCACCGACTGGCGCGCGCCCTGGCACATCGTGGGCGAGCGCGTGGACCTGGAGTTCGTCCCCGAGCACGTGCGCGAGGCCGACGTGCGGCGCGCGTTCTACATGCGCAGCCAGGAGGCCCAGGCGTTCGGCCACTACCGCGGCACGGTCGTCGCCGACGACGGCGAGAGCGTGACGGTCGACGGCCTGTACGGCTGGGCCGAGGAGGTCTACCGGCGCTGGTAGCGGCGTCAGGCGTCGCGGTCGTCGCGGATGACCTCGCCGTGGATGACCTCGCCGTGCACGACCTTGCCGCCCTGAGGGGCCCGGTCCACGCCGGGCGCCGACGGGAACAGGTTCGCGTACGGCGAGGCCGCCGCCACCCGCTTGACCCGCCGGTCGAAGAACCACGACGCCAGCCGCCGCATCAGCGGCCGGGTGAAGGGCAGCACGAAGACGAAGCCGACGACGTCGGTGAAGAAGCCCGGGATCATCAGCAACGCGCCGCCGGCCAGCACCAGGCCACCGTCGGCCAGGTCGCGGTCGGGCACGCGGCCCTCCGACAACGCCGCCTGCAGACGCCGCCAGACCCGGCGGCCCTCGCGGCGCACCAGCCAGGCGCCCACCAGGCTGCCCGCGACGAGCAGGCCGACGGTCGGCCATCCGCCGATCATCGATCCGACCTGGATCAGCAGCCAGACCTCCAGCACCGGGACGCCCAGCAAGGCCAGGAACAGCAGCAGCCGCATCGTTTCCTCGATTCCGCGCACACGTACATCAGGAACAACGTCCGGCGGGCCGCGCGCGTTCCTGGACGCGGATCCTCGCGCCGGTCAGCCGCGGGTGCGGCGCAGACGGCGGGGCAGACCGGTGACGCCCCACATGCCGATGCGCCACAACGCCTCGGACATGACCTTGCCGTTCATCTTGCTCTTGCCGACCGTGCGCTCGACGAACGTGATCGGCACCTCCACCACCCGCAGGCCGTGCCTGGACGTGCGGAGCGTGAGGTCGACCTGGAAGCAGTAGCCCTGCGACTCGACCCCGGCCAGGCCCACCTTCTCCAGCGTGGAGGCCCGGTAGGCGCGGAAGCCGGCGGTGGCGTCGCGCACCGGCAGGCCGAGCATCACCCGGGTGTAGATGTTGGCGCCCTTGGACAGCAGCTCGCGCCGGTGGGGCCAGTTGACCACCTTGCCGCCGGGCACGTAGCGCGAGCCGATCGCCAGGTCGGCGCCGTCGGCCAGGGCCTGCAGCAGCTTGGGCAGCTCTTCTGGCTGGTGTGAGCCGTCGGCGTCCATCTCGACCAGCACGTCGTAGCCCTCGCTCAGGCCCCAGCGGAACCCGGCGATGTAGGCCGCGCCGAGCCCCTGCTTGCCCGGCCGGTGCAGCACGTGGACGTGCTCGTCGGCCTCGGCCAGGCCGTCGGCGACCTCGCCGGTGCCGTCGGGGCTGTTGTCGTCGGCCACCAGCACGTGGGCCTCCGGCAGGGCGGCGCGCAACCGCTCGACGATGGCGGGCAGGTTGTCGCGCTCGTTGTAGGTCGGGACGACGACGAGCACCCGGCCGACAGTCTCCATCATGAGCCGTTCCCCATTCGGTCGCCTCGCCTGCCGCGCCGTGCGGCGACTCCGACAGCCACCGCTCCCATCAACATCAATGCCCATTCAGGAAGCTCGCCCACCTTTGTGGCGATCGTTTCCTGGGTGCGTACGGGCACCTTGACCACGTTCATGTCGGGGACAAGTTCACGGGTCTGCCAGGAGACCTTACCGTCAGGCGTGACATATGCGGAGATCCCGGTCGTGGCGGCCGTGACGACGGCCCTGTTGTGCTCGACGGCGCGCAGCTTGGACATCGCGAGCTGCTGCGGCGGCAGGTTGGACAGCGCGTAGCTGGCGTTGTTGGTCTGCACCACCAGCGGGGTGCCGCCGGCGCGCACGGTGCCGCGCACGGTGTCGTCGTAGGCCACCTCGTAGCAGTTGACCGCGCCGATCGTGACCGGGCCGAGCTTCAGGTCGCCCGGCTTCGTGCCCGCGACCGACTGCCGGCCGACCAGGTTGGCCCGCTCCCACAGGGCCAGCACGATCTCCTTGAACGGCGTGTACTCCCCGAACGGCACCAGGTGCTGCTTGTCGTAGTAGGCGCCGGGACCGGTCACCGGGTCCCACACCAGGCTGCGCGTGGCGCGGTGCTCGTCGCCGATGGCCACGACGGCGCCGACCAGGGTGGGGACGCCGACGTACTTGACCGACTCGTCGATGACCTGGCGGGCGAAGGCGCTGGTGTAGGGGTCGATGTCGGTGGAGTTCTCGGGCAGGACGACGATGTCGGGCCTCGGCAGGGCCCCGGCGCGCACGGCGTCGGCCAGGCGCTTGGTCTCCTCGGCGTGGTTGCGCAGGACGACGGCCGGCTCGTCGCCGAGCGGGTGCATGCCCCGCCCCGGGACGTTGCCCTGCACGATGCCGACGTTGATCGAGCGGCCCTCGTCGCCCGGCCTCGGCAGGACGAGCGTGAGCAGCGGCACGGCCAGCGCCACGGCCGCCGGGACGGCCCTGCGCACGACCTTGTTCACGCCCTTGTTCACGGTGGCGGCAGGGCGCACCAGGACGGCGTGGGCCAGCAGGGCGCCGCACAGCGTGACGGCGAAGGACACCAGCGGCGCGCCGCCCAGCGCGGCGTAGGAGGTGAACAGCGACTCGCCCTGGCTGAAGGCCACCCGCGCCCACGGGAAGCCGCCGACGGGCACCAGACCGCGGGCCCACTCCATCATCACCCACAGCGCGCCGAACCACAGCGGCCACAGCCGCAGCCGGAACACCAGGGCCGCCAGGGCGGCCATGACGGCGTAGAACACGCTCTCGGTGGCCACCAGCATGACCCAGACGTCGTCGCCGATCGTGCGCACCCAGGCCAGGGCCGGGAACAGGAACACGGCGGCACCCAGATAACCCAGCCACGCGGCGCGCCGGGGACGGGCGCGGTAGAGGGCGGCGACGATCAGCCCGATGCCGACCGGCGCGCACAACCACCAGTCGAGCGGCGGGAAGGCGGTGAAGAGCAGCAGCCCGCCGGCGACCACGGCCACGACCCGCGCGGCCAGGACCCACCGGCCCTCGCCCTCGGCGCGAACACCGTCGCCCTCACCCGAGGAGGCGGTGTCGGTGTCGGCGGCTGTGTCGGCGGCTGTGGCGTCCGCCTCGGGAGCCGGTTCGCGCCCGGGGACGGGCGGAACGCTCGTCTTGTCCTGAACCACGCCGGGTCTCCTCGCAAAATCGCACGCCTGCTTGCGAAAACGCTACCGCCCCGGGGCCGCGCTCAAGCCAGCGGCGCACACCTAGATCGAAAACGGCCGCTCGCAGGCGGCCGGCTGGGTGATCCCGTTCGGGACGGGATCACCCGGCGCGATCCGCGATCCTGCGCACGAGAGCGGGAAGAGGGCCCGGAAACCCTTCGGACCGGACCCGTCTCGTCGGCGGCGAGCGCGGAATTCCGTTGTCTACTGGGCTCCCGGACCCGTCCCGGGTCCAACCCCCCAACCGGTTGGGGTGCCCCGACTCGACGGACCGACGGCCCTGCACCTGGCTGTGTGGACGAAGTCACGCTCCGTCACGGACGCAGGATCCGGCGATGTCAGAGACGGCCAACCGGCCAAGTCCCGTGCTGGACTGCGCAGCAAACTACCGACTCCACCTCAGATGTCAACCGTGTCCCGATCAGCGGGAACCTCAAGTTTCCGCAGGTGGGACATGTTCGGCCTGCCGTCGTAAAGCGGGTCAAAGCCCATTTGCCGACGTCGGGGACCTGCCCGGCAGGCCCGACAACGCCTGCGACAACGGCCCTTCGTGGACGACGCCCAGCCGTTGCGTGGCACGCGTCAGAGCAACATACAGGTCGCTCGGCCCGCGTGGCGACTGGGCGGCGATGAGGTCCGGCTCGGCCACGATCACCGAGTCGAACTCCAGGCCCTTGGCGTCGGCCACGCCCATCACCGCCAGGGGCGCGTCCAGGGCGGCGGCCCCGCCGGCCCGTCCGGCGCCGGGCGTGACCACCGCGGCGCCCTCCACGGCCGCGACCAGCCGCGCGCCGAGCGTGTCCAGCAGCGCGTCGGGCACCACCACGGCGACCTTGCCGCCCTCCCCGACCTCGGACCTGGCCAGTTCGGGCAGCGCGGGCAGCGGCGCCGACCAGGGCCGCGCGCCGAGTTCGCGCACCGACGTCGGCGCCTCCAGGGCCGGGTCGATGGTGGCCAGCACCCGCGCGGCCACCTCCATGAGCTCCACGGGCGTGCGGTAGTTGACCGTCAGCCGCTCCTGACGCCAGCGCCCGGCCACGTACGGGTCCAGCACCTGCGCCCACGAGCGCGCCCCCGCCGCCGAGCCGGTCTGGGCGATGTCGCCCACGATCGTCATCGACCGCGTCGGGCAGCGCCGCATGACCGCCCGCCAGGCCATCGGCGACAGCTCCTGCGCCTCGTCCACGATCACGTGCCCGTAGGCCCAGGTGCGGTCGGCGGCGGCGCGTTCGGCGGTGGTGAGGTAGGGGCCGTCGCCGCGCTGGCGTTCGGCCAGCCGCTCGGCCTCCATGACGTCGGACAGGCCGGTCAGCTCCAGCACCTCGCGCGCGTAGGCCAGCTCGGCCTCGCGCTGGTGCTCCTCGGCCTGCCGGGCGGCGGCCAGCTCCTCCTCGGCCTGCATCGCCGAGGCGCGCAGCACGTGCTCGTCGATGTCGCCCAGCAGCTCGGCGGCCTCGTCCAGGAGCGGCACGTCGGCGTCGGTCCACTCGGCCGAGTCGCGGCGCAGCAGCGCCCTCTCCGCGGGGCTCAGGACGCCCCCCGCCGCGTCGAGTCGCTCGGGCGACCCGTACAGGCCCAGCAGCAGCCGCTGGGGCGTCAGGTACGGCCACAGCCGGTTGAGCGCCGCCTTGACCACCGGCTCGGTCCGCAGCTCCTCGCGCAGATCGGCCAGCTCGTCGTCGATGAGCCCCTTGCCGATCTTGCGGGCCTGCTGCCGGGCCAGCGCGTTCAGCAACGACCTGACGAACACCGCGCGCGCCTGGTTGTGCGGGCGGCGCGAGCGCACGGCCTTGTTCTTGGCCGCGTCGAGCATGGCGCGGTCGACGGTGAGCGTCAGCCGCCCCATCGTCAGCTCGATGGGCTTGCGCGGCACCTTCTGCCGGTCGCGCACGGCGCGCTCGATCACCTGGGCCATCCGCGCGTCGCCCTTGACCGCGGCCACCTCCGGACGGTCGCGCCGGGTGGCCGTCACGCCCGGGTACAGCTCGCCCACGGTGGACAGCAGCACGTCGGTCTCGCCGAGCGAGGGCAGCACCTGCTCGATGTAGCGCAGGAAGGTGAGGTTGGGGCCGAGGATGAGCACGCCGCGGCGCTCCAGGCGCTCCCTGTGGGTGTAGAGCAGGTAGGCGGCCCGGTGCAGGGCCACGACGGTCTTGCCCGTGCCGGGGCCGCCCTGCACGACCAGGACGCCGTTGAGGTCGCTGCGGATGACGCGGTCCTGCTCGGCCTGGATGGTGGCGACGATGTCGCGCATGCGTCCGGTGCGGCGCTCGTCGAGGGCGGCCAGCAGCGCGGCCTCGCCGTTGAGGGTGGCGCGGTCGTCGTCGGTGAGCGCGTCGAGGTCGAGCAGGTCGTCGTCGACGCCGACGACGCTGCGTTCCCTGGTCTGCAGGTGGCGGCGCCTGGTCACGCCCATGGGCGCGGCGGGGGTGGCGCGGTAGAAGGGCTGCGCCACGGGCGCGCGCCAGTCGATGAGCAGACGGCGTTGCTCGTCGTCGGTGAGCCCGAGCTTGCCGATGTAGAGCCGGCCCTCCTCGACGTGGTCGAGCCGGCCGAAAACCAGGCCGCGCTCCACCGCCCAGAGCCGGGCCAGGCGCCCGGCGTACATGTCGGCGAAGGAGTCGCGCTCGGATCTGTTCTGCATCGTGCCGACGGCACCCGTGGCCAGCACTTCCTTGAGCCGGCGCTGGGTGCGCTCGCGCAGCTCGTCGAGGCGGTCGTACAGACCGGTGACGTAGGACTGCTCTTTGGCGAGCTCCGTTTGACGAGTTGCCGCCTGACCATTATTGTGGTTAATGGGACACTCCGGGCCATTCTGCTTGTTGTTGCGACAAACGATGACATTAGCACGCCTGTCGAGGCACTCCCATCTTCCCTTCCCCCTTCCGGGTCACGGCTTGGTTTCGCCCTCTTGACCAGCATGGGAGAACTCCCTATGTTCTCGAGTTAGGAAAGTTTCCTAACTTCGTCGAAGGGGTCCTCCTGATGAGCGGTCCGGTTCCGGGAACGCCGAGCCTGCTGCGCGCGATCAACGACCGCGCGGCCCTGCGGGCGCTCCTCGAGCGCGGGTCGCTGACCCGCCCGGAGCTGGGCGCCCTGACGGGCCTGTCCAAGCCCACCGCCTCCCAGCTCCTGTCGCGCCTGCAGGACGCCGGGCTGGTGGTCCTGGACGGCATCAGGGAGGGCCTGCCGGGCCGTACCGCCGAGGTCTACCGGATCAACCCGGCGGCGGCCTACGTGGGCGCGCTCGACGTCGCCCCCGACCGCATCGAGGCCCGCGTCGCCGACATCACCGGCACGGTCGTGGGCTCGTACACGCTGCCGACGCCCCGGCGGCCGGGCGGCGAGCTGGTCGACCGGCTGGGCGCGGCGCTGGCCGGCGCGAACCCGCCGGACAAGCTGCGCAGGGTCGTGATCGGCGTGCAGGCCGCGATCGACCCGGCCACCGGCCGGCTCGGCTACGCCGCCGCCAAGGACGTGCCCGGCTGGCAGATCGACGACCTCGTGCCCACCCTCAGCGCGGGTCTCGGCACGGCCGTGGACGTGGAGAACAACGTCAACCTCGTCGCCCTGGCCGAGCAGGCGCACGGCGCGGCGCGCGGGCACTCCGACTTCGTGCTGCTGTGGGCCGACGAGGGCATCGGCTCGGCCATCGTGCTCGGCGGTCGCATGCACAGGGGCGCGACCGGCGGCGCGGGCGAGGTGGGTTACATGCCGACCCCGGGCGCGCCGACCGCCCGCGAGGCCGGCCGCTACGCCAACCACGGCTACCAGGCGCTCACCGGCGGCCCGGCCGTGCTGCGGCTGCTGCGCTCCTACGGCGTGCACGGCACCGACTTCCGCCAGGCCATCGCCAAGGCGGTACGCGTGTCGGAGGGCTCGGGGCAGAAGGCCGACGACGCCAAGGCGGGGCTGCGCGACATCGCCGCCCGCCTGGCGGTGGGCCTGGCGGCCATCACCTCCGTCATCGACCCCGGCCTGATCGTGCTGACCGGCGGCGTCGTGCTGTCGGGCGGCGAGCCGCTGCGCGAGCTGGTCGAGCACGAGCTGCACGCGCTCACCATCCCCCGCCCCGTCGTGCGGCTGTCGCACGTGGAGGGCAACCCGGTGCTGGCCGGCGCGCTCGACCTGGCCCTGGACACCGTGCGCGACGAGGTCTTCAGCTCGACCGTCCCTTCCTGAACCTCTTTCTCCATCCCGTTCCACCCTCCCTTCATGATCCCCCAGCGGTAGGAGGCACCCTCCGTGCGCTTCGTCCCCCTGGCGGCCGTCGCGATCCTCGCGCTCGCCGCCTGCACCGCCGGCAGGGAGGCCGGGCCCTCGCTCGGCTCCCAGCCAAGACCCTCGGGTTCGGCCTCCGCGGCCCTCCCGGCGGCCACGATCCAGCTCTGGCACGGATTCTCCACCGACGCCGAGGTCAAGGCGTTCGAGGAGGCCATCGCCGGGTTCCACGCCAAGTTCCCGCAGATCACCGTCAAGGCCACCAAGGGCGTCCAGGACGACCAGATCACGCAGGCCATCCGGGGCGGCAACGCGCCGGACGTGGCGGCCTCGTTCACGACGGACAACGTCGCCCAATGGTGCAGGTCGGGATCGTTCCAAGACCTCACCCCCGTCATCAAGCAGGACGGGATCGACCTGTCGGTGCTGCCCGAGGTGGCACGTTCCTACACCGGCTTCGGCGGCCGGCAGTGCACGCTGCCGCTGCTGGCCGACGCGTACGGCCTCTACTACAACAAGGCCCTGATGAAGGGCAACCAACCGCCCAGGACGCTGACCGAGCTGACCGAGCTGGCCAAGAAGCTGACCGTGCGCGACGCGAACGGCGACATCAAGGTGGCCGGGTTCGTCCCCAGCACGCAGTACTACGAGAACAGCCCCAGCCACCTGGCCCCCATGGTCGGCGCCACCTGGTACAACGCCGACGGCACCTCGGCCATCGGCACCGACCCGGCGTGGAAGGCCCTGCTGCGCTGGCAGAAGGAGCTCATCGACTGGTACGGCTACGACAAGCTGGAGAAGTTCCGCAAGAGCCTGGGCGACGAGTGGAGCGCCGACCACCCGTTCTACAAGGGCAAGATCGCGATGGTCCTGGACGGCGAATGGCGCAACGCCATGATCGCCAACGACGCCAAGAAGCTCGACTACGCCACCGCTCCCCTGCCGGTCGCCGACGACAAGCCCGACCTGTACGGCAGCGGCTTCACCGCCGGAACCGTCATCGGCGTCCCCAAGGGCGCCAAGAACCCGCAGCAGGCCTGGGAGCTGGTCAAGTACCTGACCACCGACACCAGCTCGCTGGTGACGCTCTCCAACGCCCTGCGCAACGTGCCCACGACCAAGGCCGCGATGGAATCGCCCGACCTGAGCAAGGACGCGAACTTCGCCACCTTCCTCGACGTCTTCTCCCACCCCAAGACCTCGACGCTGCCGCCGAGCGTCAACAGCGTCTTCAACCAGGAGGCGCTGGCGACCTTCGTCGTCAAGTGGGAGAAGGGCGCGGTCACCGACCTCGACGCCGGCCTCAAGGGCGTGGACAAGCAGATCGACGACAAGCTGAAGCTGTCCGGGGGCTGATCGGCGATGGCCTCCTCCCCCCACGCCGCGCCGCCGAGGCGGCGGCGCGGCGAGGGCCTGCGCGCCCTGCTGTGGTTGTCGCCGTGGATCGCCGGAGTGTCGATCTTCTTCGTCTATCCGCTGCTGTCCACGGTGTACTTCTCCTTCTACCGCTACGACATGACCAGCACGCCGGAGTTCATCGGGCTGGACAACTACGCGTACCTGCTGCACGACCCGCGGGTCGCGATGTCGGCCAAGAACACGCTGTGGCTGGTGGCGATCATGGTGCCGGCCACGGTGCTGTTCTCCCTGGCCCTGGCCCAGCTCGTGGTCCGGCTCAAGGCCGGCGTCGGCGTGCTGCGGACGATCTTCTACCTGCCGTCGCTGGTCCCGCTGGCGGCCGGGACGATCACCTTCGTCTTCCTGATGAACCCGGCCACCGGGCCGTGGAACAAGTTCCTGGCCCTGTTCGGCATCCACGGGCCCGACTGGTTCGGCGACCCGGCCTGGTCCAAGCCGAGCCTGACGCTGCTGTCCCTGTGGAGCTGCGGCCAGCTCGCGGTGATCTTCATGGCGGCGCTGCTGGACGTCCCCCGGCACCTGTACGAGGCCGCCGCCATCGACGGCGCCGGCGCCTGGCGGCAGTTCCGCAGCGTGACGCTGCCGACGATCGCGCCGGTGCTGATGTTCGCCCTGGTCACCAACGTCATCTACGCCCTGCAGTACTTCACCCAGGCGATGATCGCCTCCCGGGTGGCCTCGGGCTCGACCGACTCCCCCGGCTCCACCTTCACCCCCGGCTATCCGGACGAGTCGCTGCTGACGCTGCCTCAGTGGCTCTTCCAGTCGGGCTTCCGCGACTGGACGATGGGCTACGCGTGCGTGCTGGCGCTGCTGCTGTTCGCCACGTCGATGATCTTCACGTTGATCCTGCTGCGGCAGTTCCGCCGGGCCGAGGAGGCGATATGAGCGCGACCATGACCGCCCCCGCCCCGCCCGCGGCCCCCGCGCGGCGGCAGGGGGTCAGGGCGCGGCGGCGGCGCACACTGATGTGGATCGCCACGCACGCGACGGCGATCGTGCTGGCCCTGATGTTCCTGGCGCCGGTGGTGTTCCTGACCCTGACCGCGCTGATGACCGACGAGCAGGCGCTGACCGGCGACCTGTGGCCGCGCACGTGGAACTTCGACAACTTCGTGGTGGTGTTCGAGAAGTCGAAGCTGCTGCGCTGGGGGATCAACACGCTGCTGTACGCGGGCCTCGGCACGGTCTTCACGCTGGCCTCCTCCATCCCGGTGGCCTACGCGCTGGCCCGGTTCCGCTTCCGGGGGCGGCGGGCGGCGTTCCTGCTGGTGATCACCGCCATGATGCTGCCGCCGCAGGTCATCGCGGTGCCGATCTACCTGGTGTGGGCCCGGCTGGGGCTGACCGACAGCCTGTGGCCGCTGATCGTGCCGATGTTGTTCGGCGACGCGTTCTCCATCTTCCTGCTCCGCCAGTTCCTCATCACGATCCCGCGCGAGTACATCGACGCGGCGAAGGTGGACGGCTGCTCGGACTTCAGGACGCTGGTGCGGGTGATCCTGCCTATGGCCCGTCCGGCGGTCGCCGCCGTCGCCCTGTTCCAGTTCTTCTACTGCTGGAACGACTACTACGGCCCACTGCTGTACGCCGGCGTCGAGCAGGAGGGCTGGACGCTCTCGCTCGGCCTGGCCACGTTCAAGGCGTTCCACAGCGTCCAGTGGAACCTCACCATGGCCGCCACCCTGCTGGTGACCGCCCCGGTGATCATCGTGTTCTTCCTCGCCCAGAAAGTCTTCATCGAGGGCGTGACCTTGACAGGAGTGAAGGGTTGAAACTCGCCGTGGTCGGGGGCGGCTCGACGTACACGCCGGAGCTGGTCGACGGGTTCGCGCGGCTGCGTGACGAGCTGCCCGTGACGGAGATCGCCCTCATCGATCCGGATCCGTCCCGTCTTGAGCTGGTGTCGGGGATGTCGCGGCGCATGCTGGCGCACGCCGGGCATCCGGCGCGCGTGCTGGCCACCTCGTCGGTGGCCGAGGGGGTCGCGGGGGCCGAGGTCGTGCTGTTCCAGCTCCGGGTGGGCGGGCAGGCGGCCAGGAACGTCGACGAGACGCTGCCGCTGGAGTGCGGCTGCGTGGGCCAGGAGACGACCGGCGCGGGCGGCCTGGCCAAGGCGCTGCGCACGGTGCCGGTCGTGCTGGAGCTGGCCGAGATCGTACGCCGGGAGGCACCGGACGCCTGGATCATCGACTTCACCAACCCGGTCGGCATCGTCACCAGGGCGCTGCTCGACGCCGGCCACCGGGCCATCGGGCTGTGCAACGTCGCGATCGGCTTCCAGCGCCGCTTCGCCGCGGGGCTGGGCGTCGACCCCGGCCGCATCTCGCTGGGTCACGTCGGGCTGAACCACCTGAGCTGGGAGCGTTCGGTGCACCTCGACGGCCGGGACGTGCTGCCCGACATCATCGACCGGGCCGGCGAGGAGATCGCCGACGCCCTCGGGCTGCGGGTGGAGCTGATCCGGCGGCTCGGCGTCATCCCGTCGTACTACCTGCGCTACTTCTACGCCCACGACGCGGTGGTGCGCGAGCAGCGCTCCAAGCCGTCGCGGGCGGCCGAGGTGGCGGAGATGGAGACGCGGCTGCTGGAGATGTACGGCGACCCGTCGGTGGTGACCAAGCCGGAGCTGCTGGACCGGCGCGGCGGCGCGTTCTACTCCGAGTCGGCGGTCGCGCTGATCGCCTCGCTGCTCGGCGACCGGGGCGACGCCCAGGTCGTCAACGTGCGCAACCAGGGCACCCTGCCCTTCCTGGACGACGACGCCGTCATCGAGGTGCCCGCGGCCATCACCGCGTCCGGCGCCGCGCCGCTGCCGGTGCCGCCCGTCGAGCCGCTGTACGCGGGGCTGATCGCGCACGTGTCGGCGTACGAGACCCTGGCCCTGGACGCCGCCCGCCGGGGCGGCGCGGACCGCGTGCGCGACGCCCTGCTGGCGCACCCGCTGATCGGCCAGGACGACGTCGCCGAGGAGCTGACCGGCCTGCTGCTGGCGGCCAACCGCGAGCACCTGCCCTGGACGGTGGGCTAGTGGCGGGCCCCGGGCTGCTCCTGGCCGTCGACGGCGGCAACAGCAAGACCGACGTCGCGGTGGTCGCGGACGACGGCGAGGTGGTCGCGACCGGCCGGGCGGGCCCCTTCGAGCCGCAGAGCGCGGGCGTGGCCGCGGCCGTGGACGTGGTGGCCGAGGCGACGGCCCGCACCGGCCTGCCGGCCCAGGCGTTCGGCCACGTGTCGGCCTGCCTGGCCGGGGCCGACTTCCCGGTGGAGGAGGAGGCGCTGGCCGCCGAGTTCGCCGCCCGCGGGTTCGGCGACGTGGTGGTGCGCAACGACACCTTCGCGCTGCTGCGGGCCGGCACGTCGGCCCCGTGGGGGGTCGCGGTGGTGTGCGGCGCGGGCATCAACGCGGTCGGCGTCTCCCCCGGCGGGCAGGTGGCCCGCTTCCCGTCGCTGGGCCGGATCAGCGGCGACTGGGGCGGCGGCCAGGGCGTGGCCGAGGATGCGCTGTGGCACGCCGCGCGCGCCGAGGACGGCCGTGGCGCGCCGACGGCCCTGGCGGAGCTGGTCACGGCCCACTTCGGCACGGCCACCGTCGAGGAGCTGGTGCTCGACATGCACTTCGGGCGCGTGGACGAAGGGCGGCTGCACGAGCTGGCCCCCGGCGTGCTGGCCGTCGCCGCGGCCGGGGACGCGGTCGCCCGGTCGCTGGTCCAGCGGCAGGCCGAGGAGGTGACCGTGATGGCCGAGGTGTGCCTGCGGCGGCTCGGCCTGCTGCAGACCCCGGTCGAGGTGGTGCTCGGCGGCGGCATGCTGACGGCCCGGGACCCGCTGCTGACGCCGCTGCTGGAGGCGGCGTTCGCGGCCAGGGCGCCGCAGGCCGAGCTCGTGGTGGCGGACCTGCCGCCGGTGGCGGGAGCGGCGCTGCTGGGGCTTGAGCACCTGGGCGCCCCGGAGACCGCGCTGGCCCGGCTGCGCTCGCACTTCGCGCTTCCGGTCACCCGCTGACCCGCCCGCCGCCGTGCGTGTCCCGTTCGCCTGGTACGGGGCCGCGCCCGGCTTCTCCGCCGGGCCTGGGCGCCGGGCCTGGGCGCCGGGCCTGGGCGCCGGTCCTACGGGGGCGGCGCCCAGCGGGCTCTCGGGCGGAGGCGTTGTGGTCGGGCTCCGCGCTCTCAGGCGGAGGCGTTGTGGTCGGGCTCGGCCGGCGTGACGTCGGGGGCGACGACGGGGGCGCGGTGCTCGTAGGGCGTGCTCAGCACCACGGTGGTGCGGGTGGAGACGTTGGCCGAGGCGCGGATCTGCTGCAGCAGGTCCTCCAGCGCCACCGGCGAGGCCACGCGCACCTTGAGGATGTAGCTCTCGTCCCCGGCGACGCTGTGGCAGGCCTCGATGGCGCTCAGGTGGGCCAGCCGCACGGGGGCGTCGTCGGGCGCGGCGGGGTCGATCGGTTTGATCGACACGAACGCGGTCAGCGGCAGCCCGATCGCGTCGTGGTCGATGATGGCGGCGTAGCCGCGGACGACGCCGCGCTTCTCCAGGCGGCGTACGCGCTGGTGGACCGCGGAGACGGAGAGCCCGGTCTCCCTGGCCAGGTCGGTGAAACTCATGCGGCCGTCGTGGGCGAGCAGCGTGACGATCCGGCGGTCGATCTCCTCCATCGGTCAAAGGTAGCCGGTGATGGTCACGACATGGTCCCGACGGGAGCGACCCCTCGGTTCATCGCGTGCTCGACCAGGGTGATGAGCACCTGGCGGCCGGAGTCGCGCCGGCGGGCGTCGCACAGCACGATGGGCACGTCGGGCTCCAGCCCGATGGCCGAGCGCACCTCGCCGACGGTGAAGGGGCGGGTGCCGTCGAAGCAGTTGAGCGCGATGATGAACGGCTGCTCGCGCTTCTCGAAGTAGTCGACGGCCGGGAAGCAGTCGGCCAGGCGGCGGGTGTCGGCCAGCACCACGGCTCCCAGCGCGCCCATGGCCAGCTCGTCCCACACGAACCAGAAACGTTCCTGCCCGGGGGTGCCGAACAGGTAGAGCATGTAGTCGTCGCGGATGGTGATGCGGCCGAAGTCCATCGCGACGGTGGTGGTGAGCTTGCGCTCGACGCCCGACAGGTCGTCGACGTGCGTGCCGACGTGGGTGAGCGCCTCTTCCGTGCGCAGCGGGCGGGTCTCGGAGACGGCGCCGACCATGGTGGTCTTGCCCGCGCCGAATCCGCCGGCGATCAAGATCTTGATCGCGGTCGGCAGCCGCCAACGGTCGACGCGACCGAATTCCATCCAGCACCGCCCGTACAGGTCCCGCGCACGTCGCGGCCTTCGCGCATGGTCAGTGAAATCTGTCAAGGCGCGTGGTGAAGGCCGTTCGACGTGCCTGGCATCGAGTCACCCTAGCAACGCCACATTTTCCACTCAAGACATAAACTTTTACAACGAACCAAATGTCACGATTTATCGTCGCTAGTCCCATAAATCGCCTGGCGGGCGACAGGTGGTCAAGAGGCTTGTCAGCTTATTCGACGAGATCGTTAGGTTGCATGGTCCGGGTCCGAAATGCCGGTGAAGCCGGCGTTGAAGCCGATCCGTCGGCCCAGGTAGGCGGCCGTCCGCGGGCTGCAGCCGCGCAGCGTCTCGATCAGGCCGGTCGCCTCGCGGGCCAGGCCGTCCATCGCCGTGGTGACCTCGCCGCCGGTGACCCCGAGCCCCAGCACGTTGAGATCGCCCCAGCTCAGGTCCCTGCGGTAGGAGGCGACGTCGCCGAGCAGGTGCAGGTAACGCTGCACCTGGCGGCTGACCGCCCGCAGCTCCTCCAGGTGGCCCCTGGTCCAGCCGTCGCCGGTGTAGATCCAGTGGGACAGGTCCACGAAGCAGGAGCCGCGGCTGTCGGCGTTGTCGAGGTAGCGCTCCAGCGTGGGCACGGCCCGGGTGTCCCGCCACACCCAGGCCCTGGCCATCCCGGCCAGCGTCCGGGCGAGCTGGTCGTGCCAGAGTCGCTGCGCCGGCCCGAACCCCTCGACTGTGGCCAGCTCGTCACGCAGGTCGGCCAGGAAGCGGGTGACCGGCGACCGCGGCACCGCGCCGCCGGCGACCTCCATGCACTCGCGCGTCAGCCGGTCGACCTGCTCGCGGGTGGTGGCGGTGTGGTCGACCAGGCGGCCGACGGCCAGCACCCACAGGGCGCTGCGGTTGACCGCCTTCAGCCCGCCCGCGCCCGCCCAGGGGGCGCTGAAGGCCGTGCCGAGGGTCAGGGCCTGGTAGAACTCGGCGTCGAAGGCGGCGCCGGGGAACAGGCCGTCGTACAGCTGGGCGCAACGCCGCAGGTCCCTGCCGCACTCGGCGGCCAGGGCGCAGGTGCGGCCGAGCCGGTACGCCGCGTCCAGCTCCTCGCCGGGCACCCTAGGGCCACCCGCACGGTACACAGCTCATGGCGACGCCCCCCAACAGCCGGCCGGACGAATGCACCTGCCGAAGAATTCTTTCATGATCACATACACCCCATCAAGCCATCCCCAACCTCCCCCGCCCATCCCCACACCAGAACCGGGCCACGAGGCACCCGACCAAACGCCCCCCAACCACTACCAACCGCCCGGTCACCCCAGGCACCACAGAAAACCGACCAGGCCCGCCACAAGCCAGAGACGTCCCACCGAGTACCAGGCAAGACAGTAGCCAGCCGGTCAGCATCAGGCCGGGCCAAGCCGAGAGGCCGGGCCAAGCCGGGAGGCCGGAGACCGGTCCAGAGTTCGCGGCATGCCAGCGGCGCAAGCCACGCGGGATGTGACGGAAACGGGATCTAGCGACCCGATCAAGGGACAGTCCGGGAACCAGGTCAGACCAAGAGGCCGAGCCAGGCGAGAGACGGGGGTCACGCCGGAGGCCGAATCAGGCGGGGAGGCCGTCGACCGGTCCCGAGACAGCGGCAGGCCGACGGCGCAAGCCAAGCGGGAGGACGGGTCACACAGAAGGCGACGTCAGGAGGGAGGCGACGTCAGGGTGGGGAAGGGAAAGCGGCCCAGAGGGCGGTGGCGTCGTCGTGGGGTTTGCCGCGGACCGCCCCGCGTTCGACCTCCAACCCCCGTACGGCCGAGATCACCGCCCCCGGCCCCCCGCCGACCAGCTCGGCCAGCACGGCCTCCCAGCTCCACCCGTACCACTCCACCAGCCGGGTCACCCCGTCGGTGAACAGCCCGGCCCCCAGCAGCCCGGACGCCTCCACGACCCCGCTGACCGCCTGCCCGGCGGCCTCGGGCCGGGTGGAGGCCACCCAGAACCCGCCCTCGGCGTTGCGCATGCGCCGCACCAGCGCCGGCGAGTACGGCCGCCCGCCCGGCAGCCGCTCCACCCGGTCGTCGCCGATGACCTCGGCCCCGCCGCCGGCCCGCGCGAGCACCACCGGGGAGTCCCCCAGTACGAGGTACTCCACCACTCCCCCACCGAGACGCATCATGGCCACGGTGGCGGACGGCGAGTCGGGGTCGCCCAGGTCGCACGTGCCCGAATGGGCGCCCATGGTGACGGAGATGGCCTCGGCCAGGATGTCGGCCAGCGACGAGCGCCCACCGGCGGCCAGCCCGGCGGCCAATGCCCCGCCGAGCCGCCCGACCAGCCAGGCGACGCCGTGGGCGCAGCCGCCGCCGGCCCCGGCCGCCGCCGTGGCCCCGTCGAGCACGACCGCCCACGAGGGCCCGGCCACCGCCAGGTCCTCGTTGGGCCGCGCCGACCCGGGCCGGGTGGCGTACCTGACCTCGGTGAACATGCCGTTACGGCTGGACGGTCACCAGCTCGCGCGGCGTGTTGTTCAGCCGCTCGCCGCCGGTCTCGGTGCAGACCACGATGTCCTCGATACGGGCGCCGTGGCGGCCGGGCAGGTAGATGCCGGGCTCGACGGAGAAGGCGAACCCGGCCTCCATCGGCTCGTCGTTGCCCGAGACGATGTAGGGCTCCTCGTGCGTCTCGATGCCGATGCCGTGGCCGGTGCGGTGGATGAAGTAATCGCCGTAGCCCGCCTCGGCGATGACCTCGCGGGCCGCCGCGTCGATCGACTCGCACGACACGCCCGGCCGCACCGCGGCGCAGGCGGCTTCCTGGGCGCGGCGCAGCACCTCGTAGTAGGCGGCGAACTCGGCGGGCGGCTCGCCCACGCAGTAGGTGCGGGTGGAGTCGGAGCAGTAGCCGTTGTGGAGCTGGCCGCCGATGTCGACCACGACCGGCTCGCCGGCCTGGATCACCCGGTCGGACACGTCGTGGTGGGGGCTGGCGCCGTTGGGCCCGGAGGCGACGATGACGAAGTCGACCGTGGCGTGGCCGGCGGCCAGGATCGCCTCGGCGATGTCGCGGCCCACCTCGCGCTCGGTGCGACCGGCGCGCAGCAGCTCCGGCACCTGCCGGTGGACCGCGTCGATGGCCTCGCCGGCCTCGCGCAGGGCCGCCACCTCGGCCGGCGACTTGCGCATGCGCAGGTCGCGCAGCACCGTGCCGGCCAGCACCTGCTCGGCCTCCGGCAGCACGTCGCGGAAGCGCAGCGACGACATGGCCCACATGCGGTCGGCGAGCCCCACCTTGGCCACCCGGCCCAGCCGGGAGGCGGCGATGCTGTAGGGGTCGTCGGTCTCGTCCCAGGCCACGAACTCCAGCCCGAGCCGGGAGGCGGGCGAGGCCTGCGCGGCCGGCAGCTCAAGGCGGGGCACCATCATGTACGCCTCCCCCGAGGCGGGCACCACGAGGCAGGTCAGCCGCTCCAGCGGCTTGGCGTCGTAGCCGCTGACATAGCGCAGGTCGGGCCCGGGGGTGAGCAGCAGGGCGTCGAGGCCGGCCTTGGCGGTGGCCTCCTGCGCGGCGGCAAGACGGGACACGGGATACAGGTCTGAGGACGTCACGAGCCAAATCTACTCGGACGGCCGGCGCCCCCACTCCAGCAGGCCGCTTGTCCGCCGAGGGCTAAAATCCGCGAAAACTTCTCACAACATGAGAGCCCATGACTACACTCCGTTCCACATTGATCACGTAGTGTGGGACCAATTGTCCAGTTCCACTGCACTTTGAGAGTGAGGCCATGGTCGACTTCGCAGGCGCGGCAGAGCTGGTCAGGCAGAAGGCCCCGCACGGGCGGGCACGCGGGGCGGGCGCGGAGCTGCTGGCCGTCCGGCTGGCCCACGCCGAGCGGCTGGGCAACATGGGCTGGGCCGAATGGAACCTGCGCACCGGGGCCGCCATCTGGTCCGACCAGGTCTACGCGATCTTCGGAAGAGACCGTGAGGAGGGGCCGCTGTCCCTTCCCGACCTGGCCGCCATGGTCGAGCCGGCCGACCTCGACGCGCTCGACCGGCTGCTGTGGCACGTGGTGGAGGGCGTCGAGCCCGTGCACGCCGAGTTCCGCGTCAGGCGCGGCACGGGCGAGCTGCGCGACCTGCGCGTCGTGCTCGAACCGCTGATGTCGCCCGGCGGCCCGGTCGGCATGCACGGCGTCATCCAGGACATCACCGGCCGCCGCAGGGCCGAGCGCATGATGTCGGAGTCGCGCCGCCAGCTCCTGGAGGCCCGCGAGCAGGCGGCCGAGGAGCGCAACGTGATGCTGGCGCTGCGCGAGGCCATCCTGCCCGCGCCCACCGGCTGCCTCGACCTGCCGGGGGCCAGGATCGCCGTCCGCTACGTGCCGGCCGAGAAGACCGCGAGCCTGGGCGGCGACTGGTTCGAGGCCGCGACCACGCCCGACGGCCGCCTGCTGCTGGCCATCGGCGACGTGTCGGGCCACGGGCTGCCCGCCATCGCCCACATGGCCCACCTGCGCCACGCCCTCGTCGGCCTCACCATGACCGGCCGGCCCGCCGACCGCCTGCTGTCGTGGCTCAACGACCTCGTCCTGCACCAGCTGAAGGACACCACCGCCACGGCCGTCATCGGCCACCTCGACCCCGCCACGCTGCTGTTCACCTGGGGGCAGGCGGGCAACCTCGACCCCATCCTGGTGCGCGGGGGCCGGGCGGCCCGGCTGGGCAGGCCGGCGGGCGTGCTGCTCGGCGCGGTCTCCGGGCGGCCCTACGAGCTGGCCCGCACCCGGCTGCGCCCCGGCGACCTGCTGCTGATGTTCACCGACGGGCTGGTCGAGCGGCGCACCCGCGACATCGACGTCGGCCTGGAGCTGGTGCTGGCGGCCGCCGGCGGCCTGTCCGCCCACGACCTCGAAGCCGGGCTCGACCGCCTCCTGGCCCGCATCGGCGGCCCCAACCCCGAGGACGACGCGTGCCTGCTGGCCGTCGCCGTCCCGGAGCCGGACGGGAGGGCGGCGGGAGTGCGACCATAGACGGGTGCTCATGCTTCTGGACACACCGTCCCTCTACTTCCGTGCCTTCTACGGCGTGCCCGAGTCGGTCAAGGCGCCCGACGGCTCCCCGGTCAACGCGGTGCGCGGGCTCATCGACATGATCGCCACGCTGGTCCGTCAACACTCCCCGACGGCGCTGGCCGCCACCATGGACGCCGACTGGCGGCCCGCCTTCAGGGTGGCGGCGATCCCGACCTACAAGGCCCACCGGGTGGCCCACGGCGACGTCGAGGAGGTGCCCGAGGCGCTGGTGCCGCAGATCGCCGTGATCAACCAGGTCCTCGACGCCGTGGGCATCGCCCGTCCCGAGTCGCCCGGCTACGAGGCCGACGACGTGATCGGCACCCTCACCCACCAGGCCGAGGGCGCCGTCGAGATCGTCACCGGCGACCGCGACCTGTTCCAGCTCGTCGACGACTCGCGCCCGGTCCGCGTCCTCTACACCGCGCGCGGCATCCGCAACCTGCAGTTCGTCGACGAGGCGTTCGTCACCGCCAAGTACGGCGTCCCCGGCCGCGCCTACGCCGACTTCGCCACCCTGCGCGGCGACCCCAGCGACGGCCTGCCCGGCGTGCCCGGCGTCGGCGAGAAGACGGCGGCGGCCCTGATCACCCGGTTCGGCTCGCTCGCCGCCCTGCTGGAGGCGCTCGACTCCGGCGTCACCGAGGGCTTCCCGGCCGGCAGCCGCAACCGCCTGGCCGCCGCCCGCGACTACCTCGCCGCCGCGCCCGCCGTGGTCGAGGTGGCCTCCGACGCGCCGCTGCCCGCCGCCGACCTGACGCTGCCCGACAAGCCGCGCGACCCGGAGGCCCTGGTGGCCCTGGCCGACCGCCACGGCCTCGACAGCCCGCTCAACCGCCTGCTGGAGGCGCTCAGGAGCTGAGGAACTCGCGCACGGCGTCCTGGGCCGCCTCGCGCAGGCGGCCGTGCACGGCGGCGTTCTCCTCGCGGTCGGTGCGCACCTCCACCACCCGCGGCCCCTCGCCGCGCATCGCCTTGGACAGCTCGCTGACGTCCCCGAGCAGCGTGTACGGCGTCCCGCTCGCGGCGGCGGCGTAGGCCAGGTCGACGCCGTGCGGCGTGCCGAAGACCCGCTCGAACGGGTCGCGCACCGCCGCCTGCGGCAGCAGCGAGAAGATGCCGCCGCCGTCGTTGTTGACGACCACCATGCACAGGTCCGGCCTGGGCTCGCGGGGGCCGAGGATCAGCCCGTTCTGGTCGTGCAGGAACGACAGGTCGCCGAGCAGCGCGTACGAGGGCCCGTTGTGCGCCAGCGCGGCCCCCATGGCCGTGGACACCAGCCCGTCGATGCCCGAGGCGCCCCGGCTGGCCATGAGCCTGATGCCGCGCCGCGGCCGCATGAACTGGTCGAGGTCCCTGATCGGCATCGAGGAGCCGCAGAACAGCAGCGCGCCGTTGGGCAGCGCGTCGGCCAGGTCGCGGGCCAGGCGCGGCTCGGAGGTGCCGGAGACGTCCAGGACCGCGTCGAGGGCCGACCGGACGGCCGTGTCGGCCTGCCGCCAGGCGTGCAGCCAGCTGTCGTCGCCGGAGGCCACCGGGATCTCCACGGCCTGCGCGACCTGGGTGGCCGACCTGGTGGGGTCGGGCCAGCGGTCGAGGTCGGGGGCGACCACGATGTGCTCGTCCGTCCGCTTCAGCCATGACAGCAGCGGCCGCGACAGGCCGGGCCGGCCCAGCGTGACGACCACGTCGGGGCGGTGGGAGTCGGCGAACTCGGGCGTGCCGAGCAGGTAGTGGTAGCTGGAGATGGAGTGGTCGCCGTAGCGGGCGCCGCCGTTGGGCTCCGACAGCACCGGCCAGCCGGCCATGCCGGCGGCGGCCACGTAGCGCCGGACGTTGGCCGCGCCGTCGCCCACGACGAGCACGCCGCGCCTGGTGGGCGGGATGTGCAGGGCGATGGGCGGGGGCGCGACGCGGGCCCGCACCCAGGGGCCGTTCGCGCCGCCGTCGAGCGGCTCGGACCAGCTCGTGTCGCCGTCGGGGATCAGCGGCTCACGGAAGGCCAGGTTGAGGTGCACGGGGCCGGGGTTGGCCGCCCCGGCGGCCCGCTGGTAGGCGCGGCAGGCCAGCGAACGCCAGTAGGCGACCATGCCGGGACGGTCTTCGGGCACGCCGACCTCGGCGAACCAGCGGACGGCGGTGCCGTACAGCTTGACCTGGTCGATCGTCTGGTTGGCGCCGGTGCCGCGCAGCTCGGGCGGACGGTCGGCGGTGAGGACGAGCAGCGGCACGCCCGACTCGTCGGCCTCGATCACCGCCGGATGGAAGTTGGCCGCGGCCGTGCCGGAGGAGCAGATCAGCGCCACCGGCCGCTCGGAGCGCTTGGCCAGGCCGAGCGCGAGGAAGGAGGCCGAGCGCTCGTCGATGCGGACGTGAAGGCGCACCCGCGACTCGGCGTGCAGCGCCAGGGCCAGGGGGGCCGAGCGGGAGCCGGGAGCGAGCACCACGTCGGTCAGGCCGCAGCGCACCAGCTCGTCGACGAGCACGGTGGCCAGCGCGGTTGCGGGGTTCAAAGTGACGCCTCCTGCATCCGGCCGAGCCACTGGGGAGATTCAATCTCAAATTCCGACAAATGCTGAAAATTCACCGAGGGGCGTCGCACCTCAAGCCAGCCGTCCACGGGCACCAGCGAGTCGTCCACCACGTCGCCCGCCAGCAACGACATCGTGCCGAGCCCGCACGCGTACGGCAGCGACGGCAGCGCCGCCGCCAGCGCGACCCCCGCGGCCAGACCCACGGACGTCTCCACGGCGCTGGAGACCACGGCGGGCAGCCCGCACGACTCCACCACCCGCAGCGCGGCGCGCACCCCGCCCAGCGGCTGCACCTTGACCACCGCGATGTCGGCCGCCTCGGCCGCCCTGACCCGCAGCGGGTCCTCGGCGCGCCGGATCGACTCGTCGGCCGCGATCGGCACGTCGACCGCCCTGCGCACCGCGGCCAGCTCCTCCAGGGTCGCGCACGGCTGCTCGGCGTACTCCAGGCCGAACCGGTCGAGCCGCTTGAGCCGGGTGACGGCCTCGTCGACCTCCCAGGCGCCGTTGACGTCGACCCTCAGCCGCCCGGAGGGCCCCAGGGCGTCACGCACCGCCTCCACCCGCGCCAGGTCGTCGGCGAACGTCTGGCCGCGCTCGGCCACCTTGACCTTCGCCGTGCCGCAGCCGGAGCCCCGCACCAGCTCGTGGGCCTGCTCGGCGTCGACCGCCGGGACGGTCGCGTTGACCGGGACGCGGTCGCGCACCGGCTCCGGCCAGCCTTCGAAGGCGGCCTCACGGGCGCATGCCAGCCAGCGGGCGCACTCGCGCGGACCGTACTCGGGGAACGGGGAGAACTCGCCCCAGCCCGCCGGGCCGTGCAGCAGCACGCCTTCCCTGACGGTCTGCCCGCGAAACCGCGTCCGCATCGGAATCCGGAAGACCACGGGAGAACGCGTCACGACCCTACCCTGCACCTGTGTCCGACCTGTCGCCATTAACCTTACGAGCATGTGGAGGAACCCGTCGCATCCGGACCGTCCGCTGCATGCCATTGTGCAGCCTCCCGGCCCCGGCCTTTTCACCGCGATCCGCGACGCGCTCTCCGGCGACGGCCCGGCCGTCCTGCCGCTCCAGCCGGGCCACGAGCACCAGGCCCTCCAGGCCCTGCGCCCCACGCACGCCGGCGGCGAGCCGTGGCCCGGCGGCGAAGGCGTCCCGGGCGACGTGGCGGTCGTCATCGCCACCAGTGGCAGCACCGGCGCGCCCAAGGGCGTGCAGCTGTCGGCCTCCGCGCTGCGCGCCTCGGCGTCGGCCTCGCTGAGCAGGATCGGGGCCGCCGAGGGCGACCGGTGGTTGTGCTGCCTGCCCGTCTCGCACGTCTCCGGCCTGCAGGTGCTGGTCCGCGCCCTGCTGTCGGGCAGCGAGCCGATCATCCACCCCTCCTTCGACGTGCGGGCCGTGCTGTCCTCGGGCGCCCACCACGTCTCCCTGGTGCCGACGCAGCTCCACCGGCTGGTCGAGGCGGGCGCCGACCTGTCGGTGTTCCGCACGATCCTGCTCGGCGGCGCGGCGCCCAGAGCCGGGCTGGTCGAGCGGGCCGTGGAGCTCGGCGCGCGGGTGTTCACCACGTACGGGATGAGCGAGACGTGCGGCGGCTGCGTCTACGACGGCCGCCCCCTTTACGATGTAGATCTCAAAATCGGCGAGGACGGCCTGATCAGGATCGCCGGGCCGGTGCTCTTCTCCGGCTACCGCTTCGGCGGGCGGACCGCGTTCGACGGCGACTGGTTCGTCACCTCCGACCTCGGCGAGCTGAACGGCGGCCGGCTGCGCGTGCTCGGCCGGGCCGACGACGTCGTCAACACCGGCGGCGAGAAGGTCGTGGCCGGCGTGGTGAGCGCGGTGCTCGGCACGCACCCCGAGGTCGCCGACGTGGCCGTGGCCGGACTGCCCGACCCGGAGTGGGGCGAGGCGGTCACGGCGTTCGTGGTGCCGGCCGACCCGGCCGCGCCGCCCACGCTGGCCGAGCTGCGCGCCTACTGCCGCGACCGGCTGCCCGCCCACGCCGCGCCGCGCGGCCTGCGCCTTCTCCCCCGCCTGCCGCTGCTGCCCAACGGCAAGACCGATCTCGTACGGCTGCGTACAGGAACCTGACGCGGTGCGGCTGCGTCATAACGGGGAGAGAAGGAAGGGAGCCTTCATGAACCAGACCCGCAAGATGTGGGCGTCCGCGGCGGTCGTCGGCGTGATCGTCGTCGGCGGCGCGTCGGTCGCGGCGGCCGCCTCGGCGGGCAAGCTCGACGCGGTCGCCAGGGAGACCCGGGCCGTGGTCGAGCAGACGTCGCCGACCGGCCGGCCGGTGCCCTCGCCCGGCGACACCGAGGGCGTCGTGGTCTCCACGGAGGTCAATCCCGATCCACGCGAGGTCATCGACTACTGGACCGACAAGCGCATGGAAGAGGCCGAGCCCATGCCCATGCCCGAGGGGACCGGAAGCTTCGAGGTGGCGGAGTAGTTCCCGCCTCCCGGGGGTGGCGCGCCCTCTGGGCGTTCCGCCCCTTTTTCATCCCTCCGGGAACAAATAGCGGTGGATGGCGTTATTGATACTGGTGCGCCGTGCGGAGATTGACCACCGCCCCACCACAACCTGCCTGATCGCTTCGACTCCGTACGGAGGAGGTGTCCTCATGCCCAGAACCGCCGTGGCGACCCCACCCGCGACTCTCGACCAGCTCATTGAACGAGGGCGAGCCCAGGGTCACCTTTCTCTGGCGGAGCTGCGTGACGCGTTCGCCGAGGCCGGCATCAGCCCCTCTGAAGGCCGCACGATCCTGCGCGAGCTCTCGGAGGCCGGTGTGAGCCTGGCTGCCGAGAACGAGCCGTCGCTGGCCAAGACCGCCGCCAGGAAGACCACCCAGAAGACCGCGAACAAGAGCGCCCCCAAGCCGAGGAAGGCTTCCGGGGCAAAGGCTACCGGCCGCACGGCCGCCGAGGCAAAAAACCCGGTGGACGGCAAGCCGGAGCACGAGGAGGACGTGGCCCCCGACGACCTCGAACTCACGGCCGAGGACGCCGAGATCGAGACCGAGGCCATGGACCTGGACGACACCCAGTCCGTGATGGGCGACTCGGTGCACACGTACCTGAAGTCGATCGGCCGCCGTACCCTGCTCACCGCCGCCCAGGAGGTCGAGCTGGCCCGCCGGATCGAGGCCGGCCTGTACGCCGAGTACAAGCTGGAGACCGACCCGGACGCGCCGCCGTCCGTGCGCGACGACCTGCACCTGGTCATCGAGGACGGCCGGCAGGCCAAGGACCACATGCTGGAGGCCAACCTGCGCCTGGTGGTCTCGGTGGCCAAGAAGTACACCGACCGCGGCATGTCCCTGCTGGACGTCGTCCAGGAGGGCAACCTGGGGCTGATCAGGGCCGTGGAGAAGTTCGACTACACCAAGGGCTTCAAGTTCTCCACCTACGCCATGTGGTGGATCCGGCAGGCCATCCAGCGCGGCTTCGCCGACTCCGCCCGGACGATCCGGCTGCCCGTGCACGTGCTGGAGATGCTCTCCAAGCTGTCGCGGGTCGAGCGGGACATGCACCAGAGGCTGGGCCGCGAGCCCACGCCCGAGGAGCTGGCCGTCGAGCTCGACAAGACGCCGGACCAGATCGAGGAGCTGCTGCGCACCAGCCGCCAGCCGATCTCGCTCAACGCGACCATCGGCGAGGACGGCGAGACCACGATCGGCGACCTCATCGAGGACGTCGACTCGCCGGAGGCGTCGGAGATCGTCGACCGCCAGCTGCTGGGCGACCAGCTGCGCGGCGTGCTCGACAACCTCTCGCCGCGCGAGGCGAAGATCATGGCCCTGCGGTTCGGCCTGGTGGACGGCAAGCCGCACACGCTGGACGAGATCGGCAAGCACCTCGGCCTGACCCGCGAGCGCATCCGCCAGCTGGAGAAGGAGTCGCTGTCGAAGCTGCGCCACCCGAGCAACACCCGCCCCCTGCTCGACTGGGCCAGCTGACCCGCACCGCCCCGGCCGTCACCGTCAGGCCCTGACGGTGACGGGCCTGGAACGCACGAATAGCCCCGGCGCGCACGGCGCCGGGGCTTTCGTGTGCCTTCGGTCAGACGGTGGCGGGCACCGGCCGGGGCACGCGCGGGATGCCCCACATACGGTTCTCCTCGCGCAGCGTACGCAGCCGGTCGACCTCGGCCGTCCACATGGCCCCGCGGGGGGTGGCCCTGGCCTTGCGACGCGCGATGCGGTCGTCGTACGAACGTACGCCGAACGTGGCCCGCTGCCCGGCCTCGGCGGCCCGCAGCGCCTCGGTCAGCGCGACGTCGAACGCCCGGCCCGCCGCCAGCAGCTCGATCTCGTCGGCCGCGGCGGCACGCAGGTCGCGCACGATCTGCTCGGCCTGCCTGGCCTTGTCAAGCAGCTGCGGGAAGCCCTTGGAGATCTCCTGGTCCGCGTGGTAGCGAACCTCGGCCTCCCGGCTCACGCGCGGACGGAAAAACGCCATCGACCCTGCCCTTCACGCAGTCTTTGCTGTTCAACCCACAAGGGTACGCCGTCCGACACCGCCTCAGAACACCGGGCGACGGACGGGGCCGCCCAGTAAGATGATCACCATGCCCGCAAAGAGACCTCCCGTCCCACTCTCCCGCGAGCGCATCATCGAGGCCGCACTCCACATCGCCGACAGCCAGGGGCTGCGCCGGCTCACCATGCGCCGGCTGGGCGACGCTCTGGAGGTGGAGGCCATGGCCATCTACCACCACCTGCCCCGCGGCAAGGAGGCGCTGATGGACGCGCTGGCCGAGCACGTCACGTCCGTGCACGTGGAGCAGGCCGCCACCTGGCAGGAGACGGCCAGGGCGTGGTGCCGGGCGGGCCGGGAGCTACTGCGCGAGCATCCGGGCGTGCTCGCGCTGGCCCTGACCAAGCCACCCAAGGGCGCCACCGCCGTCGCCATCAGGGAGCAGACCGAGCAGCTCGCCGAAGGGGGCCTGAGCGACGCCCCGGAGGCCGTGCGCGCGCTGCGGGCGTTCGTGTTCGGCAGCGTGGCGGTCGAAGTCCAGCAATCAGGATGGGCTGACCCAGAAGTCGATGAATGGGTCAGGCGAGACGAAAGAGCGGATGTGGACTTCGAAAGAGGGCTCGACGCTTTGCTCAAGGGGTTGCAAACGTAGTGCGCGTGTCGCGCTTGGCCCGTTATCCTGCATAAGGCACGCTGTGTCGAAGGTCACACGACCGGGGGATCCTCCTGTAACAGTCCGAACGGGCTATGTCGGACCGTGTGACACACGTCGCACACTTGCCAGAACAACAAACCCGAGCCGCTCCCGTCCCTCTCCCGGGAGCACCCACGAGATATCGGAGGCACGCCGATGTGCCCGCACGACCCGGCCTGTCCGTCTGCCGAGGCGCCGGACCGCGAGGCAGCACGCACCCTCGCATGCCACCCCGAGCAGGGGTGGAGCCTTCTCTGCAACGGCGTCGTCCTGTTCGAGGACACCGGGGAGCTCCTGCCCAGCGGCACCGTCATCGCGCCGCACCGGCCCGACCCCCTGGTGGGCGCCGCCTGACGGCGGCGTAGCCGCCGATCCACCGGGCCACGACCTCGCCCACCCGGGCGGGGTCCCGCTTCAGGTCGTGGCCCTCGCCCGGCAGCACCACCAGCCGGGCGCAGTCCGCGGGATCCGGCACTCCGAACGGATCCCGGTCCCCGTTGACCACCAGCACGTCCACGCCGGCCCCGCGCAGCTCCTCCGCCCTGGACCGCTCCGGCTTGCCGGGCGGGTGCAGCGGGAAGGCCAGCGCCACCACCGCCGCCGCGCCCACCGCCGAGGCCGTACGGCAGGCCACCCGGGCGCCGTTGCTCCGGCCGCCCTGCACCAGCGGCAACCCCGGCCATCCGGCGCGCAGCTCGCCCAGCACCGCTTCCCAGGCCTCGTCCTGCCTGGCGGCCGACCCCGGCGCCCGCGCCCCCGCGACCCGGAACGCCTGCGACACCCTGGCCACGGTCGCCCCCACCCCGAGCGCGGCGTCGCGGACGGCCAGCAGGTCGGGCGCGTCCACTCCCCCGGCCGAGCCGTGGGTCAGCACCAGCAGCAGCCGGGGCTCGGCCGCCTCGTCGACCTGCACCAGCGCCGGCCCCCTCGGAGTCATGATCTCCATGGCAGCACCGTACCTGGGGAGGATCCGCCGTTGGCCCCCAGGTCTGATGACGGCGCGCCGGACAACCGGGATGATGACCCTTATGCCAGAGATGCGCCCCATCCGGGATGACCTGCAGGCCACCCTCGACGCCCGCCGCGACCTCGGTCCCGACTACGAGGCCGCGCTCGTCGAGTCCTTCGTCGAACGGCTCGACGCCACCATCGCCGCCCGCGTCCAGGCCGAGCTGGACGGCCACGGCCTCGCCCCGGCCAAGCCCAGGCAGCGGCAGAACAACGGCGCGGCGATGATCCCCATCGCGCTGGGCTCGATGGGCCTCGGCATCCCGCTGACCGCCATCGCGGCCGGCAACTCGGGGCTGGTCGGCCTGACGATCACGTGGCTGGCGATCGTCGCCATCAACGTGGCCGCCGCCGTGGCCATCATGCGCCGCGGCTGAGCCCTCTCCGGCCGCACTCAGGGGCCGCACTCAGGGGCCGCGCTCAGCGGGCGGTCAGGTGTCGCGGTGGAAACGCAGCCGGACCTCGGCGGCCATGGTCAGGTCCTCGTGTTCGAGGCCGTAGGTCCACACCTGGCCGGCGTCCTCGGTGCGCCCGCGCAGCGGCAGCGTGCGCGCCAGCAGCTCGATGGCCAGGGCGCCCGTCTGGGGGTCGGCCCCGCTCTCGACGGCCTCGGCGAACTCCGCGCAGGCCAGCTCCAGGTGCGCGATGCCGAGCAGCACCCGCAGCCCAGGCAGTTCCCGCGCCGGGGCGAACTCCAGCGCGTCCAGCAGCAGCCCGGCCGCCTCCCCCGGGTCGCCGTACTCCAGCAGCGTCTCGGCGAGCTGGCGGGCCGCGTGCGCGGCGGCCTCGGCGTCGCCGGCGTCGAGACTCGCGTCGAGGGCGGAGCGCAGCTCCTTGCCGGCCTCCTGCGGGCTGCCGGCCAGCCGAGCCAGCGCGAGGTGCGCCAGCGGGACGTAGGCCGGCGTGCCGACGCCGAGCACGGCCTGCCAGGCGGCCCTGGCCTGGTCGTCGCGGCCCTCGCGTTCGAAGCCCTGGGCCAGGTGGCAGGCGGCCTGGGCGGCGTACTCGGGATGGCCGGTGGCCAGCGCGGTGCGGGCCGCGGCTCGGGCGGCCTCGGTGTCGCCGCGCTCGTCGAGCACCACGGCCAGCCCCACGGCCGCCTGGGCCCGGTCGGGGCTGTCGTGGTCGGCGACCAGCTCGGTCAGTATCGCCGCCGCACCCTCGAGGTCGCCGCCCTCGGCCAGGCGGCGGGCGGTGTCGAGAGGCGGGGTCTCCAGCTCTGAGAACGTCAAGAGAGCTCCTTCCGGCGACGGATCGCACCGAGCCTAACGGCTCGTCGCGATCATGTCTGCTCACTTGACGGTGTGGGACTGGCCGGGTCCGGCGCGGGCCCCCGGACGGGGACCCGCGGCGGCGGATCAGTCCTCGTACGCCTCCAGCGGCGGGCAGGAGCACACCAGGTTACGGTCGCCGTACGCCTGGTCGATGCGGCGCACCGGCACCCAGTACTTGCCCTCGCGCAGCGAGGCCACCGGGTAGGCCGCCTCGGTCCGCGAGTACGGGTGGGCCCACTCGTCGGCGGTGACCGACTCGGCCGTGTGCGGCGCGTTGCGCAGCGGGTTGTCGGTCTTGTCGTAGTCGCCCGAGGCCACCTTGGCGATCTCGCCGCGGATGGCGATCATGGCGTCCACGAACCGGTCGAGCTCGTCCAGGTCCTCGCTCTCGGTCGGCTCGATCATCAGCGTCCCGGCCACCGGGAACGACATGGTCGGCGCGTGGAAGCCGTAGTCGATCAGGCGCTTGGCCACGTCGTCGACGGTGACGCCGGTCTCCTTGGTGATCTGGCGCAGGTCCACGATGCACTCGTGGGCCACCAGGCCGCCGCGGCCGGTGTAGAGCACCGGGTAGTGCGGGGCCAGCCGCCGGGCCAGGTAGTTGGCCGACAGGATGGCCTGCTCGGTGGCCGCCGTGAGGCCCTCGGAGCCCATCATCCGCACGTACGCCCACGAGATCGGCAGGATGCCCGCCGAGCCGTACGGGGCGGCCGAGACCGGGCCGACCGGGCCGCCGTCGCGCAGCGGGTGGCCGGGCAGGTAGGCCGCCAGGTGACCGCGGACCGCGACCGGGCCGACGCCGGGGCCGCCGCCGCCGTGCGGGATGCAGAACGTCTTGTGCAGGTTGAGGTGGGACACGTCGGCGCCGAACTCGCCCGGCTTGGCCAGGCCCACCAGGGCGTTGAGGTTGGCGCCGTCGACGTAGACCTGGCCGCCGGCCTCGTGCACCTTGGCGCAGACCTCGGTGATCGACTCCTCGTACACGCCGTGCGTGGACGGGTACGTCACCATGATCGCGGCGAGCTTCTCGCGGTGCTTGGCGATCTTGGCGTCGAGGTCGGCCAGGTCGATGTTCCCGTCGCTGTCGCAGGCCACGACCACGACCCGCATGCCCGCCATGACGGCGCTGGCCGCGTTCGTGCCGTGGGCCGAGGACGGGATCAGGCACACGTCGCGCCCGGTGTCGCCGTTGGCCTGGTGGTAGGCCCGGATGGCCAGCAGACCGGCGAACTCGCCCTGGGAGCCGGCGTTCGGCTGGATGGAGACCGCGTCGTAGCCGGTCACCTCGGCCAGCCAGCCCTCCAGGGTGCCGATGAGCTCCCGGTAGCCCTCGGTCTGGGCCTCCGGCGCGTACGGGTGCACGCCGGCGAACTCCGGCCAGGTGATCGGCTCCATCTCGGTGGTCGCGTTCAGCTTCATCGTGCACGAGCCGAGCGGGATCATCGAACGGTCGAGCGCGATGTCCTTGTCCTGGAGCCTGCGCAGGTAGCGCAGCATCGCGGTCTCGGAGCGGTGGCTGTGGAAGACCGGGTGGGTCAGGTAGTCCGACTCGCGCAGCAGCTCGGCCGGCAGCGCGTCGGCCTCCAGCGCCACCTCCTCGCGCTCGACGCCGAAGGCGGCCCACACCTTGACCAGCTCGGCCGCGCCGGTCTTCTCGTCGCAGGCGATCGAGACGTGGTCGTCGTCGGCCTGCCACAGGTTGACGCCCCGCTCGGCGGCGGCGGCCACCACCTCGGCGGCCCTGCCGGGCACGCGGACGAGCACGGTGTCGAAGAACTCGCCGTGCACAACCTCCAGGCCGGCCTCGCGCAGCCCGCCGGCCAGCGCGACGGCGTGCCGGTGCACGCGATGCGCGATCCGGCGCAGGCCCTCGGGGCCGTGGTAGACGGCGTACATGCCGGCGATCACGGCCAGCAGGACCTGGGCGGTGCAGATGTTGCTGGTGGCCTTCTCGCGGCGGATGTGCTGCTCGCGGGTCTGCAGGGCCAGCCGGTAGGCGGGGTCGCCGTCGACGTCGACCGACACGCCGACCAGGCGGCCGGGCATCTGCCGCTGCAGGCCCTCGCGTACGGACATGTAGGCCGCGTGCGGCCCGCCGAACCCGAAGGAGACGCCGAAGCGCTGGGAGGAGCCGATGGCGATGTCGGCGCCCAGCTCGCCGGGAGCGGCCACGAGCGTGAGGGCAAGCAGGTCGGCGGCAGCCACGACGATCGCGCCCGCCTCGTGCGCCCTGGCGGCCACGTCGCGGAAGTCCCGCAGACGGCCCGAGGCGCCCGGGTACTGGACGAGCACGCCGAAGCACTCGGGCAGCTCGCCGTCGAGGTCGTGCTCGACCAGCGTGATGCCGAGCGGCTCGGCGCGGGTGGCCAGCACGGCCTTGGTCTGGGGCAGCGTGTCGGCGTCGACCACGAACACGTCGCTCTTGGACTTGCCGGCCCGGCGGGCCAGCGTCATGGCCTCGGCCGCGGCGGTGGCCTCGTCCAGCAGGGAGGCGCCGGCGACGTCGAGGCCGGTCAGGTCGGAGACGACCGTCTGGAAGTTCAGCAGCGCCTCCAGGCGGCCCTGCGAGATCTCCGGCTGGTACGGCGTGTACGCGGTGTACCAGCCCGGGTTCTCCAGCAGGTTGCGCCGGATGACGGCGGGCGTGACGGTGTCGTGGTAGCCCAGGCCGATCATGGAGGTCAGCACCCGGTTGCGGGAGGCCAGTTCGCGCAGCTCGGCGATGGCCTCGGTCTCGCTCGCGGCGGCCGGCAGCTTGAGCCGGTCCTTGACCCTGATGGCCTCGGGCACGGCCACGGCCACCAGATCGCCGACGGACTCGAAGCCCACCGCCTCGAGCATGCGCTGCTGCTCGGACTCGGATGGGCCGATGTGCCTGGACGAGAACGGCGGAGCGGACAGGTCGGTCATGGAGGTTGCCTCCCGAGGCTTGGAGACCGGCGCCAGGGCGCGGGCGAGTGCCGGATCTCCCCCTCTGTCATCGCGACGTCATCGCGACCTGAGAGCTTCACCCCACCGTGGGGCTTGCACCGTCGGTGAGGTGCGCCTGGCGGGCGCACCTGCTTTCCAGAGTTGCCTCACCCGAGCGGTACGGGATGCCTGAGAGATTCCGGGGAGGGTTGCTCCTTCGGCGCCCCAGGACCGAAGCCCAGGGACTCTCCCGCACGGGGTCATCAGCCTTACTCTGTCCTAGATTACTACGGTGTGTTCAGCGGTTCAGCTCACCCCGTGCGGCGTGCGCGGCGCCGCTTGGCGAGCTCGTCAGTGGGATGGTCGGCCGGGACGGTGTCCTCGACCGCCGCCCGTTCCCCCGGCAGCTCCGCGAGGGAGCCCTCGACCTCTCGCCAGACCCGGCCGAGCGCGATGCCGAACACGCCCTGGCCGCCCTGGAGGAGATCGATCACCTCGTCGGCCGAGGTGCACTCGTAGACGCTGACTCCGTCGCTCATGAGCGTGATCTGCGCGAGGTCGGCGACCCCGCGGTCACGCAGGTGCTGCACCGCGGTGCGGATCTGCTGCAACGACACTCCGGTGTCGAGCAGCCGCTTGACGACCTTGAGCACCAGGATGTCGCGGAAGCTGTAGAGCCGCTGCGAGCCCGAGCCGTGCGCGGCTCTTATCGTGGGCTCGACCAGGCCCGTGCGCGCCCAGTAGTCGAGCTGCCTGTAGGTGATGCCGGCCGCCGAGCAGGCTGTGGGCCCGCGGTATCCGATGTCGTCGGGCAGCGTCGCGGGCTGCTCGTCGAAGAGCAGGCCCTGCTCTCCGGCACGCTGCCGCGCGCTCTCGCGCCGCACCGGATCTTCCTGGCCGGCCGTCTTTCCCTCGCCGCTGCTGACCGCCACGCGGACCTCCGGCTTTCTCTCATCCCATGGCCTGATCTGGGGGTTCGTAAAGGGCGACCACGGGTTTCACTTGCACCGTAGGACCGTGACCATGCTCAGTCAACGATCCGGCTCGGCGCGTCGTGAAGCGTAAATGCACTGAAATACCTACCCCGCCCTGCCGAAGTCCTCGGGAGTGATCGTGTCAAGGAACTCCCTGAACTTCTCCACCTCGTCCTCCTGGTCGTCAGGGATGATCACACCGGCCTCCTGGACCACCTCTTCGCTGGCGAAGATGCGCGCGCCGGTGCGCAGCGCCAGGGCGATCGAGTCGGAGGGCCGGGCGCTGACCTCCACGCCGTTGGAGAACACCAGGTCGGCGAAGAAGATGCCGTCACGCAGGGCCACGATGTTGACCGCGCGCAGCCCGACGCCGAGCGCGCTCAGCACGTCCCTGAACAAGTCGTGGGTGAGCGGCCGGGGCGGCGGCTCCTCGGCCTGCGCCAGGGCGATCGCGGTCGCCTCGGTCATGCCGATCCAGATCGGAAGGAACCGTTCCCCGTGTGCCTCCTTGAGCAAGACGATCGGCTGATTTGTGGGCATCTCAACTCGAACGCCCACGACCTCCATCTGCAACACGGGCTGCTCCGTATTCGACCGGCCGGTCGCCCGGCACAGCTGTTGACTGGGTCGTTTCTGCTACACGCTTGTGCATTTCAACGTAACACCCGGCAGGCCTGGAATGTGCCCCGGCCTTCCAGCTCTGTGCCCTCAGCGGCCCAGGACAGACCTGACGCCGACGCGGACCAGGGAGGCGTGCAGGTCGAGCAGGAGCGTGGACAACTCCCTGGCAGCCTCGTCGGCCTCGCCGATGGCGCCGGGCGCGCGGCGCTTGAGTATGGGCGCGACGGTCTGCTCGACCAGCCCGCACTCCCGCTCGGCGGCGACCTTGACCGCGCGCAGGTGGCGGGCGTGCAGGCCGAAACGGGCCAGGGCGCCGACGCTGCGCGCGATCTTCAGCGCCTCCTCGTCGTAGCGCCTGGCCACGGGGGTGAGCAGGCCGTAGTCCTCCAGCTCGGCGAGGGTCTCCTCGTCGATGCCGGCCGCCTCCAGCAACTGGGCCCGGTCGTACCGGATCTCCTGGGTCTGCTGCACCGCGCGCGGACGGCCGAAGCTCTCGGCCATCTTGTCCTTGATCACCCGCAGCGGCAGGTAGTGGTCGCGCTGCTCGGTCAGGATGAAGCGCAACTGCTCGACGTGGAGATGGGTGAACTTGCGGTAGCCCGAGGGGCTGCGCTCGGGCTCGATCAGCCCCTCGCCCTCCAAGAAGCGGATCTTGGACACGGTGACGTCGGGGAACTCGCCCTGCAGCAGGGCGAGCACCTCCCCGATGCTCATGTGCGAGCGTGCCGCCTGTGAGCTCATGCGCCGGCGTTGACCCTCATCAGGAAGACGAGGCGGAACTTGCCGATCTGCACCTCGTCTCCGGAGTGCAGGGGGACCTCCTCGATGCGCTCCCGGTTGACGTAGGTGCCGTTGAGGCTGCCCACGTCGCGTACGGAGAACTGGCCACCGCGGTGGCGGTAGAACTCGACGTGGCGGCGGGAGACGGTGATGTCGTCGAGGAAGATGTCGCTCTCCGGGTGGCGCCCGGTCGTGGTGAGGTCTTTGTCCAGCCGGAACCGGCTGCCCTGGTTGGGCCCTCTGGTCACCGTGAGCAACGCCGTGCCGGGCGGGAGCTGTTCGACCAGCGCCCGTTCGGCCAGGAGCATGTCGCCTGTCTCAGCCTCGTACGCCTCGATTCCCGCGACCGAGATCGTCGACGTGGTGTCCCCGGAGACCTCGGGTCTGGTCAGCGGTGACCCACAGCGGGAACAGAAACGGGCATCCTCGGGGTTGGCGTGCCCGCACTGCGTGCAGTAGACGCTCGGCATCGATCGGCTCGGCCTCCTACCGCGAAGACGCGGCGACGGTGCTGGGGACGCGCCTGCCTTCGCTCTTCAAGTTTGCGAATGCCGCAACTTACGCTGATCAGCGGCAAAGGTCAAGGCGGGGCGCTGGACTGCGGTTCGGACGCTGACAAAGTTACCGCCGCCCCCACCCCGTGGTCCATGCCGCCGCGCGTTTCTACATTACGATCTTGCGGCACTCCGCGCGCACATCTCGGGCGACGGCTTTTCCGCTACTCTACGTGATCAGACGGCTGCCCGCTCGACCACGCGGGCCCACCGTTCGAGCAGCGCCTGTGCGCCGTCCATGTCGGGGGCCTCGGCCCACAGGTCGGTGACCGGCTCGGCGGCGGCGGGCAGGATCAGCACCCACGACCCGTCGTCGCGGGCGACCCGCACGCCGTCGGTGGTGTCCACGCGCCAGCCGTCGGGCTCGGCCTCGGCGGCCTCGATGACCGAGCGCATGACCGCGCCCTTGGCCGCCCACTGGGTCGGCACGCTCCGTCGCAGCAGCTTGACCTCGGGGATCCTGGCGTCGATCTGGCTGAGCGACAGCCGGGTGCGGGCCACCAGCCCCAGCAGGCGCATGAACGCGGCCAGGCCGTCGATGGCCGGGCTGAACTCCGGCACGACGAACCCGCCGCGCCCGTCGGCCGCGAAGATCATGTCGGGGCCCTGGGCGGCGGAGGTCAGGGCGTCGAGCGCGGTCGAGGTCCACTGCACCTGCACGCCGTGGAAGCGGCAGACCTGCTCGGCGACCCGCGTGGTGGTGACCGGCAGGGCCACCCGGCCGCCCCGGCGCTCGGCCGCCACCAGGTCCAGCACGACCAGCAGGGCGCGTTCCTCGCTGATGAGCTGGCCGGTCTCGTCCACCAGCGCGATGCGTTCGCCGACCGGGTCGAAGCGCACGCCGAACGCCGCCCGCGAGGAGCTGACCAGCTCCGACAGGCGTTGCAGGTCGCGGCGGCGCTCGGCCAGCGTCTCGGTGGGCGAGACGTCGTCCAGCCGGGCGTTGACGGTGAGCACCTCGACGCCGGCGCGGCTGAGCAGCGTGGGCATCACCAGGGAGGAGGTGCCGCCGGCGCAGTCGACCACGACCTTCATGTCCTTGACGCCGGTGACGCCGATGGCCCGCATCAGCTCGTGCGTGTAACCCTCGACGGCCCTGGCCGGGTAGTGCAGCTCGGCGATCTCGCCGGGGAAGGCGCGCCGGTACTCCTGGCGGGAGAAGACGCGCTCCAGCTTGCGCTGGGCGGCCGGGGGCAGGTCGGCGCCACGGTCGTCCATGATGACGATGTCGACGCTCTGCGGGTCGCCGGGCGTGGTGCGCAGGGCGATGCCGCCGGCGGCCGACTCGCGGGCGGTGTGGAAGCGGGCCACGGGC
Source organism: Nonomuraea sp. NPDC005692 (assembly GCF_040631115.1). Taxonomy (NCBI): domain Bacteria; kingdom Bacillati; phylum Actinomycetota; class Actinomycetes; order Streptosporangiales; family Streptosporangiaceae; genus Nonomuraea; species Nonomuraea sp. NPDC005692. The sequence continues at coordinate 52,461 of NZ_JBEXYU010000014.1, read as the reverse complement.
AGCGGCGCCGCCTCCAGGTCCAGGACGTTGATCGCGGCGGCGGTCAGGGCGCCGATGACGGCCCGCTTGAGCGCCCTGGCGGCCAGGGAGCAGTCGCGGGAGGTGACGACGTAGGCGCCCTTGCGCAGGGTGGTGGCGTACGCGCCGGCCAGGCGGACGCACAGCTCGGCGGTGATCTCGACGTTGACCAGGCCGCTGACCCCGCGCGGGCCGAACAGGTTGCGCTGTCCGCGCGACTCCCAGATGACGCTGGTGTTGACGACCGCGCCGGCCTCGATGGTCTTGAACGGGTAGACCTTGACGCCGCTGGAGACGTACGCCTCGGCCTCGATGACGCATTCGTCGCCGATGACGGCGTTCTCCTCGACGCGGGCGCCGCCCATGACGTCGGTGCTCTTGCCGATCACGCAGCCGCGCAGGTGGGCGCCGGGACCGAGGTAGACGTTGTCGTGGACGACCGCGCGGTGCAGGAAGGCGCCCTCGCGCACGACCGCGTTGTTGCCGAGCACCGTGTACTCGCGCAGTTCGGCGCCCGCCTCCACCTTGGCGTAGTCGCCGATCAGCAGCGGGCCCTTCAGGACGGCGTCGGGGTCGACCGTGGCCGAGTCGGCCACCCAGACGCCCGGGGAGAGCTCGAAGCCGCCGATGTCGAGACGGACCCGGCCGGACAGCGCGTCGGCCTGGGCCTTGAGGTAGCTGGCGTGGGTGCCGACGTCCTCCCAATAGCCGGCGGCGACGTAGCCGTAGATGGGGGCGCCGCGTTCCAGGAGGGCGGGGAAGACGTCTGAGGACCAGTCGACCGGTTCGCCGTCGGCCACGGCGTCGAGTATCTCGGGTTCCATGACGTAGATGCCGGTGTTGACGGTGTCGGAGAAGACCTGGCCCCAGGTGGGCTTCTCCAGGAAGCGCTGAACGCGTCCGCTCTCGTCGAGGATGATGATCCCGAATTCGAGCGGGTTGGGAACGCGTTTCAGACCGATGGTGACAAGAGCCGAATTTTCGCGATGAAAACGGATCATGTCGGATAAGTCGATATCCGTGAGGGCGTCGCCGGAGATGACCAGGAAGCGGTCGTCGCGCAGGCGGGCGGCGGCGTTCTTGACGCTGCCCGCGGTGCCGAGCGGCAGGTCCTCGGTGGCGTACTGGAGGTTCATGCCCAGCTCGTCGCCGTCGCCGAAGTAGTTGCGCACGAGGGCGGCCAGGAACTGCAGGGTGACGACCGTCTCGGTGATGCCGTGCCGTTTGAGCAGGCGCAGGACGTGTTCCATGATCGGGCGGTTGGCCACCGGGAGCAGAGGTTTGGGCTGGTTGGCGGTCATCGGACGCAGCCGAGTCCCCTCCCCGCCCGCCATGACGACCGCCTTCACCCGATCACTCCTTCGTGGTCGCGGTTACGAGTTGGCGCACCTGCACCACATACAGGATCCCTGCCCACCAATACAGGCCCGTGCCCCAGATCGCGAAGGCCCACCCGGCAATTCGCGCTATATCGGCATACCACCCGGTGTGGGAGGCGAGGAAGAGCAGCGGGAAGGCGTACATGAGGTTGAACATGGCGGCCTTGCCCAGAAAATGCACCTGAAGTGCCTTATATCCGTGTTTGCGAAGTACGGGGAACGAACAGGCGACGAAGAGCTCCCGCGCCACGATGACGGCCACCAGCCACCACGGGATGACCTCGCGCAGCAGCAGCGCCAGGATCGTGGCGAAGACGTACAGCTTGTCGGCGGCCGGGTCGATCACCCGGCCGAGCTTGCTGGTCTGGTTGAACGCGCGAGCGATCTTGCCGTCGAGCCAGTCGGTGAACCCGGCCACGATGAGGATGGCGATGGCCCACCCGTCCGCCCTGGGGCCCAGAACCAACCAGAGGAACACGGGCACGCCGAGCAGGCGCAGGAAGCTCAGCAGGTTGGGAACCGTCCAGATCCGGTCCTCGGCGGAAGTTTCGCTCACGCAGAGACCCTACTGCGTGGAACTCCGGCACAGACGCCCCACCAGCGACCATTCCCCGCTCGCACTCCCCCGGCTGGACGCGGGGCCGATGGGGGTTGGTGGCGTTTCGCGGCATGTGGGGGCGGGAAAGGGCTGGATGATCGATCCCCCCGCGCTGCCTGCCTGCCTTGGGGGGATCGGATGTGGCCCTGGGAGTCCGGCGTGCTGCGGGACGCGCCGGAGATCGCCTTGTTCCTCTGCCTGGCCCTCGGGTTCGCCCTGGGCCGGCTCAGGTTCCGCGGGGTGGCCCTCGGCGGCGCGGCCGGGACGCTGGCCGCCGCCCTCGCCGTCGGGCTGCTGACCGGCGGCGTCGAGGTCCACCAGCAGGTGCGCGTGATCGCCTTCTCGATCTTCGCCTTCACCCTCGGCTACACCCTCGGGCCCGCCTTCTTCGCCGCGTTCTCCGGGCGCAACCTGCGGTTCCTGTGGTTCACGGTCGTCGAGGTCGTCGGGGCGCTGGCGGTCGCGGCGCTGGTGGCGGACGCGCTCGGGCTGGACCCGGGCACCACGGCCGGGCTGGTCGCCGGGGCGGCGGCCGGGCCGGTGGCCCTGGGCACGGCGGCCGACGCCCTGCAGGCCGCCGGGATCGCGCAACAGTCGCTCGGGCCCGCGTACGTCCTGTCCTATCTCCTCGCCCTGGTCACCATCGCGCTGCTGACCGTCAGGGCCGCGCCCGCGGCGCTCCGGTTCGACCCCGGGGAGGAGGCCGCGGCGCTGTGGCGGCGGCTGGACGGCGCGGAGGAGACGCCGCCGCCGGCCGTGCTGGGCCGGGCCCACCAGGTCACCACCGGCGAGGGCAGGACGGTCGGGCAGGCGGAGATCGCGATGGGCACCCGGGTCTCGGTGGAGCGGCTGCGCAGGAACGGCCGGCCGATCCCGTTCGGCCCCGGCACGCTGCTGCAGCGGGACGACGAGGTCGTGGTGGTCGGCGTGCGGCAGGACGTCGTCAACGCCGCCGCGGTGGTCGGGCCCGAGGTGCCCGGCGGGCGGGAGCTCGACCTGAACCTGGAGGTGGCCGACGTCATGCTCGGGGGCCGGCCGCCGGCGACCGTGCGCGACCTGCGCGCCGGGCTGCCCGGCCAGGGGGTGCAGGACCTGCACGTGTGCGAGGTGACGCGGGTGGGGTGCCGGTTGCCGGTCAGGCCCGGGACGGAGCTGTGCGCCGGTGACGTGGTGCGGGTGACCGGGATGAAGCGGGACGTGGACCGGGCGGCGTCCTGGCTCGGGGCGCGGGCGGACGCCGGGCGGCGGGCCGACGTCGTCTACCTGGCCGCCGGGCTCGTGGCGGGGCTGGTGGCGGGCCTGGCGGGCGGCCTGACGGCGTCGCTCGGGTGCCTGGCGGCCGGGCTGGTGTTCGGCCGGGCACGGGCGGGACGGGCCGGCTTCGGGCAGTACGACGCGGGCGCCGCCCGGGTGGTGGGCGAGGTGGCGCTCGGCGTGTTCGTGGCGGCGCTCGGGCTGTCGGCCGGGCCGGCGGCGGTGGAGCTGGTGGGGCGGCACGCCTGGCAGGTGACCCTGGGCGCGGTCGCCACGGCCGCCGTGCCGGTGGTGATCTCGCTGGCCATGGGGGCCAAGCTGATGATGTTGCCGCCGCCGCTGGTGCTGGGCGCGGTGACCGGGCAGCACGGCCTGACGACCGTCCTCGGCGGGGTGCGCGGCATGTCGGGGAACGGGACGCCGCTGCTGGCCTACACGGTGGTGCACGCGTTGTCGGGAGCCGTGCTGGCCCTGCTGGGCCCCGCCGCGGTGGCCCTGGCCCGGTGGCTGGGCGCCTGAGCGCCACCGGCTCCTCGGGGCGGTCAGGTGCGCAGGAAGGCGTGGGTGTGGCCCACCGGCTCGAAGCCGAGGCGGGCGTAGAACTCGCGCGGCCAGTCGGCGGCGTCGGCGACCAGGAACGTCAGCTCGCTGCCGGCCGTGGCGGCCAGCAGCGCGGTCAGCAGGGCGCGGGCGAAGCCCTGGCCGCGGTGGCGCTCCAGGGTGTAGACGTTCTCGATCTGGGCGACGCCTTCGTGCACGTAGAGGTCGGCGTGGGCGGCGATCTGTCCGCCGGGGGCGCGTACGGCGTGGAACTCGACCCGGTCCGCGCCGGACGCGCGGGCCACGGCGCGGGCGGCGAGCCCGTCGACCACGCCCTGCGACGCCTGCGGCAGCGAGGCGCGCCACTCCTCGCGCAGCACGGGCAGCAGCTCCTCCAGCGTGAGCCGCTCGGTGGCGGCGGCCGCTGAGGGGCGGGCGCCGCGGAAGGCCATGACGACGTTCGTCTCGTGGCCGTAGCCGGCGGCGGCGAAGGCGGGCCGGAACTCCTGGCCCAGCCGGTCGTCGTCGACGCACACCAGCCGGTGGCCGAGCCCGGCGAGCCGTTCCTCGGCCGCCGCGAGCACCGGCCCCGGGCCGCCGCTCCAGACGACGAGCTTGTTGTCGTCGTGCGACATCGGGTAGCGCTCGTCGAGCACCGCGAACCCGCCGGGGACCGGCGCCACGACGGGCGCCTTGCGACGGGCGAAGGCGTGCACGAAGGAAAGGGCCCGGGCCAGCTCGTCAGCCACCGCGCGCGGCTCGCAGGAAGGCCCTGATCAGGGCGGAGTCCTTGACGCCCGGCGCGGTCTCGACGCCGCTGGACACGTCGACCCCCCACGGGCCGGCGGCCTCGACGGCCTCGGCCACGTTGGCCGGGTCGAGCCCGCCGGCCAGCATCCACCGGCCGGACGGGCGGCCGCGCACCGCCGCCCAGTCCCAGGGCTCCCCCGAGCCGGGACGCGGGGCGTCGACGATGAGCAGGTCTTCGTCGTAGGCGCCGCACCGCAGGTCGGCGGCGGCGTCGACGGCCCGCACGAGCGGCCGGCCGAGGTCTTTCAGCGCGGTGAAGTCGGCGTGGGGGTGGTGGCCGTGCAGCTGCACGGCGCGCACGCCCGAGGCCAGCGCGGCGGCCCTGACCTCCTCGGGGGTCTCGCCCCGGAAGACGCCCACGGTGAGCACGTGGGGCGGGATCGGCGCGGCCAGCTCGGCCGCCCGCTCGGGCGTGACCCTGCGCGGGCTCCGGGTGAGCACGAACCCGATGGCGTCGGCACCTGCCTCGACGGCGGCCTCGACGTGCTCGGGCTCGCTCAACCCGCAGATCTTCACATACACATCTCTGACCTTAGCGGCGCCGCGACGCCGACGGCGACCACGACCAGATCAGCAGCGCGCCGATGAGGCCGAACAGCAGCACCCCGTTGGGCAGGTGGGCGCCCAGCCAGAGCCAGGTGACGTGCTGGAGGCCGCCGACGACGAACAGCGCGACGCTGGCCCACACCGGCCAGCCGGCGCCGCGGCCGGGCCGCCAGACCAGGATCGCCAGCACGATCTGCACGAGCGCCACCAGGTGGACGACCATGCCCGCCATGACGTGCGTCTCGGCCACCGGCCCGCCGCCCGCCGAGACGGCCTGCCCGGCGAACGAGGCGGCCACGAGCAGCGCGGCGGCCTGGGCGATGATGGCGACGCGCAGGCTGTAGAGCAGCCCCGCCGACACCTGCCGCGTCGTGCCGGGACGCGGCATGACCTGTGTCTCCCCCATGATGTGGATCCTTTCTGCGAACGAAGGACCCATATCGTGTCGAGGACGGCCGCATACGGTCGTCAGCCTGCGGGATGACCTCCCGATCCCCCACGTGGCGGACGGACCGGGCGGAAGGCGGCGTCCACGAGACCGGAGCGGTGGGCGACCACGGCGGCCTGGATGCGGTTGCGCAGGCCGAGCTTGTCCATGGCGGCGGCGATGTGCGTCTTGACGGTGGTGACGCCGACGTGCAGTTCCTCGGCGATCTCGGCGTTGGACAGGCCGGTGCCGACCAGCGCCAGCACCTCCAGCTCGCGCTCGGTCAGCCCGGACGGCGGCGGCGTGGCGGCCTGCTCCTCGGCGGCCAGGAACCGTTCCACGACCCGGCGCAGCACCGAGGGGGCCAGCAGCTGCTCCCCCGCGGCGGCCCTGCGCACGGCGTCGACCATGCGTTCCGGCTCGTCGTCCTTGACCAGGAAGCCGACGGCGCCGGCGCGCAGGGCGGCGTGCACGTCGGCGTCCTCGGCGAACGTGGTGAGCACGACCACGCGGGCTCCGGGGCGGGCCGCCAGCACCCGCCTGGTCGCCTCCAGGCCGTCGACGCGGGGCATGCGCAGGTCCATGAGGATGACGTCGGGCACGTGGCGTTCGGCCAGGCGGACGGCCTCGGCGCCGTCCTCGGCCTCGCCCACGACCTCCATGTCCCCCGCGGCCTGCAGCAACATGCGCACGCCCGCGCGGACCAGCGCCTGGTCGTCGGCCACCAGCACGCGGATCACGCGGCGCTCCTGGCGGGCAGGCTGGCCAGCAGCAGCCAGCCGCCGTCGCCGTCGGGGCCGGCGCTGAGGGTGCCCCCGAGGGCGCGCACCCGCTCGCGCATGCCGGCCAGGCCACGGCCGGAGGAGGGCAGCCGCTCGATGACGGTGGGCGGGCGGCCGTTGCGGATCTCGATGGACAACCCTTCCTCTGCGGGGGCCACGGTGACGCGGACCCGGGTGCCGGGTCCGGCGTGTTTGAGCACGTTGGTGAGGCCTTCCTGGACGATGCGCGCGGCGGAGGCGCGGGCGATGAGCGGGGCGCGGTCGCTGGCCGGGTCGAGGTCGAGGTGGACGACGAGGCCGGCGGCGGCCATGCGTTCGGCGGACTCGCGGACCACGTCGGCCGGGTTGGCCAGCAGGTCGGGGCCGCGGTCGGGGTCGCGCAGCAGGTCGAGCAGGTCGCGCAGGTCCTGCAGCACCTGGTGGCCGGTCTCGCGGATGTCGGACAGCGCGTCGGCGACCGGCCCGTCGGGCGCGGTGTAGCGGGCGGCGCTGGCGCGCAGCACCATGGCGCCGACGTGGTGGGCCACGATGTCGTGCACGTCGCGGGCGATGCGCTCGCGCTCGGCGAGCTGGTCGGCGCGTACCTGGGCGACCGCGAGCCGGGCCGACTCCTCGGCGCGCAGGCGTTCGGCGGCGGCGGCGGCCCGGCGCATGCCGAGGTAGCGGCCGATCGCGATGGGCGTGGCCACCAGCGTCATCAGCACGCCGACGCGGAGCGGGGTGATCTCGGTGCCGTCGCCGACGACGGCGATGGCGGCCAGCAGGCAGCCGGTGAGGTACGCGGCCCCCGTCCAGGCCCAGGAGGCGACGCGCATGGAGAACACGCCGATCGCGATGAGCGTGAGGATCAGGCAGGTGTTGACGGAGTCGTTGAGGTAGGTGTCGGCGGCGATCAGCAGCACGCCCTGCAGCAGCAGGACCAGGCCGGGCAGGCGCCGGGCGACGCCGAGCGACAGCCCGCCGACCACGGCCAGCAGGCCGATCACCCACACCGGCAGCGCGCCGCTGTGCCAGGAGGTCCAGGTGCTGAGCACGGTGATGGCCACGCCGCCGGCGGCCAGCAGCGCGTCCGGCGTGACGTCGCGCTCCTCCAGCCGCTCGGCCGAGCTGCGCAGGTAGGCCCCCAGGACGGTGGGGAAGACGGGCAGCAGCACCGAGTACATCCAGGTGTTGCCGGTCATCGCGATGCCGGGGTCGGCGATGTTGACCGCCGTGGCCAGCACGGTGGCGCCCACGCCGACCAGGGCGGCCCGCCCCGGGACGCGGAAGCCGACCACGCCGAGCGCGACGCAGATGAGGATCTGCGCGGTGTTGGAGGTGTAGGAGCCGAGCTGGTCGCTGAGCACGAGGAAGGCGGCCAGGTAGAGGGTGACGACCAGCGGCCGCCGCCGGACGAACCCCATGGGCAGGCCCACCAGAAGGGCCATGGGGATGTTCATCGACGCCGGCAGGTACGCGGTGTCGCCCGCGTGGGCCGTCGTCAACAGGTCCAGCCCCACGCCAGATGCCGCGAGCAGGACATCGAGCGGCACACCACGCCAACGCATGGGCTCACGCTATCCACCCTCGACCGATACCTGATCCTCCGCGCGGAGGACCCCGTCTCCTCCTACTGGCCGCAGGTTCGTCCAGAGGAGGGAGCGCAGAGGGTGATCTTCCCGATACGTTCGGGGCCATGTCCAACGACACCGCAATGTTCCTCGGCCAGTTCCTGCGCGCCCCCGCCGTGATCGGCGCCGTCGCCCCGAGTTCGCGCCGGCTGGCCGCGGCCGTCTGCGCGCCGGTCCCGGAGCGCGGCGAGCCGACCGTGGTGGAGCTCGGGCCGGGCACGGGCCCGTTCACGGCGGAGATCCAGCAGCGGCTGGCCGGGCGCGGCCACCATCTGGCCGTCGAGGTGAACGAGCGGCTCGCGGTGCTGCTCGCCGCGCGGTTCCCCGCCGTGGACGTGGCGCACGCGGACGCGGCGCGCCTGGGCGAGCTGCTGGCCGGGCGCGGGCTGAGCCACGCCGACGTCGTGGTGAGCGGCCTGCCGTGGGCGGCCTTCCCCACGGGGCTGCAGCACGAGCTGCTGGACGCGGTGACGCAGGTGATGAGCCCCGGCGCGGCCTTCACCACCTTCTCCTACATCCACGCCATCCCGCTCAGCTCGGCCCGGCGGTTCCGGGCGCTGCTGGCCGAGCGGTTCGAGGAGGTCGTGCCCGGACGTACGGTGTGGCGCAACACGCCTCCGGCGTTCGTCTTCCACGCCCGCAGACCTCGACCCTGAACAGAACGAGATTCTACGATGGCGTGATGGATTTCACCCTTCCCGAGAGCGCCCAGGCCGTCCAGCGCGGCGTCGCCGAGATCTGCGCCCGCTACGACCTCGACTACTGGCAGCGGTGCGAGAGCGACAAGCGCTGGCCGGAGGAGGTCTGGGCCGACCTGGCCAAGGGCGGCTGGCTGGGCCTGGCCGTGCCGGAGGAGTACGGCGGGGGCGGGCAGGGGCTGCTGGAGCTGGCCGTGGCCACCGAGACGCTGGCGAGCTCGGGCGCGGCGGGCGGCTCGGCCTTCACGTACGTGCTCACCCCCGGCTTCGGCGCGCTCACCCTGGCCCGGCACGGCACCGCCGAGCAGCGGGCCGAGCTGCTGCCCAGGCTGGCCACGGGCGAGGTCGAGACGTGCTTCGCCCTGACCGAGCCGGACGCCGGCTCCAACTCGCTGGCGATCACCACCTCGGCCCGCCGCGACGGCGGCGACTACGTGCTCAACGGCCAGAAGATCTGGATCACCGGCGTGCAGCGCGCCACCTGGATGCTGCTGGTGACCAGGACGGTCCCGGCGGCCGAGGCCAGGCCGCGCACCCATGGGCTGACCGTGTTCCTGGTGAACGTGCCCGAGGCGGTCGCCGCCGGGCAGCTGTCCTTCCGGCCGATCCCCAAGATGGGCGCCAACACCACGCCGTCCAACATGGTGTTCGTCGACGACCTGCGGGTGCCCGCCACCAGTGTGGTCGGCGAGGTGGACGGCGGCGCGGCCGTGCTGTGGGACATCCTCAACCCCGAGCGGGTGCTGCTGGCCGCCTCCGCGCTGGGCGGCGCCGAGGTGGCGCTGCGGGTGGCGGTCGGCTACGCCAAGGAGCGCGAGGTGTTCGGCCGCCCGATCGGCGCCAACCAGGCCATCGCGTTCCCGCTGGCGCAGGTCAAGGCCAAGATCGAGCTGGCGCGGCTGATGCTCTACAAGGCGGCCTGGTCCTTCGACCGGCAGCTGCCGTGCGGCACCGAGGCCAACATCGCCAAGCTGACCGCCTCCCAGGCCGCGTGGGAGGCGGCCGACGCCGCGTTCCAGACGCACGGCGGTATGGCGTACTCGCTGGAGTACCCGGTGGCCAGGTTGCTGGCCGACGCCCGTATCGGAAGGGTGGCACCCGTGACCGAGGAGCTTCTGCTCAACTACCTCGCGACCCAGGTGCTCGGGTTGCCCCGGAGTTTCTGACGGCCCTCAGGCCCTGCCCGTCGCCTTGCGGATCACGTCACGGGCCCTGTCCATGATCGCGGCGGGCGGGCCCGCCAGCAGGTTCTTCGGCGCGGTCTCGACGCCGGCGTGCGGATGCGTGGGCGCGATCGCCTCGGCGGCCTTGACCCCGATCGCCATCGCGTGCAGCTCCTTGTCGCCGGCGGCCTGCCTCAGTCTGGGGAACTCCTCGCGTTCCTCGGCCTCGGCGTGCTCGACGACGGCCTTGCGCAGCGTGGCCAGGTTGGCCGCGAACTGCGGGTCGTCGACGCCCGCCCGCTCCATCAGGGTGAGCATGTCCTTGGCCGCGTTCTCCTCGGCCAGTCGCTCGTCCACCAGGTCGTCACCGTTGTCGACATGGCGGCGCGCGTACGGGTGGACGATCTCCTCCTCTGCTGTCTCGTGGACGGCCAGCAGGCGCACCAGCTTCTGGAAAGCCGCTGCTTTGTCCTCGGGGGCAGCGTTCTCGACCTCCGTGAACTGGCTCTTGATCTGCTCGTGCTGGCGCACCAGCAGGTCGACCACATCGTTGTCCGTCATGAGGGTGCGCCTACCCCGGGCCTGGACAAGCACACGCGCCCGGCTCAACCGAAAGCGGGGGGCCGCTTCTCGCGCACCGCGCGCACGCCCTCGACCACGTCGGGGCCGGTGAAGCCGAGGAACTCCATCGCCAGCGAGGCGTCGAAGGACGGGCCGGCCAGGCGCAGCCAGTTGTTGAGCGAGTACTTGGTCAGCCGGATCGCCTCCTGGGAGCCCTGGGCGAGCCGGACCGCGATCTCCATCGCCTTGTCGTGCACCTGGTCGTCGTCGACGCACAGGCTGACCAGGCCCATGCGCTCGGCCTGCTCGCCGGTGACGGGCTCGCACAGCAGCAGGTGGTACTTGGCCTTGGCCATGCCGCACAGCAGCGGCCAGATGATCGCGGCGTGGTCGCCGGCGGCGACGCCGAGCCGGGTGTGGCCGTCGATGATGCGCGCGGTGCGGCCGGCGACCGAGATGTCGGCCAGCAGCGCCACCGCGAGCCCGGCGCCCACGGCCGGGCCCTGGACGGCCGAGACGATCGGCTTGGAGCAGTTGAGCACGTTGTAGACGATGTCGCGGGCCTCGGCGAACACCCGCATCCGGGTGGCGTGGTCGCGGGTCATCTCCTCGATCATCGACAGGTCGCCGCCGGCCGAGAACGCCGTGCCCTCGCCCCTGACCACGATCGCCCGGACGGAGTCGTCGCGGTCGGCCTCGCGCCAGATCTCGCTCAGCTCGCGGTGGCCGGTCATGTCGACGGCGTTGAGCCTGCCGGGCTCGCTGATCGTGACCCGCAGCACCCCCTCGGCCGGGGTGTCGAGCTTGAGCTTGGTGTAGGTCACAGGTGCTCCCGCAGGCGGTCGGCGATGTACTGCCTGGCCTCGGCCGCCTGGTCGAACAGGCCGGGCAGGCCGAAGAAGCCGTGGATCGCGCCGTCGAACCTGCGCGCCTCCACCGGCACGCCTGCGTCGGCCAGGCGGCGGGCGTAGTGTTCGCCCTCGTCCCTGAGCACGTCGCACTCGGCGGTGAGGACGGTGGCCGGCGGCAGGCCGGTCAGGTCGGCGATGCGCAGCGGGCTCAGCAGCGGGTCGGCAGGGTCGGCGCCGGGCGCGTAACGCTCGGCGAACCAGGCCATCTCGGCGGCGTCGAGCCCGAAGCCCTTGGCGTAGGCGTGGTAGCTGGGGGTGTCCATGGCGGTGTCGAGCACCGGGTAGACCAGCGCCTGGTGGGCCAGCCGGATGCCGGACCCGGCGGCCCGCCAGGCGGCGACGGCGGCCAGGTTGCCGCCCGCGCTGTCGCCGACGACGGCCACGCTGCCGTTGCTCTGGTAGAAGGCGGGCCTGGCGAAGACGTCGCGCACGACGGTCCAGGCGTCGTCGGCGGCGGCCGGGAAGGGGTGTTCCGGGGCCAGCCGGTAGTCGGCCGAGACGACCACGGCGCCGGTGCGCAGGGCCAGGTCGCGGCCGAGCGCGTCGTTGCGCCTGACGCTGCCGAAGACCCAGCCGCCGCCGTGGAAGTAGACCACGACGGGCAGCAGGCCGTCGCCGGGGTCGGCGCGGTAGATGCGGATCGGCACGTCGCCGGCGACCTCGTCGCGGACGAACGGGAGTTTGGTCAGCGGCCCCCGCTGGGCCGCGAAGCCGTCGTGCGCGCGCATCTCCTGGATCGTGGCCAGGTCGAGCGTGGCCAGGTCGGCGTTGAGGTCCGACGGGTAGAGGGCGACGTAGTCCCGCGCCTGGGGGTGCAGCGGCATGAGCGCAGCCTAGCGGGCCGCCTCGACGAACGCATCGAAGAGCCGATTGTCCCCGCCGCGTTCCGGATGCCACTGGACGCCGACGCAGAACCGGTGGCCCTGGAGCTCGACGCCCTCGACGATCTGGTCGTCGGCCCAGGCCACCGCGAGCAGGCCGCTGCCCAGGCGGCGCACGGACTGGTGGTGCGGCGCGACCGCCTCGACGTGGTCGCCGACGGCCTTGCCGAGCCTGCTCGACACGCTCACCTGGATGTCGTGCACCGCGCCCGGCTCGCCGTGCCGCTCGTGGCCGAGCACCTCGGGCAGCCACGGGATCAGCGTGCCGCCCTGGGCGACGTTGAGGACGTGCAGGCCGCGGGCGATCGCCAGGATCGGCAGGCCGGCCCGGACGGCGGCCCTGGCCAGGGCCAGCTCGTACCGGTCGCGGTGGGCCTGCGGCTCGGGCGCGCGCTCGTCGTGCTCGCCGCCGTAGGCCGCGGCGCCGAGACCGACGCCGCCGGCCAGCAGGACGCCGGACAGGCCGCCGACGTGGTCGCCGGCGACGTGGGGGTCGAGCGGCGGCAGCAGCACCGGCGCGCCGCCGGCCCGCTCGATCGCCTTGGCGTAGGACGGCGGTGACAGCACGGCCTCGCGCACCCAGTCGCCCCAGCGGGCGGCCTCCAGGTAGGCGGTGATGCCGATGAGCGGTCGGGACATGCGGATCTCCTGGGGCGGGTCAGGGCAGGCGGGAGGCCGTCCCGGTGGTCGGCCGGGTCTCGCCGGGCCGGCACCGGTACGTGGTCCCGAGCCGGCGGCCGGGCCACCGGCAGGCGTCCGTGGTCGCGGCCGACACGAAGGTGCGCGCGCCTTCCCAGGCCACCCGCCCGGGGTGGAGGACTGCCATGGCGGGATGCTACGCCTCAGCCGCCCCGCGGGAAACACCGGAAACCGAAAGACGAAAATCACTTTTATTCGTTTTCTCCGCCGGAAAACCCCATATCGCAATTGGGGTGAATCGGTTGTGACGCATCAGAGGTGGTGTAAGACTCATTTCCGAGCGCGCCGGATGTGCCGGGGCACGCAGCGCGTTCACGACCCGGAGCCGTCAGGAGGTGGCCGACGCGGCCGGAATCGATTTTCCGGTCCAATGGGGTGGGGTTGAGTTCATGTCGTTGAATCCGCGACTGGTGAAGGAGAGCTTCTCACTCGTCGAGCCCGTGGCCGACAAGGCGACCGCGTACTTCTACGGGCGGCTGTTCGCCGCGAGCCCGCACCTGCGGGGCATGTTCCCGCCCGCGATGGACGTCCAGCGCGACCGGCTGTTCGGCGCGCTGACCCGGATCGTGTGGAGCCTGGACAGCCCTGACGGCCTGGCCGCCTACCTCGGCCAGCTCGGCAGGGACCATCGCAAGTACGGGGTGCTCGCCGAGCACTACACGGCCGTCGGCACCGCCCTGCTGGCCACGATCCGGCGCTTCGCCGCCGAGGTGTGGAACGACGAGATCGAGGCGGCGTGGGTGTCGGCGTACACGGCGGCGGCCAACATGATGATCGAGTCGGCCGAGTCGCAGGCGGGCGTCTCGCCGGCCTGGTGGCCGGCCGAGGTCGTCGACCACGAGCTGCGCCGTCCCGACATCGCGGTGGTCACGCTGCGGCCCGCGCGGCGGCTGCCGTACACGGCGGGCCAGTACGTCACCGTCCAGACCGCGCGCTGGCCGCGGGTGTGGCGCGCGTTCTCCATCGCCAACGCGCCGCGCCCGGACGACACGGTCAGGCTGCACGTGCGCTCGGTGCCGGGCGGCTGGGTGTCCACCGCCCTGACCAGGCACACCAGGATCGGCGACACGGTCATGCTCGGCCCGCCGATGGGCACGATGACGCCGCGCGAGCACAGCGCCCGCGACCTGCTGTGCGTGGCCGGCGGCACGGGGCTGGCCCCGCTGAAGGCGATCGTCGAGCACGTCATCGCCTCGGGCCGCCGGCCGCGGATCCACCTGCTGCACGGCGCGCGCACCGCGGACGAGCTGTACGACCTGCCCGACCTGCTGGCGATGCAGGCGTCCTTCCCCTGGCTGCAGGTGCTGCCGGTGGTCTCCGGCGACCCGTCCTACGCCGGGATGCGCGGCCACCTGCCCGAGGTGACCGGGCGCTTCCACTCCTGGTGCGAGCACGACGTGTACGTCTGCGGCCCGAGCGGCATGGTGGACGGCACCGTGCGCCGCCTGCAGGCCGACGGCGTGCCGCTGTCGCGCATCCACCGCGACGTCGTCCCCGGGGAACGCTAGGACGCCGGCCCAGGTGGACGTCCCCGGTGAACGTCCCCGGTGAACGTCCCCGGTGGACGTCAGGAGGCCGCCGGGGCGCGGCGGAAGGCCGCGGCGGTCTCCTCGTCGGCCGGCCAGAACGTCTCGATGGCCAGCTCCGAGACGGTCACGTCCATCGGCGTGCCGAAGGTGGCGATGGTGGTGAACATCGACAACACGCGGTCGCCGTCGGCGATGCGCAGCGGCAGCAGGATGTCGCCCGGTCCCGGCACGTGGGCCACGTTCAGGTTGACGCCGGGGTAGGTGTAGGCGGCCAGCTCGTCGTGCAGCTCGGCCAGGCGGCCGTCGGCCGACGCCTCGGCCTGCCTGCGGAGCTGGTGCAGCAGGTAGGCGCGGACCTCGGCCAGGTTCAGCAGCCTGCCGCCCATCGCGTCGGGGTGCAGCGACAGCCGCATCACATTGACCGGCTCGGCCAGCAGCTCGGCGGGCACGCCGGCCATGAACATGGCGGCCGCCGAGTTGGCCGCCACCAGGTTCCACGCCGCGTCCACGACCAGCGCCGGGTACGGCTCGTGCCCGGCCAGGATCTTGTCCAGCGCCTGGCGGACGACGGCCATCTCCGGGGCGCGCACCTCGCGCTCGGGGAAGACCGGCGCGAACCCGGCGGCGACCAGCAGCCGGTTGCGGTGGCGCAGCGGCACGTCGAGCTCCTCGGCCAGCCGCATCACCATCTCGCGGCTGGGCCGGGCGCGGCCGGTCTCCAGGAAGCTGACGTGCCGGGAGGAGACGTCGGCCTCGATGGCCAGGTCGAGCTGGCTCACCCGGCGCCGCTGCCGCCACGAACGCAACAAATCACCAAAAGTCTCTTCTTGTATCGCTAGTGCTCCCATGTCAGGAAATCTAGCGGGGAGAGGGAAGCATCACGACTACCTGCCGGGTAATGGCGGTCCCGTCCGGGCTGTCCACGGGCGGCCGTGCGGCCGGGGTGCGGACGGCGTGCGGCAAATCTCCCAGTCCTCGGCACCGCCGCCGCCCGCGTGGCACGATGGCGGGAAGCGAACATGGGAGCGATGCTATGAGTGACGCAGTCCTCGCGATCGGCACCCGCAAGGGCCTGTTCCTCGCCCGTTCGGCGGGCGGCGGCCCGTTCGAGATCGAGCCGATCCGGTTCTCCACGGTCGCGGTGCCCTCGGTGGCCATCGACACCCGGGGAGGCACCCCCCGCTTGCTGGCCGGCATCGAGTACGGCCATTTCGGTCCGTCCGTGATGTACTCCGATGATCTCGGCGAGTCCTGGGGCGAGGCGCCCCAACCGCCCATCGCCTTCCCCGACAAGACCGACGCGACGCTGGCCCGGGTGTGGCAGCTCACGCCCTCGCCGTCGGAGCCGGGCGTGGTGTGGGCCGGCGTGGAGCCGGCCGCGCTGTTCCGCTCGGAGGACAACGGCGTCACCTACCGGCTGGTCGAGGGCCTGTGGGACCATCCCCACCGGCCGCGCTGGCAGCCGGGCGGCGGCGGGCTGTGCCTGCACACGATCGTCCCCCACCCCACCGACCCCGAGGTCATGGGCATCGCGGTCTCGGCGGCCGGCTTCTACCGCACCCGCGACGGCGGCATGTCGTGGGAGGCCGCCAACCAGGGCATCCGGGCGCCGTTCCTGCCCGAAGGGCAGCAGTATCCCGAGTTCGGGCAGTGCGTGCACAAGGTCTGCCTCGACCCCGCCCGTCCCGACCGGCTCTACCTGCAGCACCACTTCGGCGTCTACCGCAGCGACGACTTCGGCGGCAGCTGGCACGACATCGGCTCCGCGCTGCCCTCCGACTTCGGCTTCCCCATCGTGGTCCACCCCACCCGCCCCGACACGATCTTCGTGCTGCCACTGACGGCCGACGTCGACCGCACCCCGGTCGGCCACCGCTACCGGGTCTGCCGCAGCCAGGACGCCGGCGCGACGTGGCAGGAGCTGGGCGAGGGCCTGCCCGAGGGGCCGGTGCACGCCACCGTGCTGCGCGACGCGATGACCGCCTCCCCCGCCGGACTGTTCTTCGGCACCCGCGACGGCGAGGTCCACTGCTCCCGCGACGACGGCGAGAGCTGGTCGCAGGTCGCCCGCCACCTGCCCGACGTGCTGAGCGTGCGCGCGGCGGTGCTCTGACCGATGGCCAGGTCATTCACCAAGCCCGTGACGATGGTCGTGTTCGTGCTGCCCAGCTCGCTGCGGCGGTGGGTGAGCGGGCGCACCGAGGTCAAGGTGTTCGCGGTCGGCGCCGACCGCGACTCCCCGCCCACGCTCGGCTCGGCGCTCGACATGCTGCGGCGCACCCATCCGCTGCTGGAGGAGCGGCTGCGCGACGACTACGGCCGCATCCGCCGGCACATCAGCATGATCGTGTGCGGGGAGAACGCCCGCGGGCTCGGCGACCTCGACTGCGCCCTGCCACCGGGCGCCGAGGTCTACGTGCTGCCCGCGCTCGCCTGACGCCTCAGACCTTGCGCCAGCCCGGTACCCAGGCCCCGTCCTCGACGACGTAGTCGCCGAACAGGGCGGGCGCCTCCTTGCGCATGAGCTCGCCGATGCGCTGGAACAGCAGGCGGATCTCCTCCTCCGCGCCGACGGCGGTGCGGGCCTCGATCGTGTGCCGCAGCGTGCGCACGTTGGCCGTCCAGACCAGGCCGGTGGCCAGGCCCTCGGGGGCGAACCTGCGCATGAACGACGTGCGGTGCTTCTTCTCCGAGAACGGCACGCCCTCCTCGTCGAGCCCGAAGTGCCCGGCCATCCAGAGCTGGAACTGCTCCAGCTGCTCCAGCACGGCCGTGGCCCGCTTCATCAGCTCGGGGTCCTGCTGGGCCCACTCGGGGAACCAGAACGGCAGCTCGTCGAGCCGGACGAAGCGCAGCGACTCCTGGGAGATGGCCACGCCGGGCCGGTGGCGCACCAGCTCGTGCGTCAGGACGCGGCTGACGTTGTGCAGCACGAAGCTGAAGCTGACGTGCTCGAGGACCGAGCCGTGCGCGCTGGCCAGGATGTTGCGCAGGTAGTCGTCCTGGTTCTCCCTGATGCGCACCACGTTGGGGTTGAGGCCCGGCTCGAAGGAGCGGTAGCAGAGGCGGCCGGCGAACTCGGCGAGGTTCTGGGCGTCGAGGTCGCCGCGGTCGAGCCGCTCCAGCCAGCTCTCGCCGCCGACCTCGCCCAGATAACGGGCGAGCTCGTCGTAGTCAAGCTCAGGACGGGCGACGATGAAGACCTCGGGTTCGACACTGCGCATAAGGGAGCCCCCCGCTCGGGTTCTGTGGTTTGTGACGGGCTCAAGCAAACCAGCTCGCGGGGCTGCGCGCGACTCGGCGCCCGCCGTCCCCCTCCGGAGGGTACGGCGGGCGCCGGGCGGACGCCCTTGGCAGGTCAGCAGCGGTGCGCGGGCCTGTCGCGGGTCACGAGGTCGGTGTCGCCGGCGGTCCCGTCCACCCACAGGACGCGGCCCGCCGCGCCGGCGGCGAACAGCGCCTGCTCCCCGCGGTTGCAGGAGTAGCGCTCAAGGGCCCCGCCGGCGACCGGAACCTGGTAGATCTTGGTCAGGTTCGCGTTCTCCAGCGTGGTCCCGTCCGGCTGCACGCCGACCGTCACCCGCGACTCGCTCGCGTCGAGCCAGGTGGCGTACGGCGCCTGCGGCCCGTCCGGCACGACCGGCGTCTGGCCGGTGCCGTCCAGCGCGGCCCGCATGACGCCCATCCGGCCGTCGCGGTCGGCGTCGTAGAGCCAGACGACGTGCCCGGCGGTCAGCGCCGGCTGGATCGACATCGACGGGATCGCGCCGGCCGGCGGCACCTCGGGCAGCACGACCTCCTTGCCGGTGGCCAGGTCGTGCACGACGGGCGTGCTGTGACCGGCGCCGGAGACGAAACTCACCCGGACGTAGACGAGCCGGCCGCCGGTGACCGAGGGCATGTACCCGGCCACGCCCTTGTCGGCGGTCAGGTTGACCGGCGCGGCGTTCCCGCGCTTGAGCCACAGCTCGACCTCACCGGTCGCGGGGTCCTCGCCGGACCAGGCCACGGCGTCGCCCGAGACGGCGACGGCGTAGACGTAGCCGGTGGTCTCGTGCAGCACGGTGGACGGCGCCGAGGCGTCGAGCGGCCGGGAGCGGACCTGGAGGCGGCCCGCCTCGGCGTCGAGGGAGACCCACACCGCGCGCCTGCCGTCGGTGGCGGGCGTCCAGTCCCAGCGCCCGTCGTCGGACACGGTGGTCGCGGGGCCGCCGCTCACGCGTCCGGTCCGGATGACGGTGGGACCGTTCGCGTCGGGGGTGCTGTCGGTGACCGCGTACCGGTCGCCGGCCAGGGCGGGCGGGTCGATGGCGTCGGTGAGGCCGTCCAGGACGACGCGGCTGTCGGTGCGGATCAGCCGCTCCCAGCCGGGCCTGATGCCGTGCCGCTCGAAGGCCAGCGTGATCGCCAGCCGGTCGCGCGGGGACAGCCGGGCGGCGCGGGCGGCCGACTCGACGGCGCGGCGGCCGTCGGCGAAGTCGTCGAGCGGGGTCATGTACTCCGTCAGCGCCTTGTAGACGACCTTGTCGAAGCCGGCGCCGAGCTTCTCCCTGACGTCCCACAGGGCGCCGGAGAAGATCGTGGAGTTGAGGTGCACGCCGCCGGAGTCGAGGGCGGCGGTGACGCCGAGGTAGTCCTTGGCGGCGTTGCGGTCGTCGTCGAGGTCGCGGGTGGCGCACTGGGCGGGCGACCCGCTCTTGCACAGGTCCTCGCCGAGCAGGCTGGCGTCGGGGTCGCTCATCGGGATGCCGAGCGCGCCGGTCTGGATCGCGTTGCCGAAGTAGTCGGCCAAGCCCTCGTTCATCGCGCCCGACTGGCCCTGGTAGACCAGGTCGGCGCTGTGGGTGATGACGCCGTGGGTCATCTCGTGGCCGACGACGTCGAGGCTGGCGGCGAAGGAGTGCAGGTCGGCGCCGCCGCCGCCGTAGACCATCTTGGTGCCGTCCCAGAAGGCGTTCTCGAACGGGCTGCCGTAGTAGGTGACGTTGACGACCGAGTACATCGTGCCGCCCTTGCCGTCGAGCCCGTCGCGGCCGAGCCCCTTGTAGTACTCGTAGACCTTGCCCGCGCCCCACTGGGCGTCCACGGCGCCGCTCTCGGTGTGCTCGGGGCCGAAGGCGGGCGTGGCCGACTTGCCGAGCTCGGTGCCCGCCGGCACGCCGGGCTCGAGGAACTGCTGCACGTCGGCGCCGGCGGCGTCGTAGGTGAGGATCTCGCCGGTGGTGCCGTTCCACATCGGGCGGGCGCGGTCGCGCAGCTCGTACGCGCCGTCGGCCCGCTGGTAGACGTTGAGCGGGACGGTCTTGCCGTGCGCGGTCTGCCCGCTGCCGGTCGCCGGGCCCTCCATGCGCAGCCGGTCCAGGGCGAACAGCGGCCGGCCGGAGTGGGCGTCCACGTAGGCGTCCAGCAGGACGGGCCGCTTCCTGACCGCGTCGGCGCCGGCCAGGGTGACGTGCCAGGCCAGCACGCCCTTGCCGCGCGGCAGCACGACGAGCTCGCCGGGCGTGGCCTTGACCGTGGCGCGGATCTGGTCGTCCCGGACGAGCCGGGCGCGGGCCAGCCGGGCCGCCAGCGCGGGGGTGACCGTGGGCGTGGTGTTCACGTCGAGCCCGGTGAGGAAGCGGCCGCCCGCGCCGGTCACCTCGCGGCCTGCGCCGTCCTTACGGAAGCGCACCAGGTACTGGGCGCCGAAGACGGGCAGGTTCCGATAGCGCTGGGCGAACCTGACGGTCTCGTCCTGGCCGTTCACGACCGTGCGCAGCGGCACCAGGTCGGCGGGGTCGAGGTGGTAACGCGGGTCGGCCAGGTGGGCCTTGGCCGCGGCGACGGGGTCCGCCGCGGCGGCGGGCTCGGCCAGCCCGCTCACCTCGGCGGGGGCCCGGGTGCCGGCCCGGGACTCCACCTGCGGCTGCGGCGGGTCGTCGGCCGCCGCGACACCGGGAACGGCCAGCGCGAGTGACAGGGCTGCGGCCGTGAGGACGAAGGGACGCCAGGACACGACACCTCCAGGTGTGGCGTAGGGGTTCTGGCGTCCACGATCATCACAGCAATATTGACAAAGAGACAAATCACAATTTGATTACCGGAAATGTAAATTTCCGATTAGTGAAGGAAATGTCGTGAATTAATGGCATTCCGTTACGGCGACAACGCGCACCGCCGCCACCGTCGGCGCACCGGCGCCACCGTAAACGCGCGCCCGGCGCGACCACCGGCACCGCCATCGGGCGGCGCCGGCGGCGTGCGGGTCAGAGGCGGTACACCCGGCGGGCGTTGCCCGAGCCGATCATGTGGGCGATCCTGGCCGCGTCGGCCGGGCTCCACTCCCCCGCCTCCAGCCTGGCCAGCAGGGCCGCGCCCAGCGCCTGGCGGTGGTACAGGGCGCCGAGGTAGCCGGTCTCGGCCACCCCCCGGCAGCCGGAGCTGAACAACTGCTTGTGGAACGGCGCCAGCTCCAGCAGCTCGTCCATGACGCGGGCCGAGGCGGCGGCGGTGTGCGGCAGGGCCGGGCCGACGTCGACGTAGACGTGCGGGTAGACGCCCGCCAGGTAGGCGGCGGTGCGGTGGTAGGGGTAGCAGTGGAGCAGGATGACCGGCACGCCGAGGGGCTGCAGCGCGTCCATGAGGGCGCTGAGCCTGGCCGGGTCCGTACGGTGCAGGTCGGGGCCGCGCCCGCCGAACCCGGCCTGGAACTGCACCGGCAGCCCCCGCTCGCGGGCCACGTCGATCGCGCTCCACAGCAGGTGGCGCAGCAGCACCGGGTCGGTCAGCGGCCGTTTGGGGTCGGCCAGGCGGCGGTTGGCGGCGGCGATGACCGAGCCGGTGCTCGGCCTGGCCGGGTCGAAGTCGAGCCCGCAGCGGCCCGCGATCACCGTCTTGAGCCCGACCGCCCTGGCGGCCCTGGCCGACAGCTCGTCGGCCAGGCCGTCGAGGTAGTCGACGGCGATCTGCGCCGACTCGGCGACGTCCTGCTCGATCTGCTCGATCCGGACGATCTCGTCGGCGGCGGCTCCGCCGTGGCGGCCCATCTCGGCCGCCGACAGCAGGTCGATGTCCTCGTCCCCGGTGTCCACCAGGAACGCCACCACCCCCGCCCCTGCCAGCAGGCGCCGGTTGACCTCGACGGCGCCCAGCTCGGCCCGCCGGGCGAGGTAGACGGCCGGCGGCGCGTGCGGCTCGAGGTCGAGCAGCGGGGCGCACCAGCGGCGCAGGCTCATGCCGAACGGCGAGTCGAAATGCGTGGTGCCGGGCGGGGCCGGGGCGCCGCCGGCGTTGATCAGCGGCTCGAACTGGGCCCGGGTCAGGTCGTCCCGGCGAACCCCGTGACAGTGGTGGTCGACGAGCGGGGCGAGCAGCGCGTCACGCACCGTGTCGGGCAGGGCTACGGGGAGCATGCGGAGACTCTAGGGGAGCCCCGCACGCCCCCGCGGACGTTTTGCCCTACGCCAGGAACACCCTGCCCCTTCCCAGACGAACCGGCCCGGGTCAGCGCCGGGTGAGGCGCAGCACGTTCGCGATGATCTTCGCGCCCGCGCCGCCCTCCTGGGTGAGGATCGACTCGGGGTGGAACTGCACGGCGAAGCGCCGCCGCTCGACGTCCTCGATGGCCATGACGTTGCCGTCGGGCGTGAGCGCGGTCGGGGTGAAGCCGACCACGCCGGACCGCTTGGCGTGCAGCGAGTGGTAGCGGGCCGCGGTGAACTCCTCGGGCAGCCCCTCCAGCAGCGCGCTGTCGCCGAGCCGGCCGACCTGGCCGCGCTTGCCGTGCTCGGGGTAGCCGAGCAGCTCCAGCGAGCCGCCGGCGTGCTCGACCATGGCCTGCAGACCCAGGCACACGCCGAAGACGGGCAGGTCGCGGGCGTAGATCTCGTCGATGAGCGCCGCCATGCCGAAGTCGGACGGCCAGCCGGGGCCGGGCGAGAGCACGACCAGGTCGGGCGCGACGTCGTCGATGGTGTGGGCCGGGAAGCCGTGGCGCAGCGTCACCACGTCGGCCCCCTCCTGGCGGAAGTAGTCGGCCAGCGTGTTGACGAAGGAGTCCTCGTGGTCGACGAGCAGCACCTTCATGCCGGCCCCCGGCTGCTCCCTGACCACGGCGGGCGGGACGGCGTCGGGCTGGTTGACCGCGGCCAGGGCGCCGAGCAGGGCGCTGGCCTTGAGCTCGGTCTCGCGCTCCTCGGCCTCGGGGTCGGAGTCGAACAGCAGGGTCGCCCCGGCCCGGACGGTGGCCACGCCGTTCTTGATCTGGGCGGTGCGCAGGGTCAGGCCGGTGTTCATGGAGCCGTCGAAGCCGATGAAGCCGATCGCGCCGCCGTACCAGCGGCGGGTGGTGGCCTCGTGGTCCTCGATGAACTGCATGGCCCACGTCTTGGGGGCGCCGGTGACGGTGACGGCCCACATGTGGGTGAGGAAGGCGTCGAGGGCGTCGAACTCGGGACGCAGGCGGCCCTCGATGTGGTCGACGGTGTGGATCAGGCGCGAGTAGAGCTCGATCTGGCGGCGGCCGATGACCTTGACCGTGCCGGGGACGCAGATGCGCGACTTGTCGTTGCGGTCGACGTCGGTGCACATGGTCAGCTCCGACTCCTCCTTGACGCTGCTCAGGAGGGTGCGGATGGCCTCGGCGTCCTCGACCGGGTTGCTGCCGCGGGCGATGGTGCCGGAGATGGGGCAGGTCTCGACGCGGTCGCCGTTGACCCGGACGTACATCTCGGGCGAGGCGCCCACGAGGTGCTCGCCGTCGCCGAGGCTGATGATGAACTCGTACGGCGCCGGGTTGCTGTTGCGCAGGCCGCGGTAGAAGGCCGACGGGTCGGTGCAGACGGCGTGGAAGACCTGGCCGGGCACGACCTCGAACAGGTCGCCGCGCTTGAACCGCTCCTTGGCGGCGGCCACGACCTTGGCGTACTCGCCGCGCACGGGGTCCTTCGGCAGCTCGCCGGGGACGACCTGCGGCACGGAGGAGCCGGTGCGCTCCAGGCCGCGGGTGGTGGCGCCGTCGACGGTGAACTCGTAGCGGTACTCGACGCTGGTCTCGCGCTGGCGGTCGATGACGACGATGCGGTCGGGCAGGTGGAGCACCAGGTCGCGCTGGTCGTCGGGACGGGCCAGCTCCTGCCTGATGGGCTCGAACTGGAAGGCCAGGTCGTAGCCGAAGGAGCCGTAGAGGCCGAGGTGGGGGTCGTCGCCCGCGAAGGCGGCGATGACCTCGCGGATCGCGGTGAACACGGTGGGCCGGCGGCTGCGCATCTCCTCCGGCAGCAGGTCCTCGGACTCCGGGACGTGCACCTCGACGCGGTCGGGCGTCGGCTCGCTGACCGGCTTGCCCGCGGCGAGCAGGCAGGAGGCCACGGCGGGCAGCACGACCCTGCCGCGCTCGTTGAGCGCGGTCGCCGAGATGACCCGCCCCTTGGCGACCAGCTCCAGGCAGGGGTCGACGTAGCCGAAGGCCCATCGGCTGTAGCGGCCCGGGTAGTCCATGCCCGACGAGAAGGCGCCGCCGCGCCGCTCGCCGAGCGCGGTCACGATCTCTTCGAGCGCCTCTTCGGACACGTCGCGTGCCTCGCGCTCGACGCCGACGCCCCCGGCGGTGGTATATCCGCTGCTCTCCACTTGCTGCCCCTTACCACGTCACATCATGAGGCCCCGGGGGCGGACACGAGAAAGGCCGCCATCCGGGGCGGCCGTCCTTTGAGAGGAATGCGAAAACGCGCCGCCTAGGAGCGGCGCCACCACTGGATCTGAGGGCGATTTCGCATGCCTCCCAGGTTAACCGCCGGACCAAGATCGCGCAACGCGACACCCGCTCCGGCAGTGACAAACGGCGGGGAAAGGATCTAGCCTCGACGTTCATGGAACGGCCCTGGGCGTGGCGTCCGGTGACGGTGACCGCGGTCCTGACCGCCGGCGTGGCCCTCGCACTGAGCCCCTGGTACGGCTACCACCGCGACGAGTTGTACTTCCGGGTCCTGGCCGGCCACCCGGCCTGGGGGTACGTCGACCAGCCGCCGCTGACGCCGATGCTGGGCAAGGCGGCGCTCGGGCTGTTCGGCGACACGGTGACGGCGCTGCGGGTGTTCCCCGCGCTGGCCGCGGCGGCCGTGGTCGTGCTGGTGGCGCTGGTGGCGCGGGAGCTGGGCGGCGACCGGCTCGCCCAGACGATGGCCGCCGTGGGGGCGGCGACCGGGGCGTACACGCTGATCGCGGCGCACACGCTGCTGACGGTCAGCTTCGACCTGCCGCTGTGGACGGCGGCGATCCTGTTCGCGCTCAGGGCGCTGCTGCGCGAGCAGCCGCGCTGGTGGCTCGCGGCGGGCGCGGTGATCGGGCTGGCCACCTACAACAAGCACCTCATCGCGCTGCTGGTGCTGGGCCTGGCGGCGGGCCTGCTGATCGCCGGGCCGCGGCGGGCGCTGGGCAGCCCGTGGCTGTGGGGCGGCGCGCTGGTGGCCGCCGTGCTGGCCGTGCCGAACCTGGTCTACCAGGCCACGCACGGCTGGCCGCAGCTCACGATGGCCGCCGCGCTCAGCGCGGACAAGGGCGCCGAGATGCGGGCGATGTTCGTGCCGATGCAGCTCACGCTGTTCGGGCCGGTGGTGTCGGTGGTCGCGGTGCTGGGGTTCGTCCGGTTGTGGCGCGACCGGCGGGTGCGGGCGCTGGCGGTGGCCTATCCGGTGACGGCGGTGCTGACGCTGGTCAGCGGCGGCCGTTTCGACTACACCGCCGGGTTGATCGTGGCGCTGTTCGCGGCCGGGTGCGTGAGCGTGTCGCGGGCGCGGGCCGGGCGGGTGCGCGCGGCGTGGGCGTTCCTCGCGGTCAACGCGGTGGCCTGCGCGGTGCTCGCGCTGCCGCTCGTGCCGGTCGGCGCGCTGGCCGGCACGCCGGTGCCGGCGATCAACGAGGTGGCCCGCGAGTCGGTCGGCTGGCCGCGCTTCGCCGCCGCCGTCGGCGGCGTGCTGCGGGCGCTGCCGCCGGACGAGCGGGCCCGCGCGGTGGTCGTGACGGGCAACTACGGCGAGTACGGCGCCCTCGACCGGGCGGGCCTGACCCGCGTGTACTCCGGCCACAACCAGCTCTGGGAGTACGGCCCGCCGCCGGACGACGCGACCGTGGCGATCCTGGTGAACGCGGGCGGCCGGGCCCGCGCGCTGTTCGGCTCCTGCGAGGAGAAGGCCCGCGTGGACAACGGCGTGGACGTCGGGAACGAGGAGCAGGGCATGCCGGTGTGGCTCTGCCGGGATCCCGTGCGGCCGTGGTCCGCCACCTGGCCGATGTGGCGACATTTCAGCTGACCACATTACATTTCGGGATTTATCCGAGCTTGTTAGGATCAGCGCCCTTGCTTTCCCGACAGGATCTCTTCACCCTTCTCGACAGAGGCGGAAAGATCACCTCTTCCTCACCGTCGTGAACGTCGTGAAGGAGAGCACGTGCGCAACACCCTCACCTGGCGTGCGATCCTGACCGGGATCGTCACCGCCGCCGCCCTGGCCGTCCCCCAGGCCCCGGCGCACGCGGCGCCCGATCCCGGCAAGATCTCCCAGACCGTCCAGGCCGAGCTGGACAAGGACGGCAAGGCCACCTTCTGGGTCCGGATGAAGGGCACCGCCGACCTCGGCGCCGCCCGCCGGGCCGCCACCAAACGGGCCAGGACGCAGCTGGTCTACCAGGCCAAGACCGAGCGGGCCAGGACCTCGCAGGCCGGGCTGGTCAAGCTGCTGGACGCCCAGAAGGCCGACTACACCTCGTACTGGATCGTCGACGCCGTACGGGTGACCGCGGACGCCAAGCTGGCGTCGGCGATCAGCGAGCTGCCCGAGGTGGACCGGATCGACCCGGTCACCGTCGTGGCGCTGCCCAAGCCCGTGACCGGCCGGGCCGAGCCCAGGGCCGGTGCGGTCGAGTGGAACGTCGACCGGATCGGCGCCCCGCGGGTGTGGAGCGAGCTGGGCGACCGGGGCGAGGGCATCGTGGTCGCCTCGATCGACTCCGGCGTCCAGTACGACCACCCGGACCTGGCCGCGAGCTACCGGGGCCGGAACCCCGACGGCTCCTACACCCACGACTACAACTGGTTCGACCCGGCGCGCATCTGCCCGTCGGCGGCGCCGTGCGACAACAACGGCCACGGCACGCACGTCATGGGCACGATGGCGGGCGCGAACGGCATCGGCGTGGCGCCCGGCGTGCGCTGGATCGCCGCCAAGGGCTGCGAGGTCAACACCTGCACGGACGCCTCGCTGCTGGCCGCCGGCCAGTGGGTGCTGGCACCGACCGACCTGAACGGCCGCAACCCGCGTCCCGACCTCGCGCCGGACATCGTCAACAACTCCTGGGGCGGCAACGGGTTCGACCCCTGGTACGTCGAGACCGTCCAGGCGTGGGTGGCCGCCGGCATCTTCCCCGCCTTCGCCAACGGCAACGAGGGCCCGGCCTGCCGCACCAGCGGCTCGCCCGGCCAGTACGCGATCAGCTACAGCGCGGGCGGCTTCGACGTCAACAACGTGCTGTACAGCAGGTCGAGCAAGGGCGAGGGCCAGGACGGCGAGATCAAGCCGAACATCGCGGCCCCCGCGGTGAACGTGCGCTCCTCCGTCCCGGACGACGACTACGACTCCTACACCGGCACCTCGATGGCCTCGCCGCACGTGGCCGCCACGGTGGCGCTGATCTGGTCGGCCGCGCCCCGGCTGCAGGGCGACGTGGCCGCGACGCGGCCGCTGCTGGACCGCACGGCGATCGACGTGGCCGACACGAGCTGCGGCGGCACCGCGGCCGACAACAACGTCTGGGGCGAGGGCCGTCTGGACGCCTACGCCGCCGTCCAGGCCGCGCCGGACGAGGGGCTGGGCGAGCTGCGCGGCACGGTCACGGCGGCGGGCGAGCCGGTGCCGGGCGTGGCGGTCAAGGTGACCGGGCCGCTGGCCCGCGCGGTCGTCACCGGCCAGGACGGCACGTACTCGATCCCGCGCCTGCTGCCCGGCGAGTACGCGCTGACGGCGGAGAAGTTCGGCTACGACCGCGGGAGCGCCACGGCCACGGTGACCGCCGAGCAGGTCACGACCGGCGACGTGACGCTCACCCGGCAACCGTCCGGCACGTTGTCGGGCACGGTCAGCACGGCCGGCGTGCCCGAGCCCGGCGCGACCGTGGCCGCCGGCGGCACGCCGGTGAGCGCCGTCACCGACGCCTCCGGCAGGTACACGATGACGCTGCCGCGCGGGACGTACACGCTGACGGTCACCCCGGTCTCGCGCTGCTCCAGCGGCGCGAGCGCGCAGGTCTCGGTGGACGGGGACACGGTCAAGGACGTGGAGCTGCCGCTGCGCGGCGACGGCTTCGGCTACACCTGCCGGGCGGCGGCGCAGCCGTACGTAGCCGGGACCGAGAAGCTGGCGCTGACCGGCGACGACGAGGCCGTGCAGGTGACGCTGCCGTTCGCGGTCCCGTTCTACGGCACGGGGCAGTCCAGGGCGTGGATCAGCACGAACGGGTTCGTCACCTTCGCCGCCGACCGGGTCACCACGGGCAGCAACAGCCGCCTGCCGGGCACGGGCACGCCGAACAACGCGGTCTACCCGTACTGGGACGACCTGAAGGTGGACGCGGAGTCCGGCGTCTACACCGGCGTGGTGGGCACGGCCCCGCACCGCCAGTACGTCGTGGAGTGGCGCAACGTCACCTTCTACAGCGAGACCGGCGAGCGGGTGTCGTTCGCGGCGCTGCTGGGCGAGGACGGCTCGGTCTCCTTCCGGTACAAGGACGTCGAGAGCGAGCGCGACCAGGGCTCCAGCGCCACGGTCGGCATCGAGAACGCGGCCGGCACGGACGCGCTGCTGTACTCCTACGAGGAGGCCGCGCTGGCCACCGGCCGCGGCGTGACGTTCACCGCGAGCCGGCACGGCCTGGTGACCGGCGTGGTCACCGACGCCAACGACGGCGAGCCGCTGGCCGGGGCTTCGGTGAAGCTGGGCGACGCGGCGTCGTTCACGACCGGCGCGGACGGGTCGTTCTTCGGGCAGGTCCCGGCGGGCGACCACGACGTGGTGGTGGCCAAGGAGAACTACGGCACCTTCACCAAGCCGGTCACGGTCACGCCCGGCACGCTGACCAGGATCGACACCGCCCTGGTCACCGGCCGGGTGAGCGCCTCGGCCGCCGAGCTGACCGCGGTGCTGCCCGCCGGGGCGACCAGGACGCGCACGCTGGAGCTGACGAACCTGGGCTCCCCCACCGCCTACACGGTGACTGGTGACGCCGACTGGGCGTCGGTCACGCCGCAGGCGGGCGAGCTGGCCAAGGGCCAGAAGGCGACGCTGCGGGTGACGCTCTCCGGCGCCGGGGTGACGCCCGGCGGGATGCGTACCGGCAAGCTGGTCGTCAAGTCGGCCAGCGGGCGGCAGCCGGCCATCGAGATCAAGGTGACCGTGGTGGTGCCCAAGTTCCAGGTGGCCGTCGACGCCGGCGGGTCGAAGGCGCTGACCGACGCCGACGGCGACGCCTGGGCGCCCGACCGCCGCTGGACGCAGGGCGGGTACGGCTACGTGGCGACCTCGACGAAGACGGCGAGCACGTCCAGGACCATCGCGGGCACCGCCGACCAGGCGCTGTTCCGGACGGCCAGAGAGGGCATGCTGGAGTACCGGTTCGACGGCGTGCCCGCCGGGACGTACACGGTGGAGCTGGACTTCGCCGAAGTCAAGAGCACCCAGATGGGCAAGCGGGTCTTCGACGTGCTCGTCGAGGGTCAGCTCGCGATCCCGGCGCTGGACCTGGCGCTGGAGGCGGGCACGTACACGGCGGTGGCCAGGCAGTACACGGTGAAGGTGACCGACGGTCAGCTCAACGTGCGCTTCGCCACCCGGCAGGGGGCCACGCTGGTCAACGGCGTGCGCGTCTCCGAGCGCCCGGACAAGGCGCTGCCCTGACCGCCCGGGGTCCCGCCGTCCCTGGTGCGGCGGGCCCCCGGGCCAAGCGGCCGGGTCGGGGCCAGGTCGGAGCCGGGGTCAGCGGCCGGTGGTCGGCAGCGGGGCGAGGTCGGGGCGCTTGGGCGCGACCCCGTCGCCCGAGGAGCGCCGGTTGATGCGCCTGCCGATCCACGGGCCGAGGTAGGTCCTGGCCCAGCGCAGGTCCTCGCGACGGGCGGCCGTCCAGACCGGCGGCCGCCTGACCGGGTACGCCTCGCGCCAGTCCTCGTCCACCGGCACGCCGAGCACCTCGGCGGCCCGCAGCGCCACCCGGCGGTGGCCGTCGGGGCTGAGGTGCAGGCGGTCGGCGTTCCAGGCGCGCGGGTCGCGCAGGACCGGCATCGGCCACAGGTCCACCAGCAGCGCGTCGTAGCGGCGGGCTATGTCGTGGATGTGCAGGTTGTAGACCTCGATCTTGGAGTGGGCCAGCCGCATCACCGGCACGTGCCGCAGGTCGAAGCCGGTGAACATGAGCACCCGGCTGCCCGCCTCGGTGAGCGTCCTGACGCCCTCCTCCAGCCGCTCTGCCACGGACGCCGGTCCGCTGCCCGGCCGCAGGATGTCGTTGCCCCCGGCGCACAGCGAGACCAGGTCGGCGCCGAGCGCGACCGCCTTCGGCACCTGCTCCGACACGATCTGGTCGATCAGCCGGCCGTGGACGGCCAGGTTGGCGTACCGCAGTCCGGGCTCCCCGGCCAGGAGGCGGTCGGCCTCGATGTGCTCGGCCAGCCGGTCGGCCCAGCCGCGGAACCCGTGGTCGGCCGGGTCCTCAAGTCCTTCGGTGAAACTGTCCCCTAGGGCGACATATGAAGTGATTCGTCCCATGACCGGATAGTTTGCCAAGGACCTTTCTCCCTACGCGACCGTAACCCCCGGCTACCACCCGTCCCGCCACATCTGTTACTGGTTAGGACATGAGACGCGTGCGGCTCCGGCGGGACATCCCCGTCCCGATGCCCGACGGTGTGACGCTGCTGGCCGACCACTACGCCCCCGCTCATGGGCGGCCGGCCCCGGCGGTGCTGATCCGTTCGCCGTACGGCCGGCGCGGCCTGTTCGGCTGGATGTACGGCCGTGGCTTCGCCAGGAACGGCTTCCACGTGCTGATCCAGAGCTGCCGGGGCGGCTTCGGCTCCGGCGGCAGCCTCGACCCGCTCGGCGACGAGCACGACGACGGCCTGGCCACCATCGCCTGGCTGCGCGAACAGCCCTGGTACGGCGGCTCGTTCGCCATGTTCGGCCCCTCCTACCTCGGCTACGCCCAGTGGGCCGTGGCCGCCGAGGCCGGGCCCGAGCTCAAGGCCATGGCCACGCAGATCACCGCCTCCCAGTTCAGGGACGCCGCGTACGTGGGCGGCGCGTTCGCGCTGGAGTCGACGCTGAGCTGGACCACGCTGACCGACACCATGACGCGCCGCTTCGTCGGCGGGGCCGCGATGCTGACCGCCCCCAGGCTGACCCGCCGGGCCGTGTTGTCGGGGCGGCCGGTGGCCGAGCTGGACGTGGCCTCGGCGGGCCGGCCGCTGCGGTTCTTCCGCGACCTGCTGGCGCACCACACCGACCCGGCCGTGCCGTACTGGCACAAGCGCGACTTCTCCCTCAAGGTCGGCGAGGTGGAGGCCGCGGTCACCATGCTCGGCGGCTGGTACGACGTCTTCCTGCCCTGGCAGCTCAAGGACTACGCGGCGATGCGGGCGGCCGGGCGGCGGCCGTACCTGACGATCGGGCCCTGGTACCACGTCGACTCCCGGCACGGGCGGCCCTCGATGGCCGAGGCGCTGGCCTGGTTCCGCGCCCACCTCATGGACGACCCGTCCGGCCTGCGGACGGACCCGGTGCGGCTCTACGTCACCGGGGCCGGCGAGTGGCGCGACTACCCCGACTGGCCGGTGCCGGGCGTGCGGGAGCAGCGCTGGCACCTGCGGCCGGGCGGCGGGCTGGACCCGCGGGAGCCGGCGGAGGACGGGTCCGACCGGTTCCGCTACCACCCCGCCCACCCGACGCCGGCGATCGGCGGCCCCGTGCTGCTGGCCGACTCCAGGCCGCGTGATCAGCGGCGCCTGGAGGCCCGGCGCGACGTGCTGGTCTACAGCTCCGCGGCGCTAGAGGACGACGTGGAGATGATCGGCCCGGTGCACGCCGACGTCTACGTCCGCTCCAGCACGCCGCACGTGGACGTCGTGGTCCGGGTCTGCGACGTGCACCCCGACGGGCGCTCGCTCAACCTGTGCGAGGGGGTGCGCCGGCTGGGCCCGCACACCACCGGCGACGGGAACGGCGACGGCGTGCGCCGGGTACGGGTGGAGTTGTGGCCGATCGGCCACCGGTTCCGCCGCGACCACCGGATCCGGGTGCACGTGGCGGCCGGCGCGTACCCGACGATCGCCCGCAACCCGGGCACCGGCGAGCCGGTGGGCGCGCCCGGCGGCCCGATGGTGCCCGCCGACGTCGAGGTGTTCCACTCCCCCGCCCGCCCCTCGGCCGTGGTGCTGCCGCTGTGCGCGCCGCGCGGCTGATGTCGCTGGTCCTGCTGTTGCAGGCCAGGGGCGGGATGACGGCGGCCGAGCTGGCCAGGGAGCTGGAGGTCTCCGAGCGCACGGTGCACCGCGACGTGCTGGCGCTGTCGGAGGCGGGCGTGCCGGTCTACGCCGACCGCGGGCGCGGCGGCGGCTACCGGCTGCTGGACGGCTACCGCACCCGGCTGACCGGGCTGGACCGGGCCGAGGCGGAGGCGCTGTTCCTGTCGGGGGTGCCCGCGGCGCTGCGCGAGATGGGGTTGCAGGAGGTGGCCGCGACGGCCCGGCTCAAGGCCGCCGCGGCGCTGTCCCCCTCGCTGCGCGACGCGCCCGCCACGGCCGCGCAGCGTTTCCACCTGGACGCGCCCGGCTGGTACGCCGCCGACGCGCCGCCGCCCCCGGCCCTGGCCCCGCTGGCCAGGGCCGTGTGGAACGACCTGCCGGTCACGGTGGTCTACAAGGAGCGCACGCGGGAGCTGGAGCCGTACGGGCTGGTGCTGAAGGCGGGCGCCTGGTACCTGGTGGCCCGCCTGCGCGAACGGTTCCTGATCTTCCGGGTGGACCGCATGGGGGACGTCCGCGCGCGCGAGCCGCGTTTCGAGCGGGACGCGGACTTCGACCTGGCCGCGTTCTGGGCCGGGCAGGCGGCCGAGTTCAGCCGTTCCCTGCTCAGGGACGTGATCACGCTGCGGCTCACCCCGGCCGGCCGGCGCATGCTGCGCTACGTCGCCGACCCGGCCGCCCTGGACGACGCGCTGGCCTCGCTCCAGCCGGACGGGACCGTGCGGCTGGCGGTCGAGTCGGTGCGGGTGGCCTTCACCCAGGTGCTGCGGTTCGGCCCGGAGGCCGAGGTGCTGGCGCCGCA
The DNA here is from genome assembly GCF_040631115.1 of Nonomuraea sp. NPDC005692. Classification (NCBI taxonomy): domain Bacteria; kingdom Bacillati; phylum Actinomycetota; class Actinomycetes; order Streptosporangiales; family Streptosporangiaceae; genus Nonomuraea; species Nonomuraea sp. NPDC005692. The sequence continues at coordinate 19,708 of NZ_JBEXYU010000014.1, read as the reverse complement.
GGAGCTGCGCGACCAGGTCGCCGAGGCCGCCGCCCGCATGGCCGGGCTCTACCGGCGCTGAGGACGTCCGTCCCCCGCGACGGGTGTCAGCGGTAGTCCTCCCAGCCGCCGTCGCCGCCCTTCTCCATGACCTCGGCGATGTAGCGCCACACCTGCGGCCGGCTGCCGTCCACGTCGGTGACGCCGTACGCCTGGGCCAGCTCGCCGCTGGTCACCGAGGACCCCGACCACCTGAGCCGGTCGGGGTCCTGGGCGAGGGCGGCCACGCCGCGACCGGCGTAGGCGGGGGTCTCGGAGACCATCCACGCGCTGTCCGCCTTCGCCTCGCGCCAGTTCTCCTCGGTGACGCCGAAGCCGTCCAGCATCGCCTCCGAGCGCAGGAATCCGGGCGTGACGGCCACCGCCGTCCCGCCGTACGGGCGCAGCTCGTGGGACCAGGCGAAGGCCAGCCGGTTGACCGACAGCTTGGCCAGGTCGAAGTAGACGTTCTCGCGGTAGCGGGTCCGGTGGAACTCCCAGGTGCCGTCGGTGACCTCCACGACCAGGCCGCCCTCGTGCCGGATCAGCAGCGGCAGCAGGTGGCGGGCGCTGATGAGGTGGGTGTCGACGGCCAGGCTGAGCAGGCGCAGCCCGTCGTCCAGGTCCTGCTCCCAGACGGGGGTCTCCCACTTCCACAGGTGGTCGCCGCCCCACACGTCGTTGACCAGCACGTCCAGCCGGCCCTGTTCCCGTTCGACGCGGGCGGCCAGTTCGGCCACCGCCGCCGGGTCCAGGAAGTCGACGGGGACCGCGATGCCCGTCCCGCCCGCCGCGCTCACCAGCTCGGCGGTCTCCTCGATCGTCTCCGGACGGTTCATCTCCGAACGGCGCTCGCGCGTGCTCCGTCCGGCGCAGTAGACCGTCGCCCCGGCCGCCCCGAGGGCGACCGCCATTCCTCGTCCCGTTCCGCGGGTCGCGCCCGCCACCACAACAATCACGGGCACGATCGTGGACCGGATACCCGCCACCTCCTGTCATGTTTTCCGGCAGAACGCTGTGATAAGTAGTTGATTACTATGAACAGCGAATTCGAGCTCCGCGGGGTCAACCACATCGCCCTGGTCTGCTCGGACATGAAGCAGACCGTCGACTTCTACTCCGGCGTGCTGGGCATGCCGCTGATCAAGACGATCGAGCTGCCCCCGGGCTGGGGCCAGCACTTCTTCTTCGACTGCGGCGGCGGCAACGCGCTGGCCTTCTTCTGGTTCCCCGACGCGCCCGAGGGCGTGCCGGGGGTCTCGGCGCCGAAGAACCTGCCGGACCGGGGCGAGCTGCTGTCGGCGGTCGGCTCGATGAACCACATCGCCTTCGACGTGCCGCCCGAGCGCATCGAGGAGTACCGCGACCGGCTGGTGGCCAAGGGCATCGACGTGGGCGTGCTGCTCAACCACGACGACAGCGAGTTCGGCGTGTCGGCCGCGATGCACGAGGGCGTCTTCGTCCGGTCCATCTACTTCAAGGACCCCGACGGGATCCTGGTGGAGTTCGCCGCCTGGACGCGGCCGGTCGGGCAGCCGGGCGACGTCCGGCACGAGCCCAGGACGGCCGCCGAGAGGACCGTCTGATGCCGCGCCTGCGCCGGGTGCCGCGCGAGGAGGTGACCGACCCCGTCGTCCGGTTCTTCCACGACCGGCTGCTGTCCCCCGACGGCACGGGGACGGCGACCGGCTCGCCGGGCGACTGGTGGACGGTCTTCGCCCTCGACCCCAAGATCTTCCGCCACTGCGTCAAGGGCTTCCAGATCTACCGGGAGTCGCAGCTGGACCCGGTGCTGCGCGAGCTGGGGCAGACCAGGGCGGGCTGGGCGCGGCAGAGCCAGTTCGTCTACTCCCAGCACTGCAAGCAGCTCAGGGCGCTCGGCGTGCCCGAGGAGAAGGTGCGGGCGGTGGCCTCCTGGCAGGTCAGCGACCGGTTCGGCGAGCTGGAGCGGGCGGTGCTGGCCTACACCGACGGCCTGGTGCTCGACGGCGGCCGGGTGCACGACGAGGTGTTCGCCGTGCTGCGCGCCCACCTGCCCGACGAGCAGATCCTGGAGCTGACCTACATCGTCTGCCTGTACGAGATGCACGCCACCATGGCGCGGGCGCTGCGGCTGGAGTTCGACGACCGCCCCGACCCGATCACCGAGGTGCCCGCTCCCGAGGGGTACGGGACGCGCGACATCGCCGACGAAGTGACCGTTCGTCGCGAGTAGCCGACCATTCGCCGATCGCCCGGTTCCGTGCGGGGCGGGAGCGACCTAACGTGCCGATGGCGAGGGGTGGCTTTGGTCTCACATATTGAGATTTCATCTCGACATTTAGGCCAAACCGTAATGTTCCGGACATTGGGTTTAATACCCCCGGAAAGCTAATCTCCCTCCATTGACGACATTGTCAGGAGCCGGTCAACACGCCGCTCCTGATCCCCCAATCGGAGGGCCGATGACTACCGGGGAATCCGGGCAGCCGCCGCGTACCGACCGCAGCCCGTGGAACTGGCTGCTGGTCGTGCCGATCGTGCTGCCGCTGCTGACGTTCCTGTTCAACTCCGACGAGCCGCGCCTGCTCGGCTTCCCGCTGTTCTACTGGCTGCAGCTCGCCTTCATCGTGGTCGGCGTCGGCTGCACCACGATCGTCTACAGGATGACCAAATGAGCGGGCACGTGACCGAGCTGGTCGTCTTCGGGCTGCTGTTCATCCTGGTCAGCGGCATGGGCTTCGTGGCGGCCCGCTGGCGGCGGCCCACCGACCTGGCCAGCCTCAACGAGTGGGGCCTCGGCGGCCGCAGCTTCGGCTCCTGGGTCACCTGGTTCCTGGTCGGCGGCGACCTCTACACCGCCTACACGTTCGTGGCCGTGCCCGCGCTGGTGTTCAGCTCCGGCGCGCTCGGCTTCTACGCGCTGCCCTACACCGTGGTGGTCTACCCGCTGGTGTTCCTGGTGCTGGCGCGGATGTGGTCGGTCTCGCACGTGCACGGGTTCGTCACGCCCGCCGACTTCGTCCGGGCCCGCTTCGGGTCGCCGACGCTGGCGCTGCTGATCGCCATCACGGGCCTGGTGGCCACGATGCCGTACATCGCGCTCCAGCTCGTCGGCATCGAGGCCGTGCTGAAGTCGATGGGCATCACCGGCCACCTGCCGATCATCATCGCCTTCGCGATCCTGGCGGCCTACACCTACCAGTCGGGCCTGCGCGCCCCCGCGCTGATCGCCTTCGTCAAGGACGCGCTGATCTACATCGTGATCCTGGCCGCGGTCATCTACATCCCGGCCAAGCTGGGCGGCTGGGGCAACATCTTCGACATGGCGCAGGCCAAGTTCGACAAGACGCCCGCGCCGGGCGACGGCATCCTGCTCAACGGCGCCAACCAGCTCCAGTACGTCACGCTGGCCTTCGGCTCGGCCCTGGCGCTGTTCCTCTACCCGCACAGCCTCACCGGCGTGCTGGCCTCCAAGAACCGCAACGTCATCAAGCGCAACATGTCGGCGCTGCCCGCCTACAGCTTCGTGCTCGGCCTGATCGCGCTGCTGGGCTTCATGGCCATCGCGGCCGGCACCAAGCCGGTCGACGGCGACCCGAACACGATCGTGCCGAACCTGTTCGACCAGCTCTTCCCCGACTGGTTCGCCGGCGTGGCGTTCGCGGCCATCGGCATCGGCGCGCTGGTGCCGGCGGCGATCATGTCGATCGCGGCGGCGAACCTGTTCACCCGCAACATCTACCGCGAGTACATCAACAAGCAGGCCACCGACGCCCAGGAGGCCAACGTCTCCAAGGTCGTCTCGCTGGTGGTCAAGGTGGGCGCGGTGCTGTGCATCCTGCTGCTCGACCCGCAGTTCTCGATCGACCTGCAGCTCATCGGCGGCGTGATCATCCTGCAGACGCTGCCGTCGGTGGCGCTCGGCCTGTACACGCGCTGGTTCCACAAGGGCGGCCTGATGGCCGGCTGGGCCGCGGGCCTGGCGGCGGGCATGTGGATGCTCTACCTCATCCCCAACCCGGCCAAGGGCAAGGAGCACTTCGGCGGCTCGGCCTTCAGCCTGTCGAACCTGGGCCTGGACACCAAGATGACCGTCTACGCGGGCTTCCTCGCGCTGATCGTCAACCTGGTCGTGGCCGCGGTCGCCACGCTGATCTTCCGGGCGGCCAAGGTGGCCGACGGCGCGGACGCCACCCGGCGCGGCGACTACTTCGCCGACGAGGGTGACCCGGACGTCAAGGACCTGGACCTGGCCGGGTCCCACTGACGTTCACGGCCGCTGGAGGTAGCCGGGATCGGCCACCTCCAGCTTGGCCCGGACGGCCTGGACCAGGGCGGCGGTGAGCGCGTCGTCGCCGTCGAAGCGGCCCGCGCGGACGGCGGCGGCCAGCTCGGCGTCGTCGGCCACGCCCAGCTCCGCCAGCCGCGCGGCGTGCTCGGCGGCCTGGTCCTGGCCCAGCTCGATCTCCCGCTCCACCATGGCGAGCACGTTGATCGCCACCCGCGTGTGGAAGCGCACCCGCCCCTCGACCGCGGGCAGCACGTCGTCCCGCAGGAACCCGCGGACGGCCGCGACGAGCTGCGCGGCGGTGGGCACGTCATGGGGCTGCGCCATCGGCGGCACTCCCGTCACCTCGGCTCCGGAGCCGTACGCCCGCGCACGGCCTGTCCTGAGCCCAGACATAAGGATCGCCGCCCTTCCCGTCAAGGCCCCCGGCCCGTGGATGACCTTTCTCCACCCCCGGGACGACAGACCTCCGCCCGCGATCGGCGTGTCTCTACCGGACCGCCCATACCGGCGCTGGCGGGCCCCCGCGCGACGATGGCACGCTTCCCGAGCGGCCCGGCCCTCCGGGGTCACGCGGACGGCCCGGACGGCTGGGAAAGTCGCCCGGCGCAGCTCCCGGCCCCCGGCTCACCGGGCCGCTCAGCCGCAGTCAACCCGAGGGAGCGCAGCATGAACGACGACGTACGCGTCAAGGCCTGCCGCATCAACGACCACGTGGAGCTCATCCACGAATCCTCCCCGGACGTGGTCCTGGAGATCCCGCGCCGCGACTGGCAGCGCTTCCTGGAGGCGGTCAGGTCGGGGGCGTTCGAGCTGGAGGTCCTGCCCCGCAAGGCCGAGGAGAACGCGGCCTGACCCCGTCCCCTCCAAAGGGCCCGGCGGCCGCGGACGTCCTGCGGCCGCCGGGCCCTTTCCCATGCCGCGGCGGGTCTGCGCGGTACGGACGGCCGCGGGCGGCACGATGGGGAGCCGGTTCTGTCGGTGGGCACGCGTACGGTCGTTCCAACCGGACGGTGGGTGATATGTCGGTGACCGAGGAGCAGGCCGCGGTGCTCGCCCTGACCAGGGCCACCGCCGGGCCGTGGCACCACACCGCGCGGGTCGTCGAGGCCCGGGGCAGCGCGCTGCGGCTGGCCCGCGGCGACCTCGGCGGGCTCGGCGAGCACGACAGGGCGCACGCGGCGCGGGTCGTCGCGCGGCTGCGGCCGGGCGACCTCGGCCGGGCCGAGGCGCTCATCGCCTCCTGCCCCGCCGCGCTGGTGACCGTGCTCGACGACGACTATCCGGGCAACCTGGCCTACGCCTACAACCTCCAGCCGTTCCTGTGGCTGCGCGGGCGGCTGGGGGCCGGCGACCACCGGTCGGTGGCGGTCACCGGCGACGCCCCCGGCGCCTGCGCCGCGGCCCGTGCCCTGGCCGCGGCCGGTCTGACCGTCGTGTGCGACGGGCCGCGCACCGCCGGTGCGGCGGTGGCGGCCGGCGGCCGCGCGATCGTGGTCGGCCCGGACGGCGGGCGGCCGCTCGCCGGAGGGCCGGGGGCCGTCGTGGGGGTGTCGCCGTTCTGGCCGGGCACGGCCGCCACGGCCCGGACGCGGGCGGTGACCGGGCTCGTGACCAGCGGTCTGGCCGCCGCGCTCTACGCCACCGGCGCCGGCGACGGCGAGCGGGCGGCGATGGCGCTGTCCCAGGGCAAGCACGTCTTCGCCGCGCCCGGCCTGCCCTGGACGCCCCGGCTGGCCTACCGGGGAGGAGTCACTGTCGTAGCGGGCATTGACGAGCTGGCGCGCCAGGCGGTCAATCTTGTAGATGTGACCCGGCTGACGACCGTCTTCTGACCGTGGGCGACGCCCGCGCGGTGACCGAGGCGTACCTGCAGATCTTCCGCAACGTCCCGGCCGCCGGCCCCGGCGTCTGCCGGATCTGCCACACCGGCGCCGGCGGGCCGTCCGGGCTCTGCGCCACCTGCGGGGTCACCACCCAGGGCCTGTACCGCCACACCGAGCACGTCGTGCCCGTCTCGCTGTGCGTGCGCGACGGCGACGGCGCCCAGCTGCACGCGATCGTGACCCGCCGCAGGGACCCGCCGGGCAGCGTGCGGCGGGTGCCCCTCCTGGCCGCCACCGTGGCCCGATTCCACCGCGCCCACTCCGCCTGCCTGACCCGGCTGGCCGGCGGCCCCTTCACGATGGTCACGACGCTGCCCAGCACCCGGCTCGACCGGCCCATCGAGGTCTTCCACCCGATGCCGCGGATCGTCGACATGGTCGGCGACCTGCGGGGGCTCCACCGTCCCGTGCTGATGGCCGGGTCGGCGCAGGCGGCCGAGAACCTCGCGCGGCGGCGGTCGGACGAGCGGGCCTTCCAGGTGCTGGGCCGCGTCGACGGCGCGCGGGTGCTGCTGGTGGACGACCTGTTCGTCTCCGGCGCGCACGTCCAGAGCGCGGCCTCGGCGCTCTACCTGGCCGGGGCGCGGGCGGTGGTCGCGCTGGTGATCGCGCGGCTGGTCTTCCCGCGCGCCGGCGGCGACACCGCCCGTCTGTGGGAGCGGGCCTGCGCCGAGCGGTTCGACTTCGGGCGTTGCTGCTGCGCGGGCGCGCCGACCGTTGACCGCGCAACGGATTTCGGTTGAGATCACCCCATGAGCTTCGCCGTACCCGAGCACGTCCGGCCGATCCGCGACGCCGTGCGCGCGTTCATGACCGAGCGCGTCGAACCGGCCGAGGAGGTGCTGCACGAGGGCGGGCCGCGGGCCGCCGCCACCATGGCCGGGCTGCGGGACGAGGCCAGGAAGGAGGGCCTGTGGGCCCTCGGCCACCCGCGCGAGCTGGGCGGCGGCGGGCTGCCGTTCCTCGACTACGTCTACGTCAACGAGATCCAGGGCCGCAGCGAGTACGGGCAGCTCGCCCTCGGCACGTTCACGCTGCAGGACTCGCTCATGCTGCACGAGCACGCCTCCCCCGAGCAGCGCGAGCGCTACCTGGAGCCGCTGGTGCGCGGCGACATCTCGCCCAGCTTCGCGATGACCGAACCGGCGGTCTCCAGCAGCGACCCCACCCAGCTCACCACCTCCGCCGTGCTCGACGGCGACGAATGGGTGATCAACGGGCACAAGTGGTTCACGACGGGCGCGTCGGTGGCGGCGTACACGACCGTGATGTGCCGGACCGAGCCGGACGCGCCGCCCCACCGGGCCTTCTCCATGATCCTCGTGCCGACGGACACGCCCGGCTACACGATCGTGCGCGAGACCCCGGTGCTCGGCCTCGACGGCGCGCACTGCGAGGTGCGCTACGACGACGTACGGGTGCCGACCGCGAACCTGCTGGGCGAGCGCGGGCACGGCTTCGTCATCGCCCAGCGGCGTCTCGGGCCCGGCCGGATATTCCACTGCATGCGCTGGCTCGGGCAGGCGCAGCGGGCCTTCGACCTGATGTGCCGGCGGCTGCACGCGCGCACCGCCTTCGGCGAGCCGCTGGCGGCCAAGCAGCTCATGCGCCGGCACGTGTTCGACTCCTACACCGAGATCCAGGCCGCCCGCCTGCTCACGCTGCAGGCCGCCGAGGCCGTGGACGCCGGCTCCCAGGCCCGCGTCGAGATCGGCGCGATCAAGGTGGTGGGGGCGCGCATGCTGCACAACGTCATCGACCGGGCCGTCCAGGTGTACGGCGCGGCGGGCCTGACCCCTGACACGCCGCTGGAGCGCATGTACCGGCACGCCCGCGCCGCGCGCGTCTACGACGGCCCCGACGAGGTGCACATCGACGCGGTCGGCCGCCGCCTCTTGGGCGCGTACGCGGCCGGCGGCGCCTGGGAGTTCGGCCCGCGATGAACCGCGTCGAGGCGATCGTCGGTGAGGTGTACGGCCCGGACGCGACCGTCCCGTACGCGGTCAGGCTGCCCGGCGGGGCCTCCAGGGAGAGCTGGGCCCTGGACGTGGTCGTCCCCGGCGGCGACCGGCACGAGCTGGTGCTCCGGCTCGACGGGCCGGGGGCCGCCCTGGAGGCGGGGACGGGACTGGCCCAAGAGGCGCGGCTGATGCGGGCGGCGGCCGGCGCCGGAGTGCCCGTGCCGCACGTGGTGGCGGCTGCGGGGCCGCCCGCCCGCCCACCGGCCGAACCGCCCGCCGGGCCGCCCGCCGGGCCGTACGTGCTGATGAGCCGGATTCCCGGCGAGACGATCCCGCGCCGGATCCTGCGGGACGAGGCGTACCGGGAGGCCAGGCCGAGGCTGGCCGCCCAGTGCGGGCGGGCGCTGGCGGCCATCCACCGCATGCCGCTGTCGTGCCTGCCCGCGACCGCCCCCGCGACCGAGCCCACGACCGAGCCCACGACCGGGCACGCGGCCGGGACCGGGCCCGAGACCGCGATCGAGACCGCGCCCGTGGCCGCGCCCGTGGCCGCGCCCGTGGCCGCCGACCCGCTGCGGCGCTGGCGTGACGTGCTCGATCTCACCGGCGAGCCGCATCCGGTGTTCGAGCTGGCCCTGCGCAGGCTGGAAGCCGGCCGGCCGCCCGCCGTCGCGGCGAGCGTCGTGCACGGCGACTTCCGCAACGGCAACCTGATCGTCGGCCCGGAGGGCGTCAGGGCCGTGCTCGACTGGGAGCTGGCCCACGCCGGCGACCCGCTGGAGGACCTGGGCTGGCTGTGCGTCAAGGCGTGGCGGTTCGGCTCGCCGCTGCCCGTGGGCGGGTTCGGCGGCTACGCCGAGCTGACCGCCGCCTACGAGGAGGCCGGCGGCCGTCCCGTCGACCTGGACGCGCTGCGCTGGTGGGAGACGTTCGGGGTGCTGAAGTGGGGGATCATCTGCGTCATGCAGACCATGCGGCACCTGCGCGGCGGCGCCTCCTCGGTGGAGCTGGCCGCCCTCGGCCGCCGCGCCTGCCAGAACGAGTGGGACCTGCTCGGCCTGCTGACCTGACCAGGCCGCCCGTCGCCGGCCCTCAACCCCCGGCGACGGCCGCCGCGATCACGTCGACCAGCCCCTCCACCACCTGCGAGCGGTCGACCTCCGGATGCTCCAGCCACCAGTCGCCCGTCGTCTGCACCATGCCGACGAACGCGTGGCCGAGCACCTGCGCCCGCACCGGGTCGGCCACCACCCGCTCGTCGGCCAGCACCCGGCCCAGCTCCTCGCCCAGGCCGCGCACGAGCGAGGTCATGTGGGAGCGGATGCGGGTGTCCTCGGCGCTGGCCCGGTGGAACAGGAAGCGGTAGAGGTCGAGGTTGGCCGAGATCAGGTCGAGATAGACGCCGATGGCGGCGCGGGCACGGGCCCGCAGGTCGGTGCCGGGCCCGGCGAACTGCGGGCGGAGCTGGGCGATCACCGTGCGCACGTGGCGGTCGGCCAGCGCCTGGTACAGGCCGCTCTTGTCGCCGAAGTGGCGGTAGAGGACGGGTTTGGTGATGCCGGCCTCGGCGGCGATGGCCGCCATCGACACCTCGGGGCCCTCGGCCAGGATGGCCCGGTCGGCGGCGTCGAGCAGCGCCCTGCGCCGGTCGGGGTCCCGTCTGCTCATCTGCTCAGGATAGATCGCAGACGACGCGGCAACAGCGCCGAGAAGACCAGTAACGCGCCGGTGTAGGCGTACAGGCCGGTCGCCCCGGCGAGGGTGCCGGGCGGCTCGGCCCACGGCGGCTCCCACAGGCCGGGCAGCGCGCCCGCCAGGCCGATCGCGGCCCGCAGGTCGAGGGCGAACAGCACGCCCGCCACGGCCAGCGGCAGCCCGCAGGCCAGCGCTGCGGCGGGCCAGGCGGCCAGCACCGCGACGATCAGGGCCGCCGCCGCCAGTAAGCCCAGCCCGGCGGGGGCCGGGGCGAAGGCCGCCTGTCCGGCCCGCAACGCTCTGGCGCCCGCCTCGGTCAGGTAGTAGACGGGGGGAACGGCGGCCAGACCCACGCCGACGCCGATCAGAACTCGTACCTCACCGGTCACAGAGGCCATCGTCCCCCGCTCACGGACGGCTCACGCGGCGGTTAGGTTTTTGGTCATGAAGAACACCGGCACAGGCCCAGGCGCCATCACCCCCGACGGATCCCCTGTGGACTTCTACACCCTCCTCCAGCCCGGCCGCGACGCCGACGTCGTCATCCAGGAGACCCCGCCGGGCGGGTCCGTCCTGGAGCTCGGCGCGGGCGTCGGCAGGGTCACCCACGCGCTCGTCGAGGCCGGGTTACAGGTCGTGGCCGTGGACGAGTCCACCGAGATGCTGGCCCACGTGCGCGGAGCCGAGACCGTGCACGCGCGGCTCCAGGACCTGCGGCTCGACCGGCGCTTCGACACCGTCACGCTGGCCTCCCAGCTCGTCAACGTGGTCGACGAGGAGGTCAGGCGGGCCTTCCTGGCGGCGTGCGCGCGGCACGTCAAGCCGGGCGGGGCGGTGCTCGTCCAGTGGATGACGGCCGAGCGGCACGACACCTGGCGGCCCGGCTCGGGCCGGACGGACGGCGACGTCACGATCACCCTGGCGGAGGTCGAGGAGATCTCCCCCGGCGTGTTCGCGGCGACCATGCGCTACGAGCACGGCGACCGGGTCTGGACGCAGTCGTTCACCTCGCGCCGCATGACGGACGACGACCTGGCCGCCGCCCTGGCCGTCGAAGGGCTGCGGCTGGAGCGGTTCCTCACCGAGGACCGCATGTGGTTCCTGGCCCGGCCCTTTACAAAGTAGATTTCGGTGTAAATACTGGGAAATACTGGAACTGTTGATACCCTCGCGCCATGAGTGACCCGCTGGACGAGCTGGAGCGGCGGATCGACGGGCTCCGGGCCGACGTGCGCAAAGCCATGCGCGTCAGGGACGGCGCGACGGCCCGCGTCCTGCGCGCAGAGCTGCGCGCCGCCGAGCGCGCCTGGGACGCCCTGGTGAGCGGCGAGCAGCCGCCCGCCAGGGCCCAGGGGCCCCGGCTGGTCACCGTCCGCGAGCAGGTGCACCAGGCGCTCGCGCTGCTCGGGGCCGCCGCGCAGCCGCGCCTGGTGGTGGCGGTCAGCGGCGCGTTCTTCGCCGGCACCATCCGCAGCGCCCAGCTCACCAGCCTGCGCCGCGACGAGGAGCGCTCGTTCCGGTCCACGCCGCACGGCAGGCCGTACTACCTGTGCGCGGCGCTGACCGACCGCCTCTCCCCCGCCCGCGGCCTGCTGACGCTCAGCACCTGGCCGCTGGAGCGGCGGGTGGTCGGCCCGCTAAGCCCCCGCGTCGACTTCCTGACCTGCGCCATCGCGGTGGCCTCGCACGACTGCGCGGACGAAGGGGCCCTGCGCTTACTGGCGCGGATGGCCAGGAACGTGCCCGGCGCCACGGTCGCCGACCTCGGCCCGCCCGACCGCCGGCGGATCGCCGAGGCGGCCAGGGCCGAGCTGGCGGTGCACGCAGAACGCGACACGCGCGACCGCGCCGAGCTGGCACGACGCGCCACATCCCAGCTCGGTGACGTGGCCAGGCTCTTCGGCGCCGCTACGCTGGGCACGATCAAGGAGGAGACAGCGACGTGAGCGGCTTGAGACGCGAGGACGGCCCGGCCCACCGGCTCGACGCGCTGCGCGGCACGACGCCGCCCAAGCCGCACGACGCCAGAGCGATCGCGGCCCTGGCCGCCAATCCCGGCTGCACCCGCCGGGCCCTCATGGACGGCGCCGGCGTCGACAAGGACGCCGCCGCCCGCCACCTGGGCTTCCCCGCGCCGTTCGGCCAGTCGCCGTTCGCGATCACCCGCGGGAACGCGTTCGAGGCGCTGGTCAAGGCCGACGGCTGCGCCGAGTTGCTGCGCATGCTGCGCGAGGTGCTGGACCTGCCGGTCGCCGAGGTGGCCTACCACGACGTGGAGAACGTCGGCGCCCACCTGCGCCACACCCACACCCGCGCCCTGTTCGACCGGGCGGCGCGCGGCGACCAGGACGCCGGCACGCTGTTCGACCACCCGCTGCTCAGCCTGGAGATCGCCGGCCACACCGCGTTCCTCGAACCCGACGTGGTCGCCTTCCAGCTCGGCGGGCGCTTCCACGTGGTGGAGATCAAGTCGTTCGCGGTGGTCGACGGGCAGGCCGAGCCGGCCGCGGTGGCCGCCGCCGCCCGCCAGGCCGCGGTCTACGTGCTGGCGCTGCGCACGATGCTGGCGGAGCTGGGGCACGACCCGCTCACCGTCTCCCACGACGTGGTGCTGGTGTGTCCCGAGAACTTCGCCAACCGGCCGGTGGCGACCCTGGTCGACGTGCGCAGGCAGCTCGCCGTGCTGCGCCGCCAGCTCACCCGGATGACCGGCCTCGACCGGCTGCTCGCGGCGCTGCCCGACGACCTCAGCTTCGACCTGCGGCCCGGCGAGGACGGCCGGCCCACCCGCCCGGTCGCCGAGCTGGCCGACGCGCTGCGCAGGACCACCGCCCGCTACGCGCCCGACTGCCTGTCCGCGTGCGACCTGTGCTTCTTCTGCCGCGACGAGGCCCGCCAGGAGGGCGCCTCCGACCTGCTCGGCCGCCAGGTGCGCGACGAGCTGGGCGGGGTCGCCTCGGTGGCCGAGGCGCTGGGCCTGGCCGACGGCCTGCGCGACCCGGCCGACGGCCAGGAGGAGATCGCCGGCCTGCTCCGCAACGCCGAACGCCTGCGCAGGGAGTGCCTCAGTTGAGCCTGCTCACCTCGCTCGCCCGGCTGCGCGCCCTGCGGGAGGGCATCGCCCAGCCCGTCGCCACGGTCCGCCACTGCCACGTGGGCGCGCGGCCGATGGTGTTCATCCCGCTCAAGCTGTCGGGCGAGGCCGCCGCGCCGCTGGCCGCCATGCTCGGCACCGACCGCGACCGGCCGCGCCTGCTCGTCGTCACCCAGCCGCGCAACCGCGACCTGCGCTTCGCCTGGGCCGCCGAGCTGGCCGGGGTGCTGCTGCCGTACGTCGAGGGGTTCACCGCCGACACCGAGACGGTGGAGCGCAAGAACGCGGACCCCTACGAGCGGGCGCTCGACGCGCCGCAGCTCGTCCTGCCGAACCAGGCGGGCGTCGGCTTCGCCAGGCTGCTCGGCCGCTCCACGCGCTTCCGCAGGCCCGACGGGCCCTACCCGGTGCCGCCGGAGGTGCCGCTGCTGGGGCGGTGGCTGACGTACTTCGCGGAGCGGGCCGCCTACCCGGGCTCGTCGCTGACGCTGGCCGCGACCGAGGAGCTGGGCCGCCACTGGGCCAGCGGGCAGAGCGCGCTGGAGGACGCCAACCTGGCCGCGCTGCTGTCCTGGATCACCCAGGGGCCTTCCGACGACGCCGAGGACCCGCTGATCTGGCCGCCCGCCGGGCCCGCGACCGATCCCGGCTTCGACGCCGAGGTGCTCGCGCCGGCCATCGAGAGCGAGTCGCCCGAACGGGTCGCCGAGGCGCTGCGCACCCAGCTCGAACCCACCTGGCGGCTGATGTGGCAGGCGCTCGACCTGCTGGCCGGGCTGGAGCCGGGCGCGAGCGTGGCGCAGCGCTGGGAGCAGGACCGCGGCTCGTTCAGCGCCATGGCCGCCCACATCGCCGAGGGCGCGCCGCCGCAGGCCAGGCGCGACGGCGCGGTGGCCGCCGCGGCCAAGCTGGCCCGCATGGAACGTGCCCAGGCCGCCTACGACGTGCAGCGCGCCTACGACGACCCGCTGGTGATGGCCGAGTACCGGCTGACCGGCGAGGCGTTCGCCGGCGAGGTGGTCGAGACCGTCCCCGACAACGTCGAGGGCGAGGGCCGTTCGCGCAAGCTGCGCCCGCTGGTGGTGCTCAAGACCGACGACCCGGTACGCCTGCCGCCCGGCGCCTCGCTCGGCACCCCGCAGCGCCGCGGCCAGGGCGCCGAGCTGGTGGAGGCGCACGGCGGGCTGATCACCCTGAAGATCACCAAGGGCATGGGCCGGGGGAAGACTCCCGCCCCCGGCGCCGTGCCGGAGATCGGCGAGCGGGTCTGCTACACCTCGCTGACCGACGACTTCCAGGGCTCGCCGGCGCTGCCCGAGGCCGAGGCCACGCCGTGGACGCACGGCGGGCCGCCGCAGGAGTACATCCCCGCCGACGAGGACGCCCAGGAGGAATGGTCGTGAGCGAGAGCCCGGAGCAGGTGATCGCGAACGTCCTGGCCGACCTGCCCAGGAACCGCGGCGTCGTGGTCGACTCCCCGCCCGGCGCCGGGAAGTCCACGCTGGTCGTGCGCGCCGCCGCGCACATCGCCGCCACCGGCGAGCCGCTGATGATCGTCGCCCAGACGAACGAGCAGGTCGACGACCTGGTGGCCCGCATCTCCGACAAGCATCCGCACCTGAAGGTCGGTCGGCTGTCGGCCGGCGGGTACGTGCCCCACCCGCGCATGCTGGAGCTGCCCGGCGTCACCGTCGGCACCAGGATCCAGGACCTCGGCGACCCCGACATCGTCATCGCCACGGCCGACAAGTGGGCGTGGATCTCCGGCCGGGTGTGGCCGTGGGCGATCGTGGACGAGGCGTACCAGATGCGCTCGGACAAGCTGTTGCGCATCGCGGGGCTGTTCGAGCGGGCGCTGTTCGTCGGCGACCCCGGACAGCTCGACCCGTTCTCGATCGTCGACGGCGACCGCTGGTCGGGGTTGTCGTGGGACCCGCTGCAGAGCGCGGTGGCGGTGCTGCTGCGGCACAACCCGGAGTTGCCGGTCCACCGGTTGCCGGTGTCCTGGCGGCTGCCGGCCTCGGCCGCGCCGGTGGTGTCGAAGGCGTTCTACCCGTTCACCGGGTTCCGGTCGGGCACCTCGGCGGGCGACCGGCGGCTGGAGCTGACCGCCGGCGGCATGGGCACCGTGCACGACCGCGCGCTGGAGGAGGCCGCCCGGTCGGGGTGGGCGCTGCTGGAGCTGCCCGAGCGGCACACCGTGCGTACCGACGGCGAGGCCGTGCAGGCGGTGGCGCTGCTGGCGGCGCGGCTGCTGCAGCGCGGGGCCGTGGCCGCCTCGGAGCAGGGCGAGCGGCCGGTGACCGCCGACCGGATCGCGGTCGGCGCGGCCCACCGCGACCAGGTGGCCGCGATCAGGAACGCCGGGCTGCCGCCGGAGATCACCGTGGACACCGCCAACCGCCTCCAGGGCCGCGAGTACGACGTGACGATCGTGCTGCACCCGCTGTCGGGCCGCCGCGACGCCACCGCCTTCCATCTGGAGTCGGGGCGGCTGTGCGTGCTGGCCTCGCGCCACCGGCACGCCTGCGTGATGGTGGCGCGGGCGGGCATCGCCGAGCTGCTGGACGCCCACCCGTCGGCCGAGCCGGTGCAGCTCGGGGTGCCGGTGAAGTTCCCCGACGGCTGGGAGGCCAACCAGTCGGTGCTGGAGCACCTGGCCCGCCACCGGGTCTAGCGGCGGGCCCGCCACCGGGTAGGGCGGGACGGCGTCAGAGGCGGCGCCGCCAGACGTCGATGGCCAGCACGCGGCGCATGCCCGCCGACTCGTACAGGCCCAGGGCGGGGGTGGTGTTGTTGCTGTCCACGTGCAGGATCGTGCCCTTGCGGCCTCTGGCGGCGTCGGCGGCGAAGGCGTGCCGGAGCAGGAAGCGGCCCAGACCCCGGCCGCGGAAACCCGGGTGCACGGCGAGCGTGGCGACGTAGCCGCAGTCTTCGTCGGGGACGAACTGGTTGCTGCCGATCAGCACGCCGGCGGGCTCCCCGTCGATCCTGGCCAGGGTGAGCTGGCTCCAGTCGGTGACGCTCTGGGCCTGGCGGCGCTCGTACCAGTGGTCGTAGTCGACCGGGACGAAGCCGAAGTGCTCGGCGAAGCCGATCTGGTGCACCTCGTGCGCGGCGCGGCGGGTCTCTTCGTCCTCGCCCGTGTGCAGGGTGAGGCCGGGCGGCGGCGTGGGCGCCTCGACGGGGGACGCGTGGTCGGCGCGCATGCGGTGGAAGCTGGTGCCGGGCTCGAAGCCCTGCTCCTTGGCGTAGGACTGCTTGTCCTGGTCGGCGCGGTAGATGCCGATGTCGAGGGTGACGCCGTCGTGGCCGCGTTCGGCGCCGAGCTCGCGGGCGCGGGCGGTGACCGTGTGCCACAGCTCCTGCCGCAGGTCGTCCAGGCCGGAGCGGGTGATGACCTCGATGTTGACCAGGTCGCTGTCGCCCACCCGGCAGGCCCAGGCCCAACCGGCCAGGCGGCCGGTCTCGTCGTGGGCCAGCCAGCCGTCCCTGTCGAGGTCGAAGCCCGGCTCGGCCAGCTCGTCGGCGATGTCGTCGAGCGTCATGTCGGGCGACCCGATGACCTCGGTGTCGTAGGCCGCGACCAGCTCGTGGATGGCCGCGGCGTCGTCGACCCGGGGGCGGCGCAAGATGTGCATGGACAGGATTGTGCACACTACGCCCACCCCGGCGCCTCCCATTTTTCCCGGGGTGGCTAGGCTGGGCGGGTGGTCGACAGGAAGCCGCTGCACATCGAGGTCGCCACCCCCGACGCGACGACCGTCGCGCTCGCCCTCAGCGGCGACCTCGACTACGAGTCCGTCAGCCGGCTGGGCGAATTCCCCGTCCCCGCCGGCTGCACCGCGATCGACGTCGACCTGTCCCGGCTGACCTTCGTCGACTCCTCCGGCCTGGCCGGGCTCGTCCGCCTCCAGCTGAGGGCCGCGGACGCCGGCGCCGTGGTGCGGGTGGTGGCGCTGACGCCCTATCTGCGCAGCCTGTTCCAGCTGACGGCGATCGACCGGCTGTTCAGCCTGCCGCCGGGCTGACCGCCTCCTGCGGAGCCGCCTCCGCGGGCGCGCCGCCGCGCAGCGGGATCTCCTTGATGAAGGCCGCCAGCAGCGGCACCACGACGGCGAAGGCGATGGCCCACCAGAACACGTCGGAGATCGAGATCGCCAGCGACTCCAGGATCCCGGTGCGCATCTGCGGGACCCGTTCGAGCTGTTTGGGGTCCATCCGGGCGCCGCCGGAGGTCATGCGCTCGGCCGCCTGGGCGCCGAAGCGGCCGGTCAGCTCCGACAGGTAGTGGTTGTTGAAGATCGCGCCGAACAGCGAGACGCCGAACGAGCCGCCGATCGACCGGAAGAACGTGGTGGCGCTGCTGGAGACGCCGAGGTCCTTCTGCTCGACGCTGTTCTGCGCGATGAGCATGGTGGTCTGCATGAGGAAGCCCATGCCGAGGCCGAGCACGGCGATGTAGAGGCCGGTCTGCCAGGAGGCCGTGTCGACCCCCATCGTGGACAGCAGCCACATGCCGGCGGCCATGCCGACGCCGCCGATGATCGGGTAGATCTTGTACTTGCCGGTGCTGGTGATGGCCTTGCCGACGAACAGCGACACGACCATGGCCGAGGCCATCATGGGCAGCAGCAGCAGACCGGAGTTCGTGGCCGTGGCGCCCTGGACGGTCTGCTGGAACAGCGGCAGGAAATTGATCGCGCCGAACATGGCGAAGCCGAGCAGGAAGCCGATGCCCGAGATCAGGGTGAAGTTGCGGTTGCGGAACAGCTGCAGCGGCATGATGGGCTCGGCCACGCGGCGCTCGACCACGATGAATCCGGCCAGGAAGACCACGGCGACCGCGATCAGGGTGAGGATCTGCCAGGAGCCCCAGGTGTACTCGTTGCCGCCCCAGGTGGTGATGAGCACCATCGCGGTGATGCTGACCGACAGCAGGACCGCGCCCGCCCAGTCGATGCGCACCTTGTTGTGCGTCCGCGGCAGGTGGAGGTTGAGCGCGAGCAGGACCAGCGCGACCGCGCCGACCGGCAGGTTCACGTAGAAGGCCCAGCGCCAGTCGAGGTGGTCGGTGATGAAGCCGCCGACCAGCGGGCCGGCGATCATCGCCAGCGACATGACGCCGGCCATGATGCCCTGGTACTGGCCGCGCTCGCGGGGCGGCACCAGGTCGCCGATGATGGCCATGACGTTGACCATGAGGCCGCCGGCGCCGAGGCCCTGGATCGCGCGGAAGGCGATCAGCTCGGTCATGCCGTCGGCGGGGCCGCCGAGCATGGAGGAGCCGGCCATGCCGCACAGAACTGAGCCGATCATGAAGATGACGATCGAGGTGATGAAGATGGTCTTGCGGCCGTACAGGTCGCCGATCTTGCCCCAGATCGGGGTCGAGACGGTCGTGCCCAGGACGTAGGCGGTCACCACCCACGACAGATGCGTCAGGCCCCCTAACTCGCCCACGATGCGTGGCATGGCCGTGCCCACGATCATGTTGTCCAGCATGGCCAGCACCATGGCCAGCATCAGGCCCGGCAGGACGACCATGACCTCGCGGCGCCGTCCGACTGCCTCCGCCACTGCACACCCCCAGATTTGATCTTGCTTACTTGCCGACCGGCAAGCTTAGAATAAGCTAGATACTTACTTGCCGACCGTCAAGTCGAAACAGGTGCAAAGTGCGGGAAGACACGCGGGCGCGGATCCAGGAGATCGCGCTGAAACTCTTCACGGAACAGGGTTACGAGGCGACCTCGCTCCGCGAGATCGCGGAAGAGCTGGGCGTGACCAAGGCCGCGCTGTACTACCACTTCAAGACCAAGGACGACATCATCGGCAGCCTGGTCGACCTCCGGGTGGCCGAGCTGCAGGAGCTGCTGGAGTGGGCCAGGAACGCGCCGAAGACCCCCGAGACCCGCCGCGAGCTGCTCGCGCGCTACGCCGAACGGCTGCGCCAGCCCCGCTATCTGGCCGTCGCCCGCTTCCTGGAGAGCAACCAGACGGCGATGCGCAACCATCCCCAGCTGGCCAAGATGCGCGACACGATGATGGAGCTCACCGCCGAGATGAGCGACGCCGGCGCCACGCCCACCGAGCGCATCAGCCGCTCGCTGGCGCTGTTCGCGCTGCACGCGGGCAAGTGGCTGTCGATGGCCGGCGAGGGGCTGACCGAGGAGGAGATCGACAAGGCGTGCATGGAGGTGGCGCTGCGGCTCGTGGAGCAGTAGCGGCCCCTGTGGCCCTCTGACGGCGGAACGGACGATTGGCGCGCCGGATCCGGGGCAGAAGGCTCGCACGCATCCAGACGGGAGGAGACGCAGTGGAGGCGACGATAGCGCTCCGACTGCCCAGGGATGCGGCGAGCGTCCCGCTGATCAGGCAGATGCTGGACGGCACGCTGCGGTCGCTCGGCGTCGAGGCCCAGATTCGCGACGACATCGAGTTGATGCTGACCGAGGCGTGCGCGAACGTGATCAAGCACGCCACGCCCAGCGACGACTACACCGTCAGCGCCTGCGTGCGCGACGACCTGTGCGTCATCAAGGTCATCGACACGGGGGGCGGTTTCGACCCGGACAAGGTGATCGAACCCGGCCCGGGGGCCGAGCACGGACGGGGTCTGCAGATCATGCGCGCGCTCGCCGACGACATCCGGTTCACCAACGTGCGTGAGAACGGGGCGATGGTCTGCCTGGAGAAGAAGCTGCGCTTCGCCCCCGGGGCGGCTGGACAGCATCTCATCGCCAGGTGACCCGCACACCGGGGGCCGGGCCGCCGCGTCAGC